>JAFGTF010000027.1 GCA_016934265.1 Spirochaetota bacterium
ATGGGCTTTATCTCCTTTTCTTTAAAGGTACAAGCCCATGATAACATAATCTGTACTATTTATTCAAGTTATTTATGTGTCAAGACAGTAGGTACTTTCATTGTATTATTGCACCTAAATCGGAGAAGAACCGAATTTAATTGAAATTGACGATCTCCACACTGTCCACTGTGTTATGCAAATTTAGTGTCCACGATGTCGTGCAAATTGACAATTACTAGGTGGTACGCGTTTATACACTAACAGCTACACCTGAATCAGAGATGATCCTTATTTGAATACATCGCCGGTCGCCATAAACCAGAGCACGAAGTCGAGATCCGTTACCCGCATACCGGCTTGAACCGCAAGCCCGTTCAGGATTCGTTCCATCTCCAAGTACCTTTTCTTGGGAAGCGACTGCGGTATCGAATCGATGAGCGCAACGCTTTCGAGGTACTTCAGCACGTGTCGATCGAGGATGGCGAGTCCGTCACCCAATCCGATATTCCGCAGGAAATGGCTCGCCTCCTTGTACCCCATGCCGCGTACCTCCGATACGAGATACTCCCGCCTTTCGAATCCGTTTTCCATCCTCTCAAGCGCCTCCCGTATGGAGACCCCGCCCTTCTTAAGAAATTTCCTCCTCGCTTCGACGATGTTTCTGGCCTTGTTGTTCTTGAACCGCACGAGATTCAGGCAGGCCGAAAGATCCTCTATATCGCCGTCTTTGAGTAGCTTTTTTTTCTCGATCTTCCGGAGGCATAGGTCGGCGTTTCTCGCCCGCGCGCCCGGTGTGAGCAGGCAGAACACCAGCTCAAAGAAAAGCTTTTCGTCGTTCCCCCTTTTCCATACCTCTTCGAACTCCGAAAGCCGCGCTTCGATACGGTCTCGTATATCTCCGTACACGGCGCGCAACTCGTCGAGTCTTTTCCGATCCATTAGGTTTTCTCCCGATGGTGTCGCCCCCGCGGCACCTCTCATTACAAATCATCCATCAGAAGGGAACAAAATTGTTCTCCTCCCAGTAGTCATCCTGCAAAAGAGCGATCTCGTGCTGGAGAGAATCGAGATGCGACCGCTCCCATTCGGCAAGCTCGAGAAAGAACTTCCTGAGTTCAACGGGATCGGTTTTTCCGTTTAAAAGCACACGGTCGGAAAACGCTTCCTGTTCGCCGGCCAGCGCCTGATAAAAACGTACCGAATCGCGTTCGAGCCGCATGGCGATGGAGAGCACGGACATCTCCCAGTGTTTCCCTGCAAGCTGTTTCTTGAAGGTCTCGGAGAAAATCGGGCTTTTTGCATCGGAAAAATCGATCAGCCTGGGCAGTGTCTCCACCCTCATTCGCTCGCCGGAGAGGTACGAGCCGTACAGTCTCTTAAGCGCCTCGAAATGGCTGTCCTCCTCCCGGGAGAGATATGCGAAGGCTTCTTTCGCCTTTTCGTCGACGGTCCGCTCCGACGCGATACGGTAGAGCTCCCTGCCCTCTATCTCCGCTTTCATCGCCTGCTCCAACGCCTCTTTCAGTTCCATGGCATGCTCCTCTATCGAACGGTAAATTCCAACAGATACTCATCGCACGGTTTGCCGCCCTGCGCGGCGGCAAGGCGGTACGACCCTTTGGCAAGCCTGTAAAATACGACGGTGTCACGTTTTGACAGCGCATGAGCTTCGACGAGCTTCCCAAAACGGTAGAGCAAAGCACTTTTTCCCCTGATTCCGGAAACCTCGAGGTCGAACCGCTCTCCCTCACCCTCTCTCAGCGACACCGTGATATCTCCCCGCGATATACGGTACCATCCGGAAGAAGCGTCGGTCCGGCCCCTCGCGGGGACCGGCAGCATATGCTCGAAGACGGGAGGCTCGGCGAGGTTTCTAACGAGCCTGATACCGTTTTTCACTAATTCAAACAGGGCAACGCTCTTTGCAGGCCGGTACGCCGGCGCC
Source organism: Spirochaetota bacterium (assembly GCA_016934265.1). Classification (GTDB taxonomy): domain Bacteria; phylum Spirochaetota; class B62-G9; order B62-G9; family DRHN01; genus JAFGTF01. The sequence goes on from JAFGTF010000027.1 coordinate 1,928, forward strand.
GCCTCATAGTACTCCCTCATACTCCGCATCAAAAACGAATCCTTCTCGAGCGAGAGGAGTGCATCCATGCACTCAGCACAGGTAAAAAGGTGCGCCTCGAAGGAGGTCCTTTCTTCTTCAGGCAGGACACCGTCGTAGTAGGCGGCTATGAAATCCGGCCTGTTGTATCGGCACCGTTTCATATCCCCCTCCCCCGCGCATGCGGCGCGCCGCCCGCCTCCCACTCCACGATACGCCGCACGCAGGCTTTCATCCGCAGGATCCGTGAGGAAACGGTTCCAACCGGAAGATTCAGGAATTCCGCGATACTCTTATACGAAGGGTTGAGCCTGATATGCCCGTACTCATAGAGAAGCCGCTTCTGTCTGTTTTTTTCGGCCCGAACCATACCCGCATCCTGTTCCTGCTGCAGGTACACGATTCTGCGGTATACCTCGTTCAGCTTTATCAGCAGTCTGTGCCTCTGCTCATATCGGCGCACCATGGTGGAGCGCACCCTGTCGATCCCCTCGAGCGTCTCCCTCGGGGTATTGCCGAGGTATATCGACAGGAAACCGACGTCCTCCGGACGCAGCGTATCGAGATAGTACAGGTGAAAAAAGACGCGCTGACGGTCGTTCAGCTCCCTGACTATCATATCGACAATCTCCTCGTATCGTCCGCTCTCCGAGCAGCTGTAATCTCTCCCGTCGCCGATAAGGTTGTGCAGCCCGCTGTATCGGTCCGATTCGAAATCCAGCGACAGGCGGGACACCCCCTCTCTGAGAATATACCCCTTACGCGACTCTCTGATGTAATTAAAATACCGCGTCCGCAATACAACGGTGAACCAGGAGGTAAATCGTACGCCCGTATCACGAAACCGGTCGATGATACCCCTCAGGCGCACGAGAACGTACTCGTAGTAATCGCCGCAGCGGTCCTCGTCCGCTCCGAATACGATTCTCGGATAGTTATAGATATAGGAGGAAACCATTTCGACCAGCTTTTTATACGCATACCCGTCGCCGTCGCGGTATTCGCGAATCAGGCCTTTGATCCTCGAATCATTTATACAGCTTTTCATACCGCTTTCTGCCGTTTCCGTGAAGGCTGAAGAGGAGTGGTGCGACATCCCCGCGCTCGTATGAAGTCCTGACCGCATAGTTGAACGCTTCGCCGGTCTCGGCGCCGTCCAGAAGGAGCCGGTAGAAAGGAATGACGAACCCCCGCATATCCCTGTCCGGCACCCTCCACCGTGAGCACACAACCGTACTGGCTCCCCGGTCCAGGAGCTTCTGCCCGAAATCCATCGTCCCGCTGCAGGAAGAGGAGAAGACGAAGGAGGGAAACCCGGGAAGCTCGGGAAGCTCCTTCACGCGCAGGCGGAAATCGCCGAGGTCCCAGCCCTGAGACGGTCCCTCGGATTCCATATGCCCGCAAAAGTGGACGAATTCGTACCCCGACAGGAGGCCGAGCGCATGCTCCCTGTCCACCGGCCTTGAGACGAGATCGACGGCGATCCCCTCACGTTCGAACAGGTTGAACAGCTCGACACCCTCCTCGTATGCATGCGTACACCGCCGGGCGGGATCCGCAATGATAAGCGCCGTCGGACGATCACGACGATCTTCATTCGATAACTCACCCTGTACCGTAGCCGCCCTTTTTTGACGGTGTCGAACGTTTTTTTGCAGGTCTTCTCGTACCTGGCGGGTGAAAAATACGCTGTTCTTCTCGAAGATGAATGATCCCGACCAGGAGATCTCGAACGGGATCCGCCTCGCAGCCGGGTCGCCCCCGATGCAGACGAGAAAGCCCCCTTCGGAAAACAGCGGACCGAGCGCCAGCGGCTCTAACATGTTGTCGAAAACAAGCTCGCCGAGCTCACGGAGGTTTTCGGCGCAGGCGCGCTTCGGGTCACGGCCCAGCACCTCTTCGGCGATGCGCATCTTCCGCTCGACAAGTGTGGAAAACGCATCGGTATCGCCGAACGTATGGTTTCTTACGGCGGTCTCTTTTTCGGTGGTCACCAGCGCGGCCCGCAATACGCCGTCATTCAGGGTGAAATTGATAACCACCGGAAGCCGTTTCGTATTCATTATCAAAAGACTTCGCGTTATCCGTTCCTCCTCCTTAGGCTCCAGAAAAAACGGGATCTTCCATGGAACGCCCCCCCTGTACTGCACGCCTTCTCTTCCGACACTTCCGCAGTCGACCGGTATGCTGTCGTACCGATAGTGGTTCTCGACAGGTCCGAATCCGTTGAACGGCCCTTCTTTCGGATTTATCTCCTCCTGCATTTCATCGCAGCAGGCGACAAACGGGCCGTACAGCCTGTCATGCTCATGGTCGAGAAGGAATACCCGCTCCCCTTTCTTCACTCTGACAAGGTCATACAGCCCCCGAAGAGTTCGGGGGACCCTGACGAGACGATGTTCGAGGGATTTGACCAGGTTCTTCATATCCGTACAGACGATATACCCCATCGAATCGTTCCTTGGCCCTTTCGATCGGAAAGAGTCTTTGGGTTTTCAGCCGCCGGCTGAACGCGCATGCATTCGGAAGCGGTAACGGAATGAAGGCTAGATGTTTCGTACGTAAAGCGGTTTCAAATAGTCTGGCTGCGGGATCATCTTATGCCGTCGTACAAGTTCGACGCCCGTCCGGGATTTCGGATGAGAAAAACAGACTTCTACGTCTGAAAGAAGCGCCGTATCGATACACGTTTGCGTGAAATCTTCCTCCGGTGAAACTAAGACCGCAGGCCGTACGGTTTTGATGAATCTTTCGAACTCGTCTTTTCGAAGCGCGAGGTACTCCGTCACCCGCCTCTCCTCTTTATAAAAGGCAGCGTATACCTCATTCTTCCTCGAGCGAATGAAAGCGACAACAGGATTATACCACCGTCCGGCTTCGAACGCAAGAAGATCGAGCGACGATACACCGATAAGCGGAACACCGCAGGTCTGATGCAGCGTGTTCACGAAACAGACACCTATCCTGATCCCGGTGAAAGAACCGGGTCCTATGTCGGCGTACGCTTCCGTAACATCCGTAAAGCTCTTTTCCATGCGCTCGAGCAGGGCTTTCGCTTCCGCCACCACGTTCTGAGAATATGCGGTCTTGTACACTGTCTCGACGTCGTGGTAGTCCCGCCCGTCGAACAGAGAGAGACCGAATGCGTTCGTCGCCGTTTCGACGCATAGGATCACGCCCGCCTCCTCGTGACGGTTATGATCCGTTCGGAATTCTGCAGCGCAATGTTGACTAGGACGAAAGAATCGAGCCTGTCTTTCAGCTTCTCCCCCCATTCTATTACGACTATCGCATCTTCTCTGTAGGCGAAATCCCCGATCAGGTCTTCCATCTCCGCTTCGTCGTCGATTCTGTAGAAATCGAAATGGTAGAGAAGGAGCCTACCGGAGTATTCGTTCATTATCGTAAACGAAGGCGAGGTCACGACCTCTCGTACCCCGGCCGACTCCGCAATACCTTTTGTGAGCGCGGTCTTCCCGCTTCCCAATACCCCCGTAAGCAGGAGCACCTCGCCGCCCGTCAACGAATCCCCGAGGGCTTTTCCGTATCGCACCGTCTCCTCGAAGCTATTAGATATGTACCGTGAGCCCATTACACGCTGCCGGGGTGATTTATTCGAAAAAGTACCGTCTTATTCCTTGAATGCAAAGAATAATTTAGCTCAACGCCGAATAGGACAATGATCCATGTCCCGTAAATCCAGACGAGGAAAACCGGAATAAAGGCAAGAGAGCCGTAGAGGAGGTTCATCTGCGGGATATATACGATGTACAGATTGAGACCGAGACGCATGAGCCACCATAGAGTTCCCGAACATACGCCCGAGACTATGGTCGGACCCGGCTTTACCTTTCCGTGTGGAATCAATCCGTACACAAAGGCCAAAAGTCCCCAGTTCAGAACAAGAGAAAATCCTCTTGCAAACCCCGTCCTGATGGTAGGCAGCAAGGCCCTTCTTTCTCCTCCTAGCAGCGAAAAGAGCCACATCAGTGCCTTCTGTACGAATGTATAGTGATGCAAAAGAAAGGCGATGATAATGAGCGTCGGTGCCAGGATAATAAGCGCAACGAACTTGAGAAAGCTGCGGAGTATGTGGTCCGACCCTATCGTTCCCCATATCGTATTCACGGCCCTGCTTAAGGACAGTATGAGAGAGAAAGAAAGGGCTACGGAGAAGAGTATCCCGATCACTCCCACCGGTTTTTTCCCCGCAAGTATCGAATCGAGGTATCCCGCTATCGTCTCTCCCGTCCGGGGGAGCAGCAGTGAAGAAATATCGAAAAGAAGCCTCTCCTTAATCGACGAATAGAACGGCAGGCTGGAAAGCAAGACTAGTATTACCGTTAGAAAGGGGACGAGCGACAAAAGCGTCACATAGCTTAAGGAACGGGCCTCCCTGAGACAGCGGTGGGCGATGAACCTGCCCGCCGTCTGACGCATGATTGTGAGAATCGAGCCCTCTTCTGACCGCGTCCGACCGCTCAACTGATTTCCGACATTCTTTATGGGGTGTGTAAAAAAGCGTCCGTTATCTTCCGAGCGGGATTCCGCCGGAACCCCGCCCCTACTCTATCGTCTGGTAGTTGTACAGTATCGCGTATATCTCGTTCTTATGACTCTTGTCCATCTTCGTGAACTGCACGTGCATGATCCACATCTTCCGAGCGGGGTTCCGCTCTATCCGTTTCACCTTCCCATAGGCGACCACCCTGTAATCCTCCTTGAGCTCGAACTGCGCCTTCGTGTAGGTGTTTTTATCGAAGGGAATGGCGGTTTCGATGGAGCACCCGCCCACGGAAATATCTATGAGGGTCCCCCAGTGGGAATCCTTGTTGTCTATGACGGCTTTCTTCTTCTCCCCATCCTTGACGATCCTCACCCTGGTGAAGAGCACCGGCAGGCGTATCGATTTTCTCGGATACCTTCTCTTCTGGACCCTTGCTATCCTGTCCGTGTGCTTGAGGCATATGGAGTGCACATCTTCTTCGACGACGACGTCGGTGACCTTCGTCGTAAAGTTATACGAGGCGTCGTTCTCCTTCCAGTAGGAACCGGTCACCTTCTTCTTGTTCCAGGGGACCAACTTGCCGGGTGGAAGCACGGGAACGCTTATTCCGAGGTATTCGTCGACATTCTTGTTCACACCCACTGAGAAAGTCCCGAAGCCCTCGACACCGACCCTGATCTTCGCGCCTTCCGGAATATCCCTCGTGGAGGCGATACCTTTGACTCCCCGGTTCCGCATCACCTTGTTCCGAAGACGGTAGTACCTGTTAATAAGATCTTCCTTTGATTCGCCCTTGATCTCCTGGAGGCTGAGCTTACGAACGGCTCTCTGAATACAGGAATCGAGAATATGCGTCGAGGTAAAGATGGACGCCGGTTTAGAGAGACCGTAGGCCTCAACGAGGCGTTTCAGTATCTCCGTCTCGCCTTTGGAGAGGTTCCTCAGCTTTGCGATCTGATAGAAAGTATGCCAGCCCGCTCCCTGCTGCCGTTTTGTCTTCTTCTTTCCCTTGCTGGCCGTTCTGGCTGCGACGATGAAAACAGCCAGCACCACGATGACGACGATCACGAGGATGGCGATCTGGCCGGACGTCGGTTTTGCAATTTGAAAGGCCTCTATCTCCACGTGCTCTCTCCTCTTTTTCCACATGAAGGACGGACAGCGGCGGCGGCGCGTGAAAAGCAGGCCAAAACAGCCCTCCGTAGAACGGCCGCCGTCATTCACCGGCAGGTACCCGGCCCGAGAAGCATCCCTTTCGGTTGGAAAGATGATACCTTCTCTTCAAGCTGTACGGTTTTAACAACGGCTCGAGCGATCTACCGTATACTACCTAGTGTATCGACATAATCCTTCGCTCCGTTGAGCGCAATCACACCCCCGCAGGTCCCCGCATATGTGCCAGGCGGCTTCAATACGCAAGGCTTTCGTACTGCGTGGGCATGCCGACTCCGCCGCCGGGCTCGAATCTGTCGATATAAAAATCTATCATGAGCTTTTTATCTCCCGGAAGGACAGACGGCACCGTCATCTTGAGCGGGACCCGAAACCGATCGTCGCTTATATATATTTCTATTCCGATACCGCCGATCTGTTGCAGCTTTCTCGCGGTGACTTCGCGTTTTTTCGATATCCGCGGAATGATTATCTCTTCCGTTCCCATATCTTTGAACTGTACCGTATGGAGCGCATGAGGTTCGAGAAAATCGAAGGTAAACGGCTCGTAGAACGTTTCCGGGTTGGCTCTGTAATAATACAGGAGACTGAAGAGATCGAAAACGAGTGTTTTCGACAGGACCTCTTCCGTCTTGTCGGCGTCTCTGTCGAAAATCCTGACGGTACCCGCTTCCTGGTCGATATCGTAGATGAAGAATCCCTGCGCCCTTCCTTCGGTCATGTCCTTTTCGACCCTCCGGGGAAGGAGCGTATCCCTATCGATGAAAACGGTCCACTTGTCGTCCAATCTATAGAGTATACTGACAAAGAAGGACGACCGGGAGACCCCGTGTATCCTGTAGACCCCGTTCCCGCCGAGATCCTCGGTCCCGACGAGCTCCACGGTTTGAGACCCCACATAGATCTTGGATGCATAAATGAAGAACCGTAATCGCTCGCCGACGGCAAACGGGAGCGTCTCTGAGGCGGAAACTGCGGTCGAAACCAGAAAAAAAATCACCAGGAAAACGACGGGGATTCTCTTCACGGAAACCTCCTTACGTAATGAGAGCTATCGGTTTAAAAAGCTCGTGATATCGTTCATCGTAACAAACACGAGCGCCGCGATCAGCACTATGAAACCGAAGGCCTGAATCCGGTGAATCACCGAAAGATTCGGGCGCTTTCTCGTGACGACTTCGTAGAGGGAGATAACGATATGGCTCCCGTCGAGGGCGGGGAAGGGGATCAGGTTCATGATGAAAAAGGCGATGCTGATATAGCCCATCACCTGAAGGAAATACACGAAACCCTCCTTTGCGATTTGACCGGACAGATATATCAGTTTTGCCGGACCTGCAACGGCGTTTCTTGCCCTGATCTTACCGCTTATCACGAAACCGATTCCCCGGACGGTATCCCGTACCGCTTCCCCGGACTTTTTGAATCCCTTCACCACCGAAACACCGAACGGGTATTTCGGGGAACGGTAGACCTGCTGCCTGAAGAAAAGACCTGCGGATTCGTATCCCTCTTCGAGCCGTATAAAGAGCATCGTCTGGTGTATCTCTTGGTTTCGCCCGAATACCACCGCTACCTTTTCATTGGCCTTTCCCTCTATCGCCGAATAGAACGCGAGGTGATTGTCGACCAAGACTCCGTCGACCGAGATAATACGATCCCCTTTCCTCAATCCGGCCAGATCAGCCGCGCCGGCCGGCTCCGTCTCCCCGATAACCGGCTCGATCCACGGGTATATGCCGATAATGCCTCTTCCCGTTTCCTCCTCGAGCCTCGGAACGACGGTGAATTCAAAAACGGTACCCTCTCGAAGTACTTTCAAACGGACCGGCTTCAGCGCATTCCGCACTATGTTTTCCGTAATCTGGTCCCAGTTCGTTATCCCGTTGCCGTTTATTTCGATAATCACGTCGCCGTCTCTCATACCCGCCGCTTTGGCGGGAGTGCTGCCGCCGGTCACGGCCGCCGTGTTATCCGCAAGCAGTATCCTGTTCGGGTAGGTTTTTATCTCATACCCAATAAAGACGATCATAATAAAGAGAAGGGCGGCGAAGAGGTAATTGAAAAGAGGTCCGCTGAGCGCGACCATGATACGTCGCAGAGGTGGGCTCGAATAGTATTCTCCCCTGTCCCCCGTGAGATCGTCCCGCGGAGAATCACCCGCCATCTTACAGTAACCGCCGAACGGGATCCACCCTATCTGGACCTTCGTTTCTTTCCATTTAAACGAAACGACACCTCTTCCCCAGCCGATGGAGAAGACCTCCACCTTTATCCCGCCAGCCCTGGCGGCGAGGAAGTGCCCCAGCTCGTGGACGAAGATCAATATACCGATCGAAATTATCCCGAGAATTATCGTGGTCCCCATACTCCCCCCGTCTTTACAGTACGGAAAGCAACAGCAGATATACCGGTGCCGACAACAGTATGCTGTCGAAAATGTCGAGCACGCCGCCGAATCCCGGCAGGAATCCCGACGAATCCTTCCTCTTCGCTTTCCGTTTCAGCGCCGACTCGAGAACATCACCTGCCGGAGCGGTTACTGCGATGACGAAGCCGATCATCGCGGTTTTCCATACCGCAGGCCCGAATCGTTCGGCAAAAAGAAGTCCGGCCGCAACCGCTACCGCGACCGTTATACAGAACGCCGAAATGTACCCCTCGAGGCTCTTCTGCGGGCTCCAGCGAACGATACCCCTCCTTTTTCCGAAACGCATACCGACGAGGTACGCCGCCGCGTCGCTGATCCAGCAGAGCAGGAAAAAAAGATATACATACGGCGGTCCATAGACCGCCCGTATCAAAAAAAGAGCAAGCGGGAACAATCCCGTATACACGTATCCGAAAAGAGAGAGCGCCGCTCGCCCCCCCCCTTTTTTTCCAGGACAGATGAGAATCCCCAAGACCGCCTGTAAAAGAACCGTATATCCCGTTATGTATAAAATACCAAGATACTTCATCGTGAAAAAGGAATTTAAATAATTCAGAATGATGAGGACCGCCTGAGGGAGGCAGCAGTACCACCATTTCACACGATCCAGCTCGAGGGTCTCGGCGAACAGCCTGTACAGCTCCCGTGCGGAGAGAATGGACAACGCCAGCACAAACAGGAAAAATAACAAACCCTTGCAGCAATCTATCTTTACGGTTGCATAAAGAAGCGGAACAAGCAGGACCGACAGCAGTACGCGCTGCAGCATCGGACCTGGACCAAAGAAGACCCTCTTTTTTTCAAAGTCCACCGAATCTTCTCTCTCTTCTATGATACTCATCGATGGCTTCAAGGAGGGTCTGTTTCGAGAAATCGGGCCACAACGTATCCGTTACCCACAGTTCAGAGTATGCTATCTGCCAAAGGAGAAAATTGCTCACGCGATGTTCCCCGCCTGTTCTTATGAGAAGGTCCGGATCGGGAAGATCGGCGGAATACAGATGCTCGCTCACGAGCTCTTGTGTAATGTCCCCGACTTCGATGTCTCCTCTTTCGACGAGCGAGGCGATCTCCCGTACCGCTTGGGTAATTTCGCTTCTTCCCGAGTAGTTGAACGCAATAGAAAGGTACAGCTTCCGCTCTGCCGCGTTATTCTCCTCCATATTCCTGATAATCTTCAGAATTCCGGGAGACAGTCCTTCCGTGTCGCCGAGATGCACGAAAAACACACCCTCTTTTTTGAGCTCGTCGAAGAACCGCTTGAAAAAGAAACGGGCGAGACCCATGATTCCGCTCACCTCGCGTCTGGGACGTTTCCAGTTCTCCTTGGAAAACGCATATATGGTGAGGTTCTTCACCCCCATCTCGAGGCACGCGTACACAATGTCCCGCACCCGTTCCGCGCCCACACGGTGTCCTTCGGTACGCGGCAGTCCCCGTGCTTTCGCCCATCTTCCGTTCCCGTCCATGATGATGGCGATGTGGGAAGGCTGTTTTATTTCCTGCCCTTTCATCATACTTCCATGATCTCGGCTTCCTTGCCCTCCAACAGCTTGTTCATCTGCTCGATATACTCATCCGTGATCTTCTGGATATCCTCCATGGCGCGCTTCGAATCGTCCTCGCTTACATGACCGTCCTTTTCCGCCTGTTTCACCTCGTCGTTTCCGTCACGTCTGATGTTCCGTATCGCCACCCTTGCGTCTTCCGTCTTGCCCTTCGCGACCTTCACAAGCTCCTTCCGTCTCTCCTCAGTGAGGGGAGGTATCGCTATTCTTATAACCTTACCGTCGTTATTGGGATTCAGCGCCAGATCCGACTTGTGAAACGCCTTCTCGATATCCGAAAGTGAACCCTTGTCCCACGGCTGTACCACGATCAACCGGGGTTCCGGCACCGAAATGCTCGCAAGCTGTTTGAGAGGCAGCCGGTTACCGTAATACTCCACGATGAGGTCTTCCACGAGCGCGGAGTTCGCTCTCCCGGAGCGTACCTTCTTGAACTCCTCCAGCAAACTCTCGATGGTCTTGTCCATACGATTTCTCAACCGGTTCTTTATCTCCTCATGCATGGCTCACTCCTTTATTGAAGTACCAATATCATATCCTTTCACGATCTTCTCGATGTTCCCGTCCCGATACAGATTGAATATGATTATTGGGATCCCGCTGTCCCTGCACATGGTGACCGCCGCCGCATCCATGACTTTCAGGTTCCTGCCTATGACCTCCTGATAGGTGATGGATGGGAAAAATACCGCCTTTTCGTCGGTCGCGGGGTCTCTGTCGTATACACCGTCGACCTTCGTAGCCTTGAGAAGCGCATCCGCACCGATCTCACATGCCCTGAGCGCCGCGGCTGTATCCGTGGTAAAATACGGGTTGCCGGTCCCTCCCGAAAAGATGACCACCGAACCCGCCTTCAGGTATTTCTCCGTCCGCTTCAGGTCTATCGGTTCAGTAAGTACATCGAGGTGTAAGGCCGATTGCAATACGGCGTCTACCCCGATAGCCTTCAGCGTATTCTCGAAGAGCACGCCGTTTATTACGGTCGCAAGCATTCCCATGTAATCGGAACGGGACCGATCGAGACCCTGTCCGCTGAGCCGGCTGCCGCGTACTATGTTCCCGCCGCCGATCACGACACCCGTTTCGCAGCCTAAACCGCTGATTTTCTTTATCTCGTTCGAGATACGGCGAACGGCGTCCAGGTCGAAGGCGCCGTCGACGCCTCCTATCGCCTCTCCCGATATCTTCAGTACAACCCGTTTATATCTGCAGCCGTCACTCTTCACCGAGCCTGAACCTCGCAAACCGTGCAATCTTTACGGAACTTTCGATCTTTTTCTCGACTTCTAAAAGATACTTCTCCACGGTCATGTCTCCATCCTTCACATACTTCTGGTTAAGGAGACAGTTTTCGGCGAAGAACTTGCCTATCCGCCCCGTAACCATCTTCTCGATGATAGCATCCGGTTTCCCGCTCTCCTGCGCCTGTTTCATATAGATCTCGCGCTGTTCTCGTAAAACATCTTCCGGAAAATCGTCTTTCGACACGCTGAGCGGATTCATGGAGGCAATCTGTAATAAAATATTTTTTATGAACGTTTTAAGGGTCTCATCCTGAGCTTTTTTCGGGTCCTCCAGGATAAACTCCGCGATGACACCCGCTTTCCCGCCGAGATGTATATAATGTGCAAAAATGCTTTTTCCTACATCCTGCCTGATAAACCGCGCGACGTTACGAACTAGAATGTTTTCGCCGAATGCCGCCGCCGCTTCCTTTATCTTCGTTACCGCTTCCTCGGGGAGACTGTCCGCCGATTCCGTCTTCTTATCGAGAAGGATTGTAACAATATCCCGAACGAAATCCACGTACTTCTCCGTCCGCGACACGAAATCCGTTTCGCAGTTTATCTCCGCCATCAGGATCCCCGTTCCGTCGGAACTCTCAGAGACGGCAATAAGGCCCTCTTTGGCTTCCTTGTGGCCCCGTTTCGTCGCCTCGGCGAGACCTTTTTCCCGCAAGATCTTGACCGCCCTCTTAAAGTCGCCGGCCCCCTCTATGAGGGCCTTCTTGCAGTCCATTATGCCAGCCCCGGTCTTTTCCCGCAACGTCTTGATGTCTTTCGGATCTATCGCCACTCTATTCCCCCTTCCCTTCATTTTCCTGCGCTTCTTCCTTCGCGTCCGAATCCGTTACGTCCGCATCCTTTTTTTCGGAGGATGTTTCGGCATCCGAATCGTCAGGGGTTTCGGCCGTTTGAGGTTTTTCTTCCGACTGCTGCGATTCAGCATCCACCGGGGGCTCTTTTTGCTCGACGTCTTCGCCGCCCCCCTCGTCCTCGGAAACCGTCGTGTCCGCGGCAAGCCCCTCCTCCAGGTCCTCTGCGTTCTCTTCAACGGCAACGGTTTGTGTATCCGCCTTTTCTTCACCTTCCGCAGGGGCGGGTAGATCCTCCGGTTTTTCCGCAGTCTCTAACGCGGCCTTCTCCTCTTCGGCGAGAGACATGATTTCCGTCTCCTCCGTAATTTCTATCTTGCCGGCTTCGGTCCGCCCCTCTATCACCGCAGAGGAAACGACCGAACAGAAGAGATTGATAGCCCGAATCGCATCGTCGTTTCCGGGTATGGGATAATCGATACCGTCGGGATTGCAGTTGGTATCGACTATGGCGACGATCGGTATTCCGGCCTTCATCGCTTCCGCGATCGCGATCGCCTCCTTCTTTGGATCTATGATGAATATCATATCAGGGAGCGTCTCCATCTCCTTAATCCCGCCGATATTCTTTATGAGCTTGTCCTTCTCCCGTCGCAGTCGGACGATCTCCTTCTTTATCATATAGTCGAAGGTACCGTCGACCTCCATACGCTCGATACGCTTCAGTTTCATAATGCTCTTCTTGATCGTATCGAAGTTGGTAATCATGCCGCCGAGCCAGCGGTTGGCGACATACGGCATACTGCTTCGCGTCGCCTCCTCCACAATGGCCGACTGCGCCTGACGCTTGGTCCCCACGAACAGGATCGTACCGCCCTGCTTCGACAGCTCTTTGATCGCGTTGTATGCGACCTTCAGCAGTGTGATGGTCTTCTGAAGGTCTATGATATGGATCCCATTTCTTTCGGTGAAGATGAAGTTTTTCATCTTCGGATCCCATCTGCGTGTCTGATGCCCGAAATGTACGCCGGCCTCGAGAAGCTCCTTCATAGTAACAATGCCCAATGTAATCCCCCTTCTAATATGGTTATGGTTATACCACCCCGGTTACAAATACCGGAATTAAGACATTATTGCGGCAGCAAAAATATAACTGAGGGGATGTGTGAGAAAAAACGAAGAATTGATTCGATACAACCGCGTATCCTTCGCGCGTTATTTCTCACACAGCCTGCCGCTGCCGGAAAATACCGAAAATCAAAGTCCGGACGGGTTAGCTTCACGCCGGGTCCCCGTTCCTACCCCTTTTCGGTTATAACCTCTATATGTCAGGACCTCTTCACGGGTCTGTACTCCCCCGCGGAGCTGAAATACGAAAACCTCTTCAGCAGGCGAAACAGTTGTTCCACCGGTAGTCCCATTACATTGTAATATGAGCCGTCGATACGGTCGATGAACATCGACGCACTCCCCTGGATGGCATACCCCCCGGCCTTGTCGAACCACTCACCGAGTGAAAGATACCAGCCTATCTCAGCACGTGTCATCTCGGTAAAATACACGGCTGTCGTCGAGACGGCGGAGTGTTCAACCCCGCTTCCCGAGTCTTTCACCGTAACCCCAGACAGCACCTCGTGGCAGCCGCCGTTCAGAAACCGCAGGTATTCCTCCGCCTCATCGCCGTTTTTCGGTTTACCGAGCACGCGTCCCCTACAGAGGACTATTGTATCGACCCCCAGCACGAGCCCCCGTGCAAAGCGGGGGGCAACGACCCCCACCTTTCGTTTCGATATACCTATGACGGCGGATCGGATGTTTCGACCGTCCTTGAGAGATTCATCCGTATCCGGTTCGCAGAGAATATATGGAATACCTATCCTTTTAAGGATCTCTCTCCGTCTGGGAGACTTCGACGCAAGGATTAGGTGATCCATTATATAGCCGTATGAACCATATTGCCTCAAGAAGGTCGGCCCGCTTTTAAATCACCCTAAATCTATTCAATAAAACCGGGCTCGTCAAGGGATATAAAAGGGGTTGTCGCGGGATCGAAAGCCGAAACGATCGATCAATTCGTTGAAAAGAGGAAACGAAAGTTGTATACTAAGAAATGAAAAAGACGGCACGAATTCCCGTGCCCACTACTACATCTGAGAGGAAAAAATTGACAGTAGAAATCGTCGACCACCCGCTCGTGCAGCATAAACTGTCCAGGCTGAGAGACAAGGGCACCCCCCCGGCCGATTTCAGGAGGATACTCGGGGAGATTACCCTTATCCTGTTCACCTACGCATCGCGGCACCTCCCGCTTACGGATACCGTCGTCAATACGCCTCTTGCAAAGAGCGGATCCCGGATACTAAAAGACGACCTTTTGCTCGTTCCGATACTCCGTGCCGGGCTTGGAATGTTGACACCCATTCTCTCGCTCGTTCCGAATGCACGAGTCGAGTTCATGGGGCTCAGGCGCGACGAATCGACACTGGAGCCTATTCAGTACTATTCCCACCTCACTGAAAAAAATTCCGAGATGTATGCGTTCATCCTCGATCCCATGGTCGCAACGGGCGGAAGTGTGCTCTATACCGCGCGATCGATGAGGCAAAACGGGCTCTTACATGTAACGATCGTTTCCGTTCTTACCTCCCAAAGCGCCGCTTCGAGACTCGAAAAAGAGAGCGGCGACGAACGACTCTATACCGCATGCATCGATCCCGAGCTGAACGAGCGAGGTTTTATCGTTCCGGGCCTCGGCGACGCCGGCGACAGGATTTATGCTACTTTTTGAGTTGACAAAGACATAGTAGTATACTATGCTCATAATTCGAGGAGACGGTTGATGGCAAATGGGGAGCAGGTCCAGCTATCCATACTACAGTTCAAGCGACAATCCTACATCAACGTCGAGGGAAAGCGTGACGCCTCCAGATTCTATATAATAAAGCAGGGTCAGGTACAGATTTCGAAGGAGTCCGAGATCATCGAGGAGGATACGGGAAATATTCTATACCCCGGAGATTTCTTCGGGGTCGTTTCCTGCATGAGCAACCACGCCTCTATCGAGTCGGCCAAAGCCCTTACCGATGTAACCGTTATCTGCGTCTACAGAGACCAGTTCGGTATCCTGTTGCAGAAGTACGCTGCTATCGCAATAAAAATAATCAAGTCTTTCAGCCATAAGTTGCGTTATTTCGACTCGGCCATCACGAGACTCTCTTTCAAGGGAAACGTGGAGGAAAATCCCAAGTACCTCTATCAAATCGGTGACTACTACCTCAAAAAGAAACAGCTGAACCACGCGTTCCATGCATTCAAGGTGTTCATTCAGTACTGCCCCGGCGACGAAAACATTGCGAACGCGAAGAAGCTTATGCTCAAAATACAACCTCATATCAAGGAGGAACAGTTCTCAAAAAAGCAGGAGGGCTTCAACCGCCAGTACAGGGACAATGAGCTCATATTTGCGGAACATCAGCCCGGTTCCGTACTCTACATAATCCAAAAAGGGCGTATCAAGATCACGAAGATAGTCAACAACAACGAGGTGTTGCTTGCCGTTCTCAAACCCGGAGATATTTTCGGTGAGATGGCCCTGCTGGAAGACAAACCGAGGACCGCATCCGCCATCAGTTTCGGCGATTCGGAGCTCCTCGCCGTAGGCAAGGACAACTTCGCGATAATGGTCAAGACAAACCCGCAGCTCGGAACGAAGCTCATCACCCTCCTTTCAGAGCGTATATGGAAGGCCTACCGCCAGCTCGCCAACATACTCATCTCGGACCCTCTCGGGAGGCTCTACGACACGCTTCTCACCGTCGTCGAGGAAAACAGGATCCCGGTGAGCCACAACGAGGGTTACACTTTCGATTTCGGGCCCGAAGAACTCATAAAGATGGTGGGTTTTCCGCAGGACAAGGGGAACCTCCTGATGCAGAAGCTTTTCGAGAACAAGAAGTTCAAGCTGCAGGATAAGAAGATCGTCGTCACCGACCTCGAGGAACTGGCAAAGCAGGTAGAGTTCTATAAAAAGATGGACCTTCTCGAACGAAAGCGACAGAAGTCCGCCGCCCAGAAGGAATAGGGCACCTTCCGCAAAAAACGTAATCCTACAAATTCGAAACTTCGACTCTCCGATACTCCCTGTTATAGTAGACCCGTACCGCACGTTTGGTGGTCTCCGGCTCATAGGAGGTCGTACCGAAGAAGACCTTGACCCCCTTGTGGAGGTACTCGAGCACCCTCACCTCGGCATCCCCTATCTCACTGAGACGAACGATACAGTCCTTTTCCTTTTTTTTCAGGTTGTCGACTGCCAGCGTGATTATCGCCCTCTTCTTCCGGGCCTCCTCATATGCCGTTTTCAACCGGTCCGGAAGCAAGCCTTGCTCCTCTTCGGCCCGCTTTATCCTGTCCAAAAGAAGCGTGAGCTTCTGTTGCGACTGCTCGTATTTCTCTCGTTTCTGGGTTATCTCCTTCAGTCGATTTTCCGTGAGAAAATCGATTCCCGTATGTACGCTCATTCTGTTTTCAGATTCGTTACCGAGAATTTTAACCTCGAGGCCGCCGCGAGCCTTTATCTCGCCCCCCACGATCTGTCCCTTTTCCAATGTTGAGATCACCCTGCCGCCGGATACAAGCCGGCAGTTGAGGGCGGCTCGCTGGATTATAATGTCGCCCGCCGCTAGGATGTTCGTGTTTTCCGTAAATTTGAGCGTCACATCCCCCGCAGCGGATATGAGCCCTTTGTATTTCCCTATCACACCGTTCTTCACTATGATGTTGCCGCCGGAGCGAATACTCGCGCTTCCCACATTGCCCTGTATCGTGATATCCTTGCCCGCACGCACCTCGTAGTTGTCGTTGACGTTCCCCTGTATCAGAAGTGTCCCATCAAAATTAATATTGCCCGTTTTCGGCCCCACGTCCCCTCTGACAGTCATAAGCGGCTCAACCGAAACACCCTTGTCCCGAGTAAGAAGCTGGCCGTCTATCTCCGAATAGTAGCGTATCTCCTCTTCGTCTTCCTCCACCCTGACGTTTCTACCCGCCGACACTTCCACCGATCTACCCGATTGCGCACGAACCGTCTCTCCTTTTACCGTTTGTCCGTCACGCATCTTTGTTTTCGGTCTTGTAACGACCGCAATAAGATCGTCTTTCTTGACCCTGGTAATGAGATCGTACTCCTTGAAGTCGGTCCTCCCGTCCTCTTTCAGCTCCAGCTTGCTTCCCGAGGCCAGCCGGACTTTGTACTCGAAGACTCTGTCACTTCCGTGTACGGGTTTCTCGCCGGAGGCGATGAGAACACGCTCTGCCGTCTCTTTATCGTCGTTTGCCTTGTCGACGACCCTTCTAACAGCTTCTTCATCCATCCCCACCGTAATACCCATGGAGGCACACCGATCGAGCACCATTTCCGTCGTAACCGGACGTGCACCGCCGAGCGGCGGAATAACCGTCAGATACGCTTCCATCTCGTCATCGGACAGGTCGATTTCGAACTTTCCATGCCTGTAGAGCCTGCCGCTGATATAGTAGTTTCCCCTATTGTCTTTGAGCAGCTCGACCATACCGTCGACCGCCATAAAGTACGAGGACCCTTTCTCGACCTTCACGTTTCTTCCGGCGATCAGCCTCGGTGTTTCCACTCTGCGGGCCGGGATCGGCTCGCCGAGCACATTTTTACCATCCTTCCCACTTATAGGCGGGTGAATAACAGCGATAAGATCGCCTTTCTTTGCGAACCCGTGTCGCACCGGCGTCCGTACGATCTCAGAGGCCTTCTGTGTAACGGTTCGATCAGGCGCCGGAGAGGACAGAAGACCTGTTTTCTTACCCTCAGGCGCAACGCTTCGGAGGGTTTTCTTCTTTATGCTTCTTTTCTTTCGAGACCTGAACATTAAAAACCTTTTGTAATTTCGACCGTCCGTGATCTGGTCCTCGAAGGCTACGACCTGAATCCGTCTTCTCTTAGCTTGGGGGTACGGAATGATTCAATCCGAATATTCCGCATGCTCACCCGGACGATCGTTCTCTTTCACCCGATAAGGGAGAGCCGGCCGCCGTGCAACGAACGACAGCGTGTCTATGTCGGTTATGAACTTTCCCCTCTTTTACAATTACCGGTATAGTCCCGGCATGTGGGGTATAGAATCTCGATAAAACGATCACAAAACGGCCGTCTCCCGACGGCTCACACCTATACACTACTCCTCGTTGAAAATATCGTCGCTTTCACCGTATTTGAACTCCACGCTTCCGTTTTTTCCCTCTTTCGGCGGGGTGCCCCTCGCGATTACAATCCCCGATTTCTCCTTTTTGGACTCCTCCACCTTTTCCACGAGTCGTTCCAGAAGATCGATATTCAATCCGTACACGATCTTCATATCGTTGATTTTCGTTCTGATCGCCCCCATACTAAGCGGCCTTCCGAGGCCGGTCGAAGGGTACAGATCGATCGTCACGCTCATACGATCGTCTGAAATCTTGATATCGAACATGCCGTCCGCATCTTCTTTTTCCTCCTCGTATTCCTCCGCATCTTCATCCGTATCTACCGTGCCGGCAGGTACACCGAAGATGATATCCCTATCCTCCGCATGATCCGTATCCCCGACCGAGATACCGAGCTGCTCCTCGATCTCATCTAAAGCGCCCGCGTTCTCGACGCTGTCCTTCAGGTGCTGGGGAATATCCATCCCCTCGATATCCGAAACATCTATCTCACCGATAATGTCCCGCGAGAGGGATTCTAGTCCGTCTATATCCAGCTTCTTTTTACCGTTCTTCTTTTCGGCCGCCATCTTTTTTGACCCGACCCCGTTTTCTTTGCCGTAAACATTGTATCATCGGTTATCCTCCAGTGTCAATACATACACGGGAATAAAAAAACTCCAGGGTGAAAACCCTGGAGTTCGTACCGATATATCATCATTACTGTACGAGTTTTTCTCAGTACATACCGCCCATTCCGCCCCCCGGAGGCATAGAAGGCATCGGCTCCTTCTTCTCGGGTATATCCGTTACGATTGTCTCTGTGGTGAGCAGCATCGCTGCGATCGACGCAGCGTTTTGAAGCTCCGAGCGGACGACCTTTGCAGGATCGATGATTCCGGCCTTGAACATATCGACCCACTGCATCTTGTTCGCGTCGAACCCATTGTTCTTCGGCTCCTTCTTCGCCTTCTCTGCGATGATGGAACCGTCGACGCCCGCATTCGATGCGATCTGCCGTATCGGCTCTTCGAGCGCCCTCAGAATGATCTTTTTGCCGATCTCCTGGTCCGGATCATCGAGCTTGAGCTTCTCGACCACCGGAATCGTCCGAAGCAGCGTGACACCGCCGCCCGGGACGATGCCCTCTTCCACCGCGGCCCTTGTAGCGGAGAGCGCATCCTCCACCCTGTGCTTTTTCTCCTTGAGCTCGACTTCCGTCGCCGCGCCGACGTTTATTACCGCAACGCCGCCCGCGAGTTTCGCGAGTCTCTCCTGCAGCTTCTCACGGTCGTAATCGGAGGTCGTCTCATCGATCTGGTTCTTAATCTGTCCTATTCGGCCTTTGATATCGGATGAACTGCCCGCACCTTCGACGATCGTGGTATCCTCTTTATCGACGGTAATGCGTTTCGCGCGGCCGAGGTCCTTGACCGTGGCGTTCTCGAGTTTCATTCCCATCTCCTCGGAGATCACCCTTCCGCCGGTCAGCACCGCGATGTCTTCCAGCATCGCTTTCCTGCGGTCGCCGAATCCCGGAGCCTTTACCGCGACCACGTTGAGCGTGCCTCGTATCTTGTTGACTACGAGAGTGGCGAGCGCCTCACCCTCAATATCTTCGGCGATGATCAGCATCGGTTTTCCCATCTGGGCCACCTTTTCGAGTATGCTGATGAGGTCCTTCATCGCCGATATTTTCTTATCGTGAATGAGTACCATCGCATCTTCCAGCACCGCAGTCATCGCTTCCGCGTTGGTGACGAAATACGGGGAAAGATACCCGCGATCGAACTGCATCCCTTCGACGACCTCGAGCGTCGTTTCCATGCTCTTGGCCTCTTCCACGGTGATGACACCGTCCTTGCCGACCTTGTCCATCGCATCGGCAATGAGTTTCCCGATCTCGGGATCGTTATTCGCGGAGATAGCGGCTATGTTTGCAATCTCTTCGGCTGTTTCGATCTTCTTCGAGATCTTGACTATCTCGTCCACCGCCACTTTGACCGTCTTCTCGATGCCCCTCTTGATTCCCATCGGGTTCGCACCGGCGGTCACGTTCCTCAGACCGGCCTTTATAATGTTCTGTGCAAGCAGCGTGGCGCTTGTCGTACCGTCTCCCGCGACGTCATTCGTCTTCGTCGCAACCTCTTTGACGAGCTGAGCCCCCATGTTTTCGAAAGGATCTTCGAGTTCGATTTCCTTTGCAATCGTGACGCCGTCATTAGTGATCGTCGGGGCCCCGAACTTCTTGTCCAGAACAACGTTCCTTCCCTTCGGTCCAAGAGTAACCTTGACCGCATCTGCCAGCTTGTTTACACCCCGCAGCAGGGTTCTACGGGATTCTTCATCGTATAAAAGCTGTTTTGCCATCTTTTATCCCTTCCTTTCATAAAAGGATTTTATCTTGCTGAAAGATACTAAATTATAATTTTAAAATCAAGATTTTTGTTCCCGCCAGACGATCCGACGGTCGAAAACCGATGAGCCACCCATCGGAATTGAACCGACGACCTACGCATTACGAGTGCGTTGCTCTACCGACTGAGCTAGGGTGGCTTAAAATAGGCGGGCTCTGCGCGAAGCAGAGACCGCCCCCGAAATACATGCCGAGAGGCGGAATCGAACCGTCGACACGCGGATTTTCAGTCCACTGCTCTACCGACTGAGCTATCTCGGCACTCTATGCTTCAA
>JAFGTF010000002.1 GCA_016934265.1 Spirochaetota bacterium
AGTCAACGTAAGATCTTTGTGTTTGAAAACCTTAGTTTTTAGAGCTAACTCAACTTTATATTTATTAAAACCGGTGTGGATTACTCTCCACTACGTTATGCATCTTCCACTTAAGGCATACCAGCCGTTAGTATTATCTATTGTAGTAAATATTATACAATGGGTAACAGTATTTGTCTTAAAATAATTATATTAAGAATATAGATATGAGCCTTGTACATGCCAGCCCTTTTTCATTCGACACAGGAAATTCATATCGTTCGTCGCGACTCTTTGCCTAACGTTGTTGCGAAGATACACTCTAACTCCATGTTGGAAAATCAGGTCTTTTATTATTCTCCTGATACAATGCCTGACCCCGAGAACCTTCCTGAAATAACAAATTTTTCTTTAAAATTGCTTGAACTTCTGAATTCTATGATTGCCGGAACCAGCGAAAAAAACCTCACTAGTAAAATCTATTGCGACCCCAGAAGAACTGTAAATTGCCCGTCGCCGGCTCCATAACTTTCCCACCTTGTTATGAAAACTCCGTTTTTTATCAAACCACCGTATATGGGGACTGATGTTAACTGTCATTTAAACATTTCCCGCACGAAAGCTAACAGTATGTACGCAATGCGCAAGTGCGACGACAAGCTGAGGCCGGCTCTGATGAAAAATATCACACTCTCCCCTTTCTTCCGCTCTCTTCGGCTGTTAATGTAATGGTATTGTAAAAAAATATCACGTTGCAGGAAATACCCATACCATAGATTCATCGGTTCTGAAAGGATGTTGAAATGAAAACAGCTGCTACAGCAATGCTCGCAGTCACTCTTCTTGTCGCTCTTGGCTGCGCGACCCAGCAAAAGACATCCATGGAAACCAAGCCGCCACCGAAACCTCCGGATAAAAGCCTCCACGAGGCGGCTCTCCTGGGGGATATGGACGCGGTCCGGCAGCACTTAGAGGCAGGCTCGGACCTGAACCGGAAAGACGCATACGGTTCCACGCCCCTCATTGTAGCAATAACATTCGGAAAGACAGACGCCGCCCGAGCCCTGATCGAGGGCGGTGCAGATATTAAAATCAGCAACAACGAGGGATCGACGCCGCTCCACCTCGCCGCTTTCTTCGGCCGCACGGAGATCGTCCGTAGCCTGCTGGATAACGGGGCGGACAGGTATCTCAGGAACCGCGACGGTGCCACCGCGTACGACATGGCCGCCGCCCCCTTCGACGACGACAGGTGGCTGTTCGACAGGCTTGCAAAAGGTCTCAAGCCGCTGGGCCTCGTATTCGACTATGCGGAGATTGAAAAGGCACGTGCCGAAATAGCGGCGATACTGCGGCCCGCCCCCGGGGACCTTGCCTCCGTCGATTACGCACCGCTGCCTGGGGGTGACTGGAAGGTGTCGACACCCGAGGCGCAGGGACTTGACCCGATGCTCGTGGCCGAGCTCTACCTCGAGGCGTCTACGATGGAGAATCTCTACGGGCTGCTGGTCGTCAAAAACGGCTATCTGGTCGCCGAGGGATATTTCAATGAGGGGTCGATCGAGCAGAAAGCCCGACTGCAATCGGTGACAAAGAGTTTTACCTCGGCGCTGGTGGGAATAGCGCTGGATCAGGGTTGTCTTTCAAGCGTGGATCAGAAGATGACGGATTTCTTTCCGGAGCTCGCCGGACAGATAAAAGACCCGAGGAAAGAACAGATCACGATACGGCACCTGCTTCAGATGCGCGCCGGGTATCCCTGGGAGGAGACCACGCAGGAACTGTTCGATATACTGTACGGCGGCTTCCGGCCGTCCTATCTGGTCGAAATACCACTCGCAAGCGACCCGGGAACCGGCTTCGAATACAGCAACCTGACGTCCCATCTATTGGGAATCATCGTATCCCGGGCGTGTGACAAGGATCTCATGTCATATGCTGAAGAGCATCTTTTTTCACCGATGAACGTGGAGGCTGGGGAATGGATACAGGATTGGGAAGGATACTATAATGGCCATGCGGATCTTCACCTGAGGGCGCGTGACATGGCCAAGTTCGGCCTGTTGTATCTTGATGGCGGTGTGTACAGCGGTAAACGGATCATATCCGCCTGGTGGATAGACGAATCGCTGAAAAACTACTCGAAAGACGCCTGGATAACGCTGGATCGAGTGAATAAGGTGGGCCGTTATTTCCGCGACCTCGGGTACGGCTATCAGTGGTGGTCGGCTGCCGTGGGAGACCGTCGTATCGACTTCGCGTGGGGACACGGCGGGCAGCTCATCGTCCTGCTTCATGAGCTCGATATGATCATCGTTGTGACTGTCGATCCGCAATTCGGAAAACACGGCGACAAGGCATGGGGGCAGGAACAGGCGGCTATCAACCTGGTGGGCAAGTTCATCAGCTTTTTGCCGAAGGAGTGACGGCGGGCCTGTTCGAAGCCGTTGGAGGCAATGTATCAAACGGGTCAATGATATAAAGACGAAATCCCGCTCTTCCGAAAGAGGTGTGTTCTCTTTTGTTGACAAAAAATGATTCTGAAGTAATATTGCAGGGACGATGGGAAAATAATTTTACCTGTCGTTATTAATTCCTATACCACGCAAGGGGGAAAACGATGTACGGAATGGAACAGATGGAAGGGGTCTCCGCGTTTTCTTGGCCTATAGGCATCATATGGTATGCCTGTATGGCGATCGGTCTCTACTTCAGCGCAAAGAAGGCCAACACGAAGAACCCCTGGGTCGCCTTCGTACCGGTGATCCAGGTCGTCGTGCTTCTACAGCTGATAGACAAGAGCGGGTGGGCGATTTTCCTGCTGCTCATCCCGGTCATCAACTGGATTCTTATGATAATCTGGATGGTGAAGTACTTTAAGGCCTTTGACGCCGGAAGCGGCTTCGTCGCGGCCACCATCATCACTATGATAATTATGCCGCTCGCATTCGTGGCGGATATTCTGTTACTGGTCGTAGGCGTGTCGAAGAAGTACAATTACGCCGGCTCGTCCAGGTTCACGGCCTGATTTCGAGAGTGCAACCGTTTCGGCGGATCCGGGAAATCGAACACCGATTTTGTAGTTATATCCCGGGGAGTATGCTTCTCCCCGGGATTTATTACTATTATTCATGAAGCGGGCTTCATACCGGCGGTGAACGCATTTTTATATCACAATAATGGTGTTTCTTTCAATCTCCAATAATAAAATCCCTATCAATTATCAATAACTAGATTAAATTAATATTTCAAAACCTCAAGAATCACAGGAAGGAAAAGGAGATACTCATGGCTACTGAAGGGAAAAGCAACAGCGGCACAGGCATAGCAGGCGCGGTGTACTTCATGGGTTTGATTGCGGCAGCGATATACTTCATCCAGAACGCGATTTCTTTCGGCGCGGGGGTGGTGGGTTTCCTGAAGGCCCTGGTCTGGCCTGCGTTCCTGGTCTACAATTTGCTCGATTTTCTGAAGATGTAGTAATGTCATCTATGAATTAAAGATATTCAACATGAGGGTAAATTGAATTCAGACAGAAGAACCGCGATAATCGTGGGAGTACTATTCCTGGCCGGGTACGTGGGTGTTTTTGCGGGTGGTGCTCTTTATGGACCTGTTCTAAATTCCCCGGATTACCTCAGTACTGTTTATCCAAACAGAATCAGGGTGATAATCGGAATGCTCGTCGAGGTGTTGCTGAATGACGTTCCGGTCGTCGGCATCGGGGTCATGCTTTTCCCCATCTTGAAAAAGCATGGCGAGGGCCTGGCCCTCTGGTACGCCGGCAACAGGATCGTCGAGGCTGTAACGATACTGGTCAGCGCGGTCAGCGCGCTTACGGTGATCACAATCAGCCGGGAATATATTGCGGCAGGTGCTATGGAAACATCTCATTTTCAGGGGCTACAGGCGCATTAGCCCTGGCAGGGCGCTATTGGGCCTTTGATGTGATTCATACGGCCCTTTTTATCGTAGGCACTCTGATTCTATTTTCAATTTTGTATAAATCAAAACTCGTTCCACGATTTATATCGGTCTGGGGTTTCATTTCAACCGTATCGCTGATAGCGGCAAACGTGCTGGGATCCGCCGACCCCACTCAAGGCTTTCAAATAACCTCGGTTTTATTATTTCCAATAATGACGAGTGATGCACTTCTCGCGATATGGCTTATTGTGAAAGGGTTCAACCCATCGGCATCGGCTTCCAAGCCGCTCGCTTCCGGGTTGGCCGAAACAGGTACGGACTGAATAAAGAAGGACTCCCGGATGAAAGCAATCGTCTATCAAGAATATGGGACTCCCGATGTTCTGCGGCTCGAAGAGGTTGAGAAACCCTCCCCCCGGGATGATGAAGCCCTGATAAGAGTCCACGCGGCATCCGTGAACTCCTAGGACCGGGACCTTTTACACGGCAAGCCGTTCGCTAACCGCCTGATGTCCGGAATTCTGAAACCGAAAAGTAGGATACCCGGATGCGACATAGCGGGTAAAGTCGAAGCGGTCGGGGAAAACGTGAAGAAGTTACAACCGGGTGACGAAGTCTTCGGCGACATATCCGGGTGCGGCTTCTGCGGTTTTGCTCAGTATGTATGCGCGCGTGAGAACGTGCTGGCGCTGAAACCGTCCGGCATGACATTCGGGGAAGCGGCGGCCGTACCGCAGGCGGGAGTCTTAGCCCTACAGGGCCTTCGCGACAAAGGACAGGTTCGGAAAAGACAGAATGTTCTGATAAACGGCGCGGGCGGCGGCGCGGGTACGTTCGCGGTGCAGATCGCCAAATCATCCGGGGCCCGCGTGACCGGGGTGGACTCTACGGAGAAACATGACATGCTGCGCTCGATCGGGGCGGACCGTGTCATCGACTACACAAAGGAGGATTTCACCGAAAGCGGGCAGGTGTATGACCTGATCCTCGACGTAGTGACGTACCGTTCGATATTCGATTACCGGCGCATGTTGCGCCCCGAAGGGGTTTATGTCATGCTCGGAGGAGGCTCCTGGTCCCGGGTCTTCCAGGCCATGCTCCTTGGGCCGCTGATCTCGATGGCAGGAAGCAGGAAGATGGGACTTCTGATGCATACACCGGACAACGAGGACCTGGAATATTTAAAGGGGCTTATTGAGGACGGCAGGGTGAAACCCGTCATAGACAGGTCCTACCCGCTGCACGAGACCGCCGACGCTCTCCGGTACTTCGAAAAAGGACACGCACGGGGTAAAGTGGTTATCACCATATAAACATGGAACGATTCCTGCGCTTACTTTCAGGATTTAATCCAGCTGAACGAAGGTGCTCCGAAACGGCTCGCGCCGTTTTCGGTTTCCGTACAATACGGTTTCCCCATCAGGTTATATTCACTATGCAATAGGTTCAGGGACCTTTGTTACTTTCCGCCGTGCGTTGAAGACATCAACAGCCTGCTGGGCATTCAACCAGAACTCCGGAGAAGTCCGAAATGCCGAGGCGAGCTTAACCGCCATCTCCGCACTGATGGAAGACTTTTTATTGATAATTCTATTAATGACTTTAACATCGCAGCCTACATGGTCTGCAAGCTGTTTCTGTGTTACACCCATAGGTTTCAGGAAATCCTCGTGAAGTATCTCTCCCGGAGGAGTCGGTTCCCTATCGATTATAATCATAGTTCACCTCTCACTAATGATACTCTGTAATCCGAACATTCGCAGGACCCGCCTCTGTCCATATGAAAACAATTCGCCATTGATCGTTAATTCGAATACTGTGATATCCTTTTAGATCCCTCTTTAACGGTTCCCGCCTGTTACCCGGGGGCGCTTTCAGGTCACTTAAACACGACGCGTAATGAAGCATATCAAGCTTTCGCCTGGCAATATTTCTTACACCAGCCCATTGAATTCCTTTTCCTATGATAGCTTTTCTGAAGAATTCTTCGGTGCGATCATCTGAGAAGGATTGGATTGCCATTTTGTATTTATTATACCGTAGTAAGGTATACCGTGTCAAGGTATACCCTGTAATCAAACTTTTAGCAGCAATCTATTTGGTTGATAAAACGAAGCACGGTCACTGTTTTGATTTGTCAACAGTAGAATATTCGGTCCTTTATGGAAACCGAAACGGCTCACGACGTTTTCGGTTTCTACACAGAAGTAAGAGCCCATGGCTAAGCGGAATAAAACTTGTCCCGATTCAAGGGCGGAACGAGGATGATACGCTATCGTGCATCATCCTTAAGCAGAAACGAAACGGTTCACACCGTTTTCGGGTTACTGTACAACAAGTAGCCAGGGAACTTGTATATGCCTAACAAAACTCCGATCAGAATATTTTGTAAGGCAACACCTGTTCATGTTCCATAGTATCGGGCTCCAGATTAAAGTCTAATGCACGAATTAATACTTTGAAGTATCGTGTCACGGACAGGAGGAAAAAAGTTCGTGAAACTGCCCCTTCTTGATTGACTTCATCTTTCCACTATTTAAAGATAGAAGTACAATATATATCGAAAAACAATTGACTGCTTTCCCCAAGCATGATACATTGCCGAATCGGTTCATCGGATAAATACAAATCAATAGAAAGGTGGAACTTATGAGGAAACCATTTCTACTCATTGTATTGTTCTCAATTGTCCTGTTACCGGTGTTATTTGCAAGTTGCACAACTCAAGGGCCCGCTGAAGGGCCTGCGGAAGGTTCCCTCGAAAATCCCCTGATACTCGATAACTACAGCGATTCCGAGATTGTTTATTCAGGCACTATTGGGAAGGAAAAACTGTATATTAAAGTTATTAACATTCCCTACTTCAACAACAATCATAGTGTTGATCTTACAGATCTGACCGATGATGTTGACCTCTATACCTATACGGACGCATTTGTAACCCCGTAGGAATCCTCTACTAATCCCGGTACTACTGCCGAATCCTGTACAGGTACAACGACTGCAACGGGCGAATTGTACATTATGCTCGATGGAACAAAAACAACATCCGGCTCAAACTTCACACTCACTGCCGGCACCTGATAAAAAAGTAATGGGGGGAAGGTCTACAGTACCGGAAATAAAAAGCCGCCTTTTCTACAAGGCGGCTTTTTGTGTTCCTGACAAACCTGTCACGGCTCATCCGGGAAATAGTAACTCGCGGCGTTCTCTCTGGTAACCAGCTCGGCTGCGAGGATGATGCGGACTGGCAGTTTCTTCTGATAGAAACCTTCAAAATTCTTTCCGCGCGCACCAAGAATGGCCACACCGACCACGGTGGCGCACTGGTCGGGCGGATAGGTCACGTTAGCCTGAACGAGGGGCTCTTTACCGTCCATGATCATCTTGATCACGTTCTTGTCGCATGCGCCGCCGAGGAAATACTTGATGTCCTTTCTCCGCGATTCCTTGTACGCCTGCAGGGCACCGAGCATCATGTCGTCGTCTGCGGTGTACACGGCGTCGATGTTTCTGTACTTCTGCAGGTAGTTCTCCATGATAGCCAGCGCTTTATCCTTCCTCCATTCGCCGGGCTGGGAGTCGAGGATCTTGATTCCGGGATACTGCGCAGCGGTCTTTTTAATCGTTTCGATCCGCACGGTATTGATCGGGCAGGGGATACCTTCGATGAGCACGAGGTTCCCTCTGTAGTTGAGCTTCTTACAAAGCCACTCGGTCCCTTCACGGGTGTACCCCTCATCGTCGTTGGAGAGGTACACGTCGTAGCAGACCTTGGAAGTACCGCGGTCCATCACCACGGTGTAGATCCCGGATTTGTAGGCCTTTTCAATGACCGATGTTACTGAGGCGTCATAGGGCCAGACGATGAGCACGTTGATGCCTTTTGCCATCAGGTCCTCGATGTCGTTCGCCTGCTTGGTCACGTTTTCCGCATTGACATACAGGAACTCGATGTTCTTATCCTTGGCCTCCCAGTCCGCCATGCCCTTCTTCGCCCAGTAGATGGCCCGTGCCATGTACCCGGCTGTCGCCGCGGGCATCGAATAGCCTATCTTCAGGTGTTTCTCGGCTGCGTTTGCATTCATTGTCCCGAAAGCACACAAGAAGGCAGCCGCGATAAAAACAGTGACAACGATTGTCGAAAGCTTTCTCATACAAACCCCCTTTAATTAGGAAATATTTATTGTAATCACAAGACATAGTTCGCAAACATCAGGCCTTCTGCCTCTGGATATACACAGCCCCGATTATGACGAGTCCCTTTACTGTTCCCTGCAGATATGGAGACACGCCGAGCATGTTGAGCATATTGTTTATGATCCCGAGGATTATGGCGCCCACTATGGTTCCCCATATTGTTCCCCTTCCCCCGGTCAGGGGCGTTCCGCCTATAATGACCGCGGCTATGGCATCCAGCTCAAAACCCATACCCATATTGGACGTACTTACCGCATTGAATCGAGAGGACAGCATAACGGCGGAAATACTCACTAAAACTCCGCTCACCGTATACGCTATGAACTTTATGCGGTCCACGTTTATTGCGGAAAACATTGCCACTCTGGCACTCGACCCTACCGCACAGAGGTACCGCCCGTACCGGGTATTATTGAGTGTTATACTCAAGACGGCTGTAAGAACCAGCATTATGAATACAGGAACCGGTAAAAAAAGTATCGAGTTCATGCCGAACGTCCCGTAGAAGCCGCTTACCGACCGTATTTCTCCAGCGCTTCCGACAAAGAGCGCCAGCGATCTGAATATCGCCATGGAACCGAGCGTAACGATAAAAGGCGCGATTCTTCCCCTCGTAATCAGAAATCCATTCAGCGAACCTGCCAGCAAACCCATAATGAGTGCCGCGATTATTCCGCCAGCCATCGCGATGAATTCGTTACTGAATATTTTCATAAGATAGTTGAGAAACAGAATGCCCACAGATGCATTGAACGCTGTAAGGGAGCCCACCGAAAGATCGATGCCGCCGCTGATGATAACGAATGTCTGACCCAGGGCTATCATGCCGGTATAAGATATCTGCCGAAGGATGTTTAGTATATTCTGAAACTGCAGGAAGTAGGGACTCAATATCGAGGAAACGATGAATAAAAGCGCCAGCGCTATTAACGAAGCATATTTTTGATAATGAAATTTCCGAAAGCGTCCAGTTATTTTTTTTATCATGATCGAAAGTCTCCTTCGCGGATTCCGGTCGCTAAAAACATTATCTCTTCTTCGTTAATACTTTCCCCCTCTAGACTTCCCGTTATTCTTCCGTCTTTCATAACGATCACCCTGTGGCACATTCCTATGATCTCCTCCTGTTCGGAAGAGATAAATATGCATGAAAGGCCTTCTTCAGCGAGGGAATTGATGAAACGGTATATTTCCTGCTTTGCTGAGACATCGACGCCGCGGGTCGGCTCGTTGGCGATAAGCACCTCCGGTGCAGGATCGATACTTTTCGCAAGGGATACTTTCTGCTGGTTCCCGCCGCTCAGATATTCGAGTTTTGTGTCGAGGCTCTGAGTTTTTATATTGAAACGCTCTTTGTGTTTGAGGGTTGCCTCCTGCTCCTTTTTCTTCAGTATATATTGAAAAAAGTACCTGCAGTAAATGGGAAGGGAAACGAGAGTCGTGTTCTGGATTACCGAAAAATTAGTCAGAATTCCGGTTCCCTGCCTGTCTTCGGAGAGGTAGTTTATACCGTTTGCCACAGAGTCCTGCGGGTCCCAGATAAGAATTCTCTTGCCGTTCCGGAATATCTCTCCTGAGGACCGTTTTCTGATCCCCATGATCGTTTCCGCAACCGCAGTACGCCCCGCCCCAACAAGCCCGGCGAGACCGAGTATTTCTCCTTTCTTTAGCTGGAAACTGATACCCTCTAATACTCCGGGAACGGTAAGATTTTGAACCTCGAACACAACTTCGGCTGCAGGTACCTTTTTCACCGGAAATACCTGGTTCAGCTCGCGGCCTACCATATATTGAGCCATCTCAAGAACCGTCACATCCTGTATCATTTCCGTAAAAATCAATTCCCCGTCCCGCAAAACCATTACTCTGTCGCATATGGCTTTTATTTCTTTAAGTTTATGCGAGATGTAGATAATAGTCGTACCCTGATTCTTCAGCCGTCTCATCAGCCTGAAAAGAATGTCGATCTCATGTCGGGAAAGTACCGAAGTCGGTTCATCCATGATGAGCAGCTTGGCATCCATGGACACTGCTTTACATATCTCCACCATCTGCTTATGCATGGTGCTCAGATTTTCTATCTTTTCATCCGGTTTTATTTCCACTTCCAGCTCTTTGAGCAGCTCCCTGGTACGCTCCATCATCCCCCTTTTATCCAGAAGCCCGTTTTTTTTCCTGATCTCCGATCCGAGAAAGATGTTGTCGTACACGGTGAGTTCGTTTATGAGGTTGAATTCCTGAGGAATAATGCTGATCCCGAGCTTCTTTGCGGCCAAAGGATCTTCTATGACAACCGCTTTTTCTTCAAAAACAATCTTGCCTGAAGTGGGGGTGTATATCCCGCTCAATATTTTCATGAGGGTGGATTTCCCTGCGCCGTTTTCTCCAATGATACCGAGAACCTCACCTCGCATAACCTCTATGGTAACATCCGTCAGAACCGCTACAGAGGAGAATTCCTTGCATATGTCTTGCATTTTCAGCAGACACCCACTCATCACACTTTCTCCATATTAAGATGACACTGTTTCCCGATCACCTGGGCCTTTGACCCAAGGACTGCGTTTTACAGTAAGCCTTCAAAACACGGTCTTTATGAATTTTACCTGAGAACCGTTTTTCGTTCCAGTATTTCGAGTGGGTGAACCGGATATATTTGCAGCTTCCCATGCGAAGTTCCACCGGATACTCCCCTTCTCGTCAAGGGTCCCTTGTCTTGCCCTTTTCATTATGGGAAGATGATAAGCTTCCGGAGCAAACCGATTATAGCATTAAAACTGGCTACTTTCCGCAGGCGGTATGATTAGATCTCATGACTGTTCAGCCGGCTCCATACAATCAGCCTTAAGTTGCTTGAAAATCCTCCTTAAATAATTAT
>JAFGTF010000003.1 GCA_016934265.1 Spirochaetota bacterium
CGTTGTATAAACGGATTGAGGTTTTCTAGTATAGGTACAGAAACGGGACAAAAAGAAAACAAAACAAAAGAGCTTTTACCCTTTGTCTATTAATAGTTCGCGTGATTGATAATCATATATCAGCAACGAAATTGGAGAAGGTCACTTTTTTTTATTATCAGAATCAGCAGAAGTAGTTGTATAGACCTCGTGAGGAACCGATATGGAGCTTGAATTCATACTGAACGGAGAAGCGGTACGTATGGATGCCCCACCGGACATGCGCGCTCTCGACCTGATACGGGACGTGCTGGGACTTACCGGGACGAAGGAGGGGTGCGGAAGAGGGGAGTGCGGCGCCTGTACGATCCTCGTGAACGGGGTTGCCGTGAACTCGTGTCTCATATACGCACCGAAGCTCAACGGGAAAACGGTCATGACCGTGGAGGGACTCGCGAGGGGAGAAAAGCTACACCCGCTGCAGAAGGCATTCTTAGACGAAGGCGCGGTGCAGTGCGGCTACTGTACCCCAGGTATGCTGATGAGCGCAAAGGCGCTCCTCGATGAGAATACGGATCCGACCGAAGAAGAGATCGAGGAGGCGATCGGCGGCAACATATGCCGCTGCACGGGGTACGTGAAGATCATAAAGGCGGTACAACGCGCCGCAAAGGAAATGAGGGATGAGTAACAGGGTCTTGAATATCGTGGGAAAGCCGGTAAAAAAGGTAGACGGCGTAGAGCTCGTGACGGGCCGTGCGAAGTTTGCCGGAGACATTAGGATACCCGGCACGCTCCACGGGTATCAGAGGCGTGCCGGGATCCCGGCGGGAAGGATCACCCATATCGATACGGCGCCGGCGATGGAAGTCCGGGGGGTCTTGTTCGTACTGCTCGCAGAGGACATACCGGGTCCGAACATCATGGGCATACTCCCGCCGTTCGACCAGCCGCTGCTCGCGTACGACGAGGTGCGGTATGAGGGGGAATCGGTAGCGCTCGTCGTGGCCCGGACGAAGAAGGCTGCGCGTGCCGGCGCCGAGGCGATCAACGTGGAGATCGAACCGCTCGAGCCGATACTCTCGCCGGAGGACGCCCTGAAGGAGGGCGCCCGAAAGATACACCAAGGCGGCAACCTTACATTCGAGCGAAAACTCAAAAAAGGCGACACGGTAAAGGGATTCGAAGAGGCCGACGTGATAGTCGAGAACACCTATGAGACTTCGTTCCAGGAGCATGCGTACATTGAGCCGGAAACGGTGCTCGCAGTTCCCGGCGGGGACGGACGAATCACGGTTTACGCGTCCTGCCAGTCACCGTTTCACCTCCGCGGCCATATCGCGGCGAACCTTCATGTGCCGGCTGCGAAGGTAAAGGTGGTACAAGCCTACACCGGCGGTTCCTTCGGCGGCAAGGACGACGTCGCGGCGGAGATCGGGATACTGGCGTCCGTGGCGGCGGTAAAAGGGGGGGCGCCGGTGATGATCGCGCACGACCGGGAAGAGTCCATCATCGGCTCCAATCTCAGGCATGCGTCGAAAATCCACTACCGTACCGGTGCGAAGAAAGACGGTACGATAACCGCGCGGGAAGTGCGGATCACCCTCGACGGGGGCGCCTACGCCTCCGAGTCTCCCTTCGTGACGATGAAGACGATCATCCATGCGGCGGGACCGTACCACGTTCCGAATGCAACTGTGGAGTGCAGGGCGGTATATACCAACAAGACCTACGCAGGAGCCTTCCGCGGATTCGGCGTGCCGCAGGTCACATTCGCCTCGGAGTCGCAGATAGACGAGCTTGCGGCGAAGCTCGGGATCGACCCGCTGGAGCTTAGAAGAAAAAACGCGCTTCGAGCCGGTTTGCCGAACGCAACGGGCCAGGTGTTCGAGCAGTCCGTCGGGCTCGTAGAGACGATAGACAGGATACGTGAGCATAAAAACAGGCATACAGGTGCGAAACGCAAGCAGGACGACACGGGAAGATGGCTCTACGGCGCGGGAGTCTGCTGTATGATGCAGGGGATCTCGAACGGAGCGGAGGGTATAGACGTGGTGGGAGCGTCGGTACAGATGGGTCAGGACGGTTCCGTGCTCGTCGGTGTCGGGCTCACCGATATGGGGCAGGGCTCGCGCACCGTGTTTGCTCAGGTCGCCGCCGAGGTCCTGGGAGTGACTATGGACAGGATTTCGGTGAAGCAGGTGGACACCGACTCGGTTCACGATTCCGGTCCGACGATCGCGTCGCGCGCGACGACGGTCGGGGGCATGGCGGTCTTTAAGGCTGCGGGAGAGGTGAAGCGATCGCTTTCGAAGATGGCATCGCTCATGCTGAAGTGCGGGGAGGAAGAGGTCGACATCGCCGAGAACTTCGTCCTTCACAAAAAAGACAAAAACGTCAGGATCCCGCTTTCAGAGGTCGCAACCGCCGCATACTGGACTGGATTTCCTCTCATGAACCTCTCCTTCTCGCGCGCGCCGGACGCCGACTATGACCACGATACCCATCAGGGGAGGATTTATATCGCTTACAACTTCGGAACTCACTTCATGAGCGTTCGGGTCGACCGGTATACGGGAAGAGTCGAGGTGCTGGATCACGTCGCCGCACACGACGTCGGCCGTGTGGTAAACCCTCTCGGCGTCGAGGGTCAGGTGGAGGGAGGCTCTCTCATCGGATACGGTCTCGCGCATCTCGAAAAGGTGGAGACCAGGGACGGTTGCATAATAAACCCGAACTTTTCGGACTACGCGGTTCCCACGGTGAAGGATAGGCTGCCGACGAGGACGATATGCGTCGAGGACGAGAATCCCACCGGGCCGTACGGGGCGAAAGGGGTGGGAGAGCCCCCGGTCGCCGGCGCGGCCGCCGCATTCGCGAATGCCGTCTCTGATGCAGCAGGAGTTCGGTTCGTCAGGCTTCCGATCACCCGCGAGGACATCGTCAAGGCGCTTGGGTGATAATGGTGTCGGGTCTTTCCCTTTGAATTCCGGTGGGGAATATCAGGTATATAGTCCGGTAATTGTTCAACGGAAGGGGAACTATGGCTTTTATTCCGATAACACCGTCCTTCATAAAAAATTTTAGGTTCTTGTGCGAATTAGTTAATAAGTATAATCGCATATACTAAAAAGAAGGCTCTTTTCCACATTGAATAATGTTTTTAAGGCAATAGAGCTTTTAAAATCGTGGTATTAAATAGAGTGAGGGATTTTAGTAAAAATACAGAAATGGGACAATGAGGACACAATAACAAGGAGCTCTAACCCTTTGTCCTATTCATAATTCGTATGTATTTACAATTCAATAATAGCAACAAAATTGGAGAAGAACCAAACTTCATTAAATACAACCCGAAAGGAGCATGTTCATGGCCGTCGATTTAAAGACCGATTTTTGCGGGCTCGAGTTCAAGAATCCGATCATCGTCGCGGCGGGAGCGCACGGACGGGACGGCGACACGATACGGGAGACCGCTCGATGGGGAGTAGGGGGCGTGTGCACGAAAACCATCGTGTCACAGCCGGCTACCGACGTGCTGCCGTGCTTTGCAAAGGTCGAAGGGGGGATGCTGAATGCCGTTTTCGGCTCGGACAGGAGCGCAGAGTACTGGTTTACCGAGGGGATAAAACGCGCAAAGGAGGGTCGCGCGCGCGTGATCGCGAACCTCGCGGGGTTTACTCCGGAGGAGGGTGCGGAGCTAGCGCGGAAGGCGGAGGCGGCCGCTGCAGACATGATAGAGCTTCCCACCCACTGCCCGCATATGGGCGAGATACTCAACGCGATGTTTCCGGGTATGAACTTTCCCGAACCGAAGCTTCTGGACGTAGGCCCGATGCAGCAGTCCGTCCGTCTTATAAAAGAGGCGGTGAAACTACCGGTCGTGGTGAAGCTCTCCGGAACCTTTTCACATATCGTTCGTGAGTGGACGAAGGGAGTCGAGGAGGCGGGGGCGGACGGTATCGCCTGCTCGGACGCGCTCGGGCCCGCGCTGTCGATCGACCCGATGACGGGGCATCCGGTCTTGGGCGGTCCGCGCGGCGTCGGCGGGCTTACAGGGCCGGCGATAAAGCCCATCGCCCTGCGCATGGTCTTAGAGATCGCAATGTGCTCGAAGCTTCCGATCGTCGGTGTAGGTGGAGTGATACGGGCTGCGGACGTCGTCGAATACATCATGGCGGGGGCCACACTCGTAGGTGTGTGTACCGCAGGACACCTCAATTCCGAAAAACAGTACGAGAAGATCGTGCAGGAGCTTGAAACGCATCTCGAAACGCTCGGCGCATCTTCGCCTCAAGACGTCAGGGGACTCACACTGAAACGTATAGAGGAGCGAAAACAGCGGGGAAAAGTGGCCGTCACCGATCCGATCGTGCCGGTGGTGGAAGAATCGAAATGCAGCGAATGCGGGAAGTGCGAGACGGTCTGCGTGTATAAGGCGATCGTCTGCGGCGGCGGGTTGAAGATAGACAAAAAGAGGTGCACGGGCTGCGGCCTATGCGTTTCCGTGTGCCCGACCGGCGCGCTGACGCAGGTGTATTATTGAGCTGTTTGATGCTGGCTGTTAGCGATTAGCTGTGAGCCATGAGCTATTTGTCAAACAGGTCGCCGGCGCCCTGTAGTGACGTATAAATAATGCCGATGATACCTGGTCCCGTTCAAATAGAAATCGATCAGGTATCGGTCGTATAAGAATATGGTGATATTTTTTTGATGCGAACGGGCACGTCGGCACATATACGGCTTCGTTAAAAGTTCCGGATACACAATGAGGGCGTTCTCCGGCGATTGAGAATGCCACCGATAACAGTGTGGTGTGACTCTTCTCAGTAAACGGCTGAAAGCCAAGAGCCAACCGCTGATAGCCGACAGCTACTTGTAGTACGTCATCTCGAGCGCGTGTTTCGGACAGACGTCGGCGCACAGCCCGCACCCGTAGCAGCTTCCGGAGTCGACGTGCACTACGTCGTCGACCGTGATCGCACCGTAGATGCACGAACGCTCGCAGATCCCGCACGCGTTGCAGCGCTCCGCAGTAATCTCGGGCGGCAGGGGTTTCGTGATCGCGGCGAGCCCTTTCTTTTTTCTCTGTTCCACTTTTTTTAACGCAAGCCCCCTGATCTCTTCGAGCGTCGTGTCGTTTTCATCGAAGTAGCGTTCGAGGTCCTTTATGAGCTTCGTGTATGCCCCGATGCCCTTGAGATGGCCGACCGTGCAGACACCCACCATCGAAGCGCCCGCCATGATGTACTCGACGGCGTCCTTATAGGTCGATATGCCGCCCGAGCCGATGATCGTGATGTCGAAATCCTGCGCGATTTCGAAAACCATCCTGAGTGTGAGCGGTTTCAGCGCTCCGCCGGAGAGTCCGCCGAATCCCCTGGGTCCCCCGAGCTTCGGCTGCCCAGTGGCGATGTCGATCAGCATCACCGGCCCGAGCGTGTCCGCGACCTCTATCGCGTCCAGGCCCGCGTCGACTCCCGCTTTCACCCAGTTTTTGGTGTTGAGATGGAAAATTGCGGAAAGCTTCCCGATAAGGGGGAGGCTGGTCGATTTCCGCACCGCCTTTACCGTTTCGTAGAACGGTTTTGGATCGTATATCTCCGGAGGCGGGAGCTTGATCTCCGGGATCTGCGCCTCTATGTTCTCCGCGAGGTGCGGACAGTGCGTGGGAAGCTCGATCATGTCCGCACCCGCATCCTCGCACTTCTTAGCGAGCTCGGCGGACTCTGACGGGCTCGATCCGGCGAAGTTGGCGATAACCGGTACGCCGCCCTTTTTCGCCTCGGCCATGTCGGTGTCGAACCACTGTTCGGCAGGGTGCACGGCGCTCAGCACGACGTTGAGAAATCCATTGTCGATCTTCGCATAGCAGGGAAGCGGATCGGGAAGAGGGATGTTGGTGATGGTCTTGGTGGTGATCGCACCGACACCGGAGGCAGCCACCTCTCGTATGGTCTTCCCGTCCCGCCCGTGCTCACCGGCGGTCACTATCACGGGATTCTTAAGCCGTATACCCTTGAAATCGAATTCCAAGCTCATCGTTCCTCCTTATGAAATAGACTCAGATGGAAATACCGTTTCTGCGCCACAGTGCTTTCGCTTCGTCAAGGCAGTGTCGCCTCACTTCCTCCTCGTCGACGGTCGTCATGCGCCTGTCGGAGACGACGAGCCGTCCGTCTACGATTACGTGCTGCACGTCGCTTCCCTTGAATGTCATGGTAAACCAGCTCATAACGGATGCGGGCGTCACCGGAGAGGGGGAATCGGGATCGAGCACGAGGATATCGGCCTTCTTGCCTTTTTCGAGGCTGCCGATCTCCTTTTCCAGGCCCATGGCGCGGGCGCCGTTGCCGATCGCCATATCGATCGCCTGGAATGGGGGCAGAAGTATCGGG
Organism: Spirochaetota bacterium; assembly: GCA_016934265.1. Lineage (GTDB taxonomy): Bacteria > Spirochaetota > B62-G9 > B62-G9 > DRHN01 > JAFGTF01. The sequence goes on from JAFGTF010000003.1 coordinate 6,378, forward strand.
TTCGCCCGGTGGGCCTTGTGCACGAGGTAGGCGTAGCGGAGGTATTCGGACGTATCGAGAGTGAAGAAGCAGTCGTGTCCGAGGGTGACGTTCATGCCCTTATCGAGCATATCGGGCACCCGGGCGACGCCGTTTCCTCCCAAGGAGTTCGTCATCGGGGTATGGGCGACGTTCACCCCGTTCCGGCTCAGTATCTCGAGATCCGTATCGTCGAGATCGATGCAGTGCGCGGCGATCACGTCGGGGCCGAGCAGTCCCGTCTCTTCCAAAATCATCGGGGCTGACTTTCCGTACTTCTCCACGAGGAACTGCCGCGGTATCTCGGCGGTGTGTATCTCGATTCCGCAGCCTGAGTCCTCCGCGATCTCGCGTGCCCTTTTGAGGGTCTCAGCCGAGTTCGTGTAGGCGGTGTGAACTCCGAGCCTCCCCTCTATTCTGCCTCCGTTTCCCTTCGGGTACTTATTCAGGAACGCGAGGTTTTCTTCAAAAGCTTTTTCCGCGTTTTTTTGGTCCATCCGCTCGAGGATCGATACACCGGGGACACGCTCCGTCACCTCGTAGCCCACCTGCGCCCTGATGCCGACCTCGTCGATCGCTCGTGCGCTCGAGTTGAGCGCGCCTGGAATCGCCCCCGGGCCTTCGACGAGCTCGCATACCGTGGTTGTACCGCTCTTCAGCATCTTCATCGCCGCGTAGCGGGTGGCGGCGTATATGCCGTCGCGCGTGGTGATGTCCTCAAGCCATTCCCACCCCATCTTCTGCAGCATGTCCCAGAAGCTCTTCAGCTGTGATACATCCACCGGCATATTGTGCCCGAGCACGTACGGCATGTGGGTATGGGTGATTACGAATCCCGGCATAACCACCTTCTTTTCCGCATCGATGACGCGTTCGGATCCTTTGTGGGCCTGTTCGACCTCCTTCGTGGCGCCTATGTCGACTATCCTGTTTCCCTCCACCGCGACCGCGCCGTCTTGGATGACCTCGCCTTGAAGCATTCCTTTGTCCATGGTGAGGACGAGACCGTTCTTTATGAGAATGTCAGCCACGTGTACCTCCTTGTGTAACAGAGTGTTGTAAAACCCATTCTATAGGGAGAGGATCCGAAAAGCAATCGTTATTCTCAATCCGAGCGTTCCGGGAAAACAGCCTGAACGGTACAGATCGTTTCCCCGACGAGAAAGGTTTAAAAACGATAACCCTCCGTCTTATTCAGCGGCCGTTTTATTCAATGGCTGCCGCACCAGGTCAGAGCGGTCACTGCATATACTTTTGCGCACCGTATTACCTCCTCGACCGGCACGTACTCATTCGGGCCGTGGACGCCGAACCCGAGGCTGCCCGGTCCGAAGGTCACCGCAGGGACCCCGAGATCGTTGAGGAACGTGGCGTCGCATGATCCCCTGAACCCGCTGATTATCGCGGTTTTGTTCGTCACCTCCTGATACGCCTTTGAGACGACGCGGACACCTTCGTGCTCCCCGGGCAGCCGGTACGGCTTCCACAAAACGACCGGAGCCCGGAACACGGGAGGGTTTTCGAGAAGCCAGTCGTCTGTACCCGAAACAGCGAGTATCTTTTTTTTCATCTCACAGATGACGTCTTCGGCTTGCACCCACGAAGGATAGCTGACGAGCCCGGAAAGGGTGCAGGCTCCCGGCACCGAGGCTATGTAACCGCCGCCGTTGATAAAAGAGATGTTGATGTTGAAGAGACCAACTCCCTCCTTGTCTACGGCGAGTGGGCGGCCGCCCCCCCCGAGAGTCGGTGACTGCCAGCGCTGGTTCCACTGCACCTCGAGCCTGGAGAAGAGGTCGATGAACAGCGTTGCCTTCGCGATCGCATCGGCGCCGACGGACGGGCCGTGATCGATACCGTGTCGCTGAGGATACAGAACCTGATTCCGGGCGGCGAAATGCGTGCTCTTACCCGGTACGGTGAGCTCGAACATGAAGACACCGGTCGATTCTATGTGAACCTCGCAGTTTGTCGGCTCAGATACGATCGCAAAGGGAGCGCGGTACCCCCGCTGTACGGTCGCGGCGGCGCCGATGGTCTCACCCTCTTGGGATTCCTCGCCGATTACGGATTCCACGACCAGATCGCCGGAAAGCCCTATGCCGCAGTCGATTATCGACTTGGCGGCCCAGAACATGGCCGTATTGCCGCCCTTCGTGTCGCTCGCCCCCCTTCCGTACAGCTTTCCGTCTTTTACCGTTCCCTTCCAGGGGTCGTATGTCCAGAGCTCGCGCTCATCGTCCAAGACGGGGACGACGTCGCAGTGTCCCTGGAGTATCAGGGCTTTTCCGTTCCCGCGCCCTTCGATCACGCCGACGACGTTCGGACGGTCCTGGTTTTCGTCGGGGAGCCAGCGATCCACACGCGAGAAGCCCATCCCGCCGAAGCGGTCGGCAACCCACTTTTGTGCATCCCCTTCTTCTCCGGTGCCCGGAGTCCCGAGGTTTATCGATTTTTGGGATATGAAGTCACAGAGAAAATCGACGATGTCGTCCTTGTGACTGTCGATATACTCCAGTACCGCCTTCTTTTCGTTCTCCGTCATTCCCCGCTCCGCTTGTCATAGACATGCAATGGGTACTAGGCGGGCCGCATTCAGCGGTATCCCCCCATAAGAAGTGCGAGTATCGCCTTCTCCGTATGGAGCCTGTTCTCCGCTTCGTCGAAAATGATCGACTGCGGGGAGTTCAGGACCTCGTCGGTGACCTCGTCGTTTCGGGCGACGGGAAGGCAGTGCATCACCATTGCATCCTTCTTCGCCATTCCGACGGTCTTGGCGTCCACGCGCCATTCGTCCTTGAGCGTATCCTTTTTCTTCTGGAACTCGGGATCCCCCTGGAAATGCGTCTCGAGGCCCTTTGCGAACACAGCGGGCGACACCCATGAATATATGCTGATAAAGTCCGCTTCCCGGGCCGCCTCCTCGTAGGAGTGTACGAGGTTTATGCTTCCGCCTGAGAGCTTCGCCTCTGTATCGGCCGCCTTCTTTATTTCCATGTCCGGCTCGAACCCCTCGGGAAACGCGATGGCGAGGTCGAAGCCGAGCTTTCCGGCCATGAGCATCGTCGAGTTGGTGAGGCCGGCGGGCGGGTTTGCGCTCCTGTATCCCCACAGGAGGGCGACCTTCGCATTCCGGACCGGCCCCTTTTTCTCCATCATGGTCATAACATCCGCGAACGCCTGGCAGGGGTGCTCGACCGGACAGGAGGCGTTGATGAGCGGTATGTCCGCGTACTCGGCGGCGGACTCCACGCGGTCGCGGCGCACCGCCCTGTATGCGATTCCGTCGAGGTAGCGGGAGAGCGTCTTGATCGTGTCGTGCCAGTCCTCCTCCGCCGCTTCTCCCACCCAGAGCCGGTGCTGGTCGAGCCACAGCATGTGCCCGCCGAGCTGCATCATGGCGGTCTCGAAGGAAACGCTCGTGCGGGTCGAGGGGGTTTCGAATATCCCGCCGAGGCTCTTTCCCTCGAGCAGCCGATGGGGCTTTCCCATCTTCAGCTCCCGCTTGAGCTGCTTTGCGACTTCGAGTGTGAACTCTATCTCTTCCTTCGAAAAATCGGCGATTCCCTTCAGGTCTCTTCCCTTTAGGTCGGTCATCGTGTGCCTCCTTTCCTATATTGTGCCGTTGTGAAGGTATTCCGAAAGCTGTTTTGCGGACCATCCCGGATCGAACCCCATCCGTTCGACCGTACGTCCCATGCTCCGGAAATCACGGTCGAGCAGCGTCTCAGCGATCGTTATGACCGCGTCTGAAACGGGCGTCGGTACGCCGAGCATGCGGCCCAGGGACGAATAGGTGATTAACCCGTATGGGATGTCCTCCGTGAGGTGGCGCGTGTCGAGGGTGAACGGGCCCTCGCACACCTCTAAGAACGGCGTGTGGATTGCATCGTAGAGCGGGAGCACGTGCTCCTCCCCGTGAGGGTTCCACTTCACCATGAGGATCTCCTCCTCGAGGGCATACTGCTTCAACCCGAGTTTTTGTCCGATCGCCATACGCTCGCGGTCTATCTTCTCGATTATCCGGACGACGGACCGGGAGTTCTCCTTCGGTCCGAAGAGGTGAAAGTCCGGGTCGCCGGACTCGATGAGGGCCGCGTTGCAGATCATCGGCGGCGTGTGGGTTATTGCGTTGTAGTCGACGAGGATCGAATCGATCGCGTTCTGGCCCCGCCTGATCGTATACCCCAGCTTCGACGGAAAGAGCGTCTCCACAACGTCTCCGACATACTCGATGTCCTTTCCCGGGAAGGTCGCAACGATGAGGTTCTGGGTCCGGTTCTCGAGCCGAACCTGATAGTCGCCCTTTCGCGACGCCCCGTAGGGGAGGGTGTTGCAATCGGCGAGGTAGACTTTCTTCTTGATGCCGAGCTCACGCACCACCTTCGCCCAGTCGAGCGAGGCGCCGCCCTTACCGAGATACAGCACGATCTGGCCCTCCTCGAGATGGGGGGCGACCCGCCGCGCGTAATCCTCGCATACGAAGTAGGGAACGGGGTTAAGGATAACATGCGCGCCTTTTACCGCGTCGGCGATGTCGGAGGTCGCACGTACCATACCGAAGGTTCCTGACGGGTTCGAGTCGATGTCCAAGACCTCGATGCCCCCCCTATTTGCGACTCCCTTGATCTTTTCCGGATTCCTCGAGTAGAGGACCGCCTCATACCCACGGCTTCCCATGTCAGCGGCGGCCATGAATCCGCCGTTGCCGGCGCCCAAAACCGCAATTTTCCTTATTTCAGACATTTGTACCTCCCGAATGTTTTTCTCTGTACCGTTTCGTCGCTTCGACGTCTATCTCGAACGGCTCTTTTTTCAGCACCACTCCGTAATCCTTCAAGGCGCTCTCGAACGAGACGATCTCGTTTCGTGCGTCCAATGCGACCAGCTCGGGGTCGCGGGCCATCGGGTTTCCCCATCCGCCGCCGCCCGAAGGGTAGGACGTATAGGTGTCGTTTTTCTTGAGCCGGACGGACTCCTTGGCCTTGAGCTCGCGCTCGCCGGGCAAACCCTCGTTGATGAACGCGAGATTGCAGGAGCCCGGCTTCCCGCCGAACAGGCCGTAGGGCGGGTGTACCTTGCCGTCGCCGAACATGACGAGGGTGGGGTTCTCGTCGTACAACCTGATGCGGTATTTCGCGCCGCAGCCGCCCCGGAATTCGCCCGCACCGCACGAGTCGGTGGTGAACTCGTTGAACTCGGTGATATGCGGGTAGTCGGCCTCGTTCGTCTCTATGTTCGGCGCGATGAGCCCGCCGAGATCTATGCCGTCACCGATATAATGCCTTCCGTCCATACCATGCATGCCGCCCGCGCCGCCGAACCCGTTGAAGCCGAACATTACGTAAAACTCATTTCCGCGGGGATCGATTCCGGTCACTGTCGGCCCGTTCCACCGGTTCCAGCCCGCCGGAACGCGGTCGGGAAGCACGCGCGAGAGCGCCATCCAGCACGCCTCCAGTATCGCGCACGCGGTATCGAGCGTGCATGACGCGACGGGAGCGGGGAACCGCGGATTGACCACCGTCCCCTCCGGCGCGAATATATATATGGGGCGATAGACCCCCTCATTGTGCGGGATGTCGGGTGTCGTCACCGAGGTGAGGAACGCAACATACACACAGGTTGCGGTGTTTGCGAGCGGCGAGTTGACGAACCCGGTGACCTGGGGGTCGGAGCCCGAGAAGTCGACCTTCGCCTCGTCGCCGGATATGGTGATCGTCACTTTTATCCGTATCGGATCGTCGGAGAAACCGTCAGAGTCTAAGAACGTCTCGCCCTCGTACACCCCGTCGGAGAGCCGATCGATCTCGAGCCGCATCCGGTGCTCCGCATACCTGTGGATGTCCTCCACCGTCTCACGGGTCTTTTCGACCCCGTACTTGTCGAGAAGCTCGAATATCCGTTTTTCGGCGACCCTGCACGAAGCAACCTGTGCCTTCATATCGACCCACAGGGCGTCGGGCATCCGGGTATTGATCCTGATCATGTTCACCACATCCCGTATCGGCTTCTCGTTTTTGTATATCCGTAACGGCGGGATTCGTATACCCTCGTGAAACAGCTCAGTCGCGCTCGGCGCATAGGAGCCCGGCTCGATACCGCCGACGTCGCCATGGTGGGCCCTGTTTATCGCAACGAACTGCACCTCTCCGTCGTAGAAGATCGGCTTCATGATCGTCACGTCCGGGAGGTGAGTGCCGCCGAGGTAAGGGTCGTTCAGGACAAAGACGTCGCCCGGCTGTATGTCGCCTTCGAACTCCTTCGATATCGCCTTCACCGCCTCCATGGCGCTCGCGGTGTGGGAGGGAACGCCGTCGATCTGGGCGACTATACGGTTGTTCCAGTCGCAGATCGCGCAGGAGAAGTCGTGGACCTCCGCGAAGATCGGTGAAATGGAGGTGTTTATCATCGTGATTCCCATCTCTTTGTTTATGGTAAGAAGGCGGTTGTAGATTACGGAGAGGGTAATCGGATCACGCGCACCCTCGAATTCGCGCTTTCTTTTTTCCTGGCTCATGTTTTCTCCTTCATAATGATGTTCCCGTAGGTATCGACCGTGAGGTTCCATTCGGGATGCACTATCACCGTGGTTATGCGCTCCTCAACGACCGCGGGACCTTCGATCCGGGCGCCTTCTGAGAGGAGGTTCCTGTCATATACCGGCGTATCGATGAAGCCTCCCGTCTCTTCGAAGTATACGGGCCGCTTCCCCTTCAGCGCCTCCTCGACCGAGGCCTTTTTCTTAGACGCATTTTTCAGTCCGGTCTTTTCCACGGAACCGATGGCCGTGATTCGCAGGTTCATGACCTCCAGCGGGTTTTCAGGCGTGGAGTAGGTATACAGTCTTTCGTGCGCGTTATGGAAGGCGTCAGCGATTTCATCGAGATGGCGACTTTCTATAGCGCCTTCGGACGGTATCTCGACGGTCACCTCGTGATGCTGGCCGACATATCTGATGTCGAGGTGCCGTACCAGCGTGGCCCGTTCCCGCTCCACACCCTCCTGCAGCAGCTCGGCAAGGGCCTTTTTCTCCACCTGTGCGATGACCTCGTTGAATTCGGCAAGATCGAGTCCCGGTATGAAGCCGTTGAATGTCTTCACGCTGTCGAGACGGATATCGGACTCGAGCATTCCAAGTGCGCAGAAGACGGACGCCGCCTCCGGGACGATCACCGTGCGGGAGCCTACCTCCTCGGCGATCTTGCACGCATGGATCGAGCAGGCGCCGCCCGCGCTTATCAGCGCATACTCACGCGGATCGTGACCTCTCTGGATGGAAACGACCTTTGTTGCGTCAGCCATGCTCTGGTTGATGATCCTGAATATCCCAGCCGCCGCCTCTACCTCACAGAGACCCATCGGATCGGCAACGGTCTTTTGGAGTATCTTCTTCGCCTTTTCTTTGTTTACCTGCATCTCCCCTCCGAGGAAGTAGTCGGGATTGAGATACCCGAGTAGGAGATTCGCATCCGTGACGGTGGGTTTTTCACCCCCGAGATCGTAGCATACCGGACCCGGGTCGGATCCCGCGGACGCGGGGCCGACACGCAGCATGCCGCCGCGGTCGATCCATGCGATGGAGCCGCCCCCTGCGCCTATGGTGTTTATATCGATCATCGGTTTCGCGATACGGTAGCCGGCGATTTCTCCCTCCGTCGAAAGGGTCACGTTGCCGTTGTTGACGAGCGTGACGTCGAAGGAGGTCCCGCCCATGTCCATAAGGATGAGGTTTTTCTGACCTAGGAGGTCGGCGAAAAACATCGCCCCCACCGCACCTGCAGCCGGCCCGGAAAGGAGGGTCGCGGATGCGTGTCGTATCGCGGTGTCGACCGTCATTACGCCGCCGTTGGAGGCGGTGACATAAAAAGCACGGGAGAGCCCGTCTGATTTCAAACGAGTCTCGAGATTCGACAAATAGACGGTAAGCTTCGGGCCGACATACGCGTTTGCAACGGTGGTCGACTGCCGTTCGTACTCCCTGATCTGTGGAAGGACTTCCGAGGAAATCGAAATAAATGCGTCGGGAAGGTGTTTCGCGACGATTTCCCGAATCGCGCGCTCGTGGCTGTCGTTGAGGAAAGAGAAGAGCGTGCAGACGGCGACAGCCTCCACTCCTTCCCTTTTGAACGTTCTGCATACCGACTCAGCGTCATCGGCGTCGAGCGGTTGGAGCACCTCCCCTCTGTGGTCGACGCGCTCCGTTACACCGAGCCTGAGGTACCGTGGAACGAGCGGTGGAGGTACCGGAAGCCTGAGGTCCCATATGTTGTCCTTGTGGGCTCTCCGCATCTCGATTGAGTCTCGAAACCCCTTTGTCAGTACAAGTCCCGTCCGTGCGCCCGTCCCGGTAAGAAGGGTGTTCGTCGCCACGGTGGTACCGTGACAGAAGAGATCGAGGCTGCTCAACAGCTCGGTCAACGATTTATTGAAGTACTTCGACGCCTTTTTGATTACGTTGTACAAGCCGACAGACGGGTCTTTGGGTGTCGACAGCTCCTTGAACCTGTGGATCACGCTGTTCTCGTCGATTACGACGCAGTCGGTGAACGTGCCGCCGATATCCACGCCTATGCGCATCTTGGTCTTCATCCGAGGCCTCCCTCAGTCAGTTGTGGTTGTTTCCTTCGAAGAGATCTTTTTCGATGTCCTGAATGTGTCTTCTCATTTTCACTCGCGCCACGTCGGGCTTTCTTTCTCGTATCGAGGTATATATCGCCTCATGCTCGCGCTCGTACTTTCGTATATTGCCCGCCCTGGTGATGTTCTTCCGTTTGAGAACTTTCCAGCTCGTCTCCTTCATCATGAGGTTGACGCCGGCGAATACCATGAACAGCACGCTGTTATGCGCACATTTACCGATAAAAAGGTGGAACTTGCGGTCCTCCTCCATATAGTCTTCTATGAAATCTTCGATCTTGCTGAAATCCTGCTGGATCTGATCCCCTAAACTGTGGAGCTTCCGGAAGTGCTGATAGAGGCCGTCCTTCTCCTTCTGGTTCGCTCGTACCGCCGCGAGCGCCGCGAGGCTCGGCTCGATCTCCAGTCTCGATTCATAGATCTCATACGGGCTGTGGTTTCTTAAAAGTTCTCTCATGAGCTCGCCGTCTATCGGTATCTCCGAGCTGTCCATCCGGATAAAGTTGCCCTGCCCGATCTTGCACTCGATGAGACCGAGGAGCTCGAGCGCGCTCAGCGCCTCTCGAATGCTCGCCCTGCTCGTGCCGAACTCTTTTGCGAGCTCACGTTCCGGCGGCAGCCTGTCTCCCGTCTTCAACCGGCCGTCGAGGATTCCTTTCCTGATCTGGTCGACTATCTGCATATAGTACTTCTGGTTCTGGACGTGCTCGAACATATACGCCTCCTTTATCGGTTGAAGGCGGTCCCCCGCCGACCGAGCGGTATGTTTTTGCTGTCAGGTGTATAAAAAGCGAACATTATAATGAAAGGCGATAGCATGTATTTCAACGGTTCGTAATGTGCCTGATGGTATAAAGGTCTGACCACCAACGGTACGGATGTCTGTATTATACCGTGGCACCTCCGATTTTGTCACGTTTTTTTTTATTTTTCAAAAAAAACTTGAAAAAACCGGAAAAACAGTGTAACAATAGTGTCCATGGTCAGGCCACATGACATCAAGAGGGCTAAACAACGGCCTGACGGCGGTTTGCCGGGGACAATGAGTGCCTTTTGGCACTATGCCTTTGGCACTATGCCTTCGGTACCTGACACTTACTAAAACCAATGGGAGGAATGTATGACAAAAAGACTTTATCTTAGTCTTATTGCGGTGCTTTTTATGCTGATAGCAGTACTAACGCCGGTGGCTGTTATGGCGGGAAAAGGCGGCGGTGATAAAGAACAGAAAGCCGTCGAGACACCGACCGCACAACCTGTGGCGGAGAAGCTCGTCCGGTTTACTGCGGTTTGGCCGCCGGAATCGCTCGACCCCTGCTGCGGGCAGGACACGGCGAGCTCCATTCTTTACGCGAACGTCTATGACAGTCTCGTGTTTCCCACGGCGGAGGGAACGGTGGAGCCCTCGCTTGCGGAAAGCTGGAACGTCACGCCTGACGGTCTCTCCTATACATTCAACATCAGAAAGGGAGTGAAGTTCCACAACGGCGACGAGCTCAACGCGGAGGACGTCGTGTTTTCCATGGAGCGGATTCTTACCATGGGCGAGGGGTACGCCTACCTCTTCGAACCGGTAGTCGACACGATAGTTCAGGACGACGATTACACCGTTACCATTACCATGAAGAAACCGTTCGGGCCGTTTCTCAAGGCTCTCGTCAACCTCTATATACTCAACAAGGACGAGGTGCTGGCCCATATCGAATCGGAAGGAAGCTTCGGCGAACTGGGTGATTATGGAAAGAGCTGGCTTCTGACGCACGACGCGGGCAGCGGCCCGTATATGGTGCGGGAGATGAAACTCGCCGAGCACTGCATCGCCGACCGCTTCGACGGCTACTGGCAACCGTTCGACGCCAATAATCCGGACAGCTTCACGCTCGTCGGTACAAACGAGCCGGTTACCGTTCGAACGCTGATGGGAAACCGGGAGCTCGAAATCACCGATCAGTGGCAGAGCTCGGAGAACTATAAGGCGATGGACGACATCGAGGGCGTGGATATCGCATACTTCCCCTCAGGAAGCATACTGGCGATCCAGCTCCACAACCGCAAACCGCCGACGGACGATGTGCATGTCCGTAGAGCTCTTGCGTATGCGATGGACTACGGCAGCGTGATTCAGGCTCTGTATCCCGGTTCGACACAGCCCGTTGGGCCCGTATCAGTGGTGTTCCACGACCACAAGAAGGACCTCCACCAGTATAAAACGAATATCGACATGGCGAAAGAGGAGCTTTCGAAGTCCAAGTACTACGGGAAGCTCGACAAGTACCCGGTGGACGTGTGCTGGCCGGCCGAGTGGGTTGCAGCCGACAAGATAGGGCTGCTTTTCCAGGCCTCCGCCGCGAAGATAGGTGTGACGGTGAACATCGCAAAGCGTCCCTGGGCGAAGATGATCGCGGATATCTCCAACCAGGACACGACCCCCCATGCAAACATCCTGACTGTATCTCCACATTACGGAGACGCCGGTTCTAACCTGTCAAGATATCACTCGTCCAGCTCTAGCACGTGGGAACAGACGGAATGGCTGCAGGACCCCGAGATTGATGCCATGATCTCCGACGCGCTTGCAACGGTCGACGCCGCAGCCAGGGAGGCGAAGTACTACGCGCTGCAGGAGAAGCTCGACGAGATGGCTCCCTCCATCTGGCTTGTGGACGTGACGCAGCGGCATGCATATCAGGCCGCCTACCTCGATTGGGCGCCCGCATCGACGGGCATGGTGATCCCGGTCCAGGGGTACAAGCGGTACATGCGGCACATCAAGGTGTATCCGGACAGAGTGCCGGAGTGATATGATACGGTACCTCGTACCGGGGCGGGTACACCACCCGCCCCGGTATCATTTTTCAGGAGCGAACTAGCGTGCAGCTTTTCCTTTTTATACTGAGAAGACTGATCTATTCCATAATCGTGATCATAGGGCTCTCGCTTCTTATATTCCTTATCGCCCGCATTGTTCCGGGCGATCCCGCCCGCATGGCGCTCGGCGCGAACGCGCCGCAGTGGCTTATAGAGAAATACCACGAGGAGATGAACCTCGACAAGCCGATCGCGGTACAGTACGGCCTGTGGCTTCGCGGCGCGCTGAGAGGAGAGTTCGGCAACTCGCTCTACACAAAGAGAAAGGTGATAGAAGATATAGGTGAGTTTTTGCCCGCCACGGTGGAGCTCGTGCTGTTCTCGGGGCTGATAATGGGAATCGGCGGTGTCCTGCTTGGGATGCTGTCCGCCAAATTCAACGACTCCTGGGTGGATAATATAATACGGGTCTTCTCCTATATGGGTGTGGTGACGCCGTCGTTCGTATTTGCCATCATATTCATGCTTATTTTCGGCTACCTGTGGCCCATCCTTCCCGCGATGGGCAGGCTGAGCCGGGGGATCGCGGCCCCGGAGCCCGTTACCGGTATGATAGTACTGGACAGCCTGCTCAAGGGGAACTTCCCCGCGTTCTGGAATGCGCTGAAGCACATGGTAATGCCTGCATTCACGCTCGCGCTCGGCGGACTGTCGCAGGAGGCGAGAATCACGAGATCTTCGATTGTGGACAACATATCGAAAGATTACGTCCTGTCGCATCAGTCCTACGGTATACCGGGCCCGAGCATATGGTTCAGGTTTCTCCTGAAGCCCTCTCTCATCCCTACCGTTTCCGTTTTCGGGCTCGATTTCGCCGTGCTGTTCGCAAACGCCTTTCTCGTCGAGATGGTGTTCAACTGGCCCGGCCTGTCGCGGTACGGGATAAACGTGATGCTGCAGAAGGACCTGAATGCAATCTCCGCGGTCATTCTGGTTTTAGGCGTCATCTTCGTGGTGATGAACATTATCGCGGACATCGTCATATCGGCCCTGGATCCGAGAATACGGCTCGGTATGGCAAAGGGTGAATAAAATGGCGGATCTGAGCATCGATACGGCGGTTACAAGGAACAGGCTGAAGAGTCTGAAGGAGAGGGCAGGAAGGTCGTGGTATAAGTTTTCACGTCACAGCATCTCTGTAGTGGGGCTCGGCATCGTTCTCTTGGTTATCATACTTGCGGTCTTTGCGCCGATTCTGACTCCGTATCCGGAACACGCAGGGGCGTACGTCGATCTCACCTACGGAAGCCGGGCGCCTTCGGTAGAACATCTCTTCGGGACGGACACCTACGGCAGGGATATCCTGACCAGGGTGGTCTTCGCATTCAAGCCCGCGCTTTTCACCGGGGTCGTAGTTCTCGCCATAGTCGTGCCGATCGGGATGGTGCTCGGCCTGTTCGCCGGTTACTATGTCGGGAGGCCTGCGGATACCATTATCATGCGCATCACCGATATTTTTCTCGGCCTTCCCCCGCTGATCCTCGCTCTCGCGGTTTCGGCGGTGCTGAAGCCCAGCCTCTTTAATTCCATGATGGCGGTCTCCGTCGCCTTCTGGCCGTGGTACTCCAGGCTGGTATACGGCATGGTTTCCTCCCTGCGGAACGAGTTCTATGTGAGATCTGCCGAGTTCGTGGGCGAGTCGACGCTGCATATCCTGTTCCGTGAGATCCTTCCGAACTGTATTTCTCCCATATTCACCAAGATGACGCTTGATTTCGGCTGGGTCATAATACTCAGCGCCTCCTTGAGTTTCGTAGGACTCGGAGAGCAGCCGCCCGCTCCCTCGCTCGGCACGATGGTCGCGGAGGGGTCGCGCTACCTTCCGAACCAATGGTGGGAAGCTGTATTCCCCGCAATGGCGATCGTGATCATAGTGCTCGGGTTCAACCTGCTGGGAGACGGGGTGAGGGACATGCTTGCGTCGGAGGAGACATAGCGAAATGAGCACGCCCTCACGGATCCTCTCCATCAAAAACCTCGAAGTCTGGTACAAGGTATACGGCGGCCACCTCAAGGTGGTGGACGGCATAGATCTCGACGTGGCGGCCGGGGAGAAGGTCGGGCTTGTCGGGGAGACGGGAAGCGGGAAGACCACCACCATGAAGGCGGTTATGCGCCTTTTACCGATCCAGGCACGTATTCCGGGAGGAGAGATACTGTTCATGGGGAACGACGTGCTGCTGATGGGCAGGCGAAAGCTTGCGCAGTATCGGTCGAGCGGCGTGTCTATGATATTCCAGGATCCGACTGCTTCGCTGAATCCGGTTTTCAGGGTAGGATCCCAGCTCGGGGCGGCGATCAGGAGTTCGATGAAAGGCTCTTCGAGCCTTTCATTTGGCAGTTCGGCAAAGACGGCCGAACTGCACGATAGA
>JAFGTF010000028.1 GCA_016934265.1 Spirochaetota bacterium
TTCCTCCCGCACCTGCTCGTGAGGATCGAGAACCGTAATCTTTTTACCGTTCTTGAGCAGCGTAAATGACACCGGATCGCCGCCGAGCCAGCTCACACTTACCACAATCTGCGTCACCGACCTGTTCAGAACGAACCGTTCAACGGCCTCCTGTTTCTCGAGCATGCCGGTTTTCCTGAAGACCACCTGGGGGCTGCTGCCGTTATATATATCCGAAAGATCGTCGTCGAAGTCATGCGACGCGAGCGGCCAGATCTGGCTGGCGGGTGTCGAGTAATCGACACCGCCCGTTATGCCCGCAAGATGCGCGAGTCGCAGGTACCAGGATTCCTCGTCACCGATACCGATCGAACTAAATCGGCATGGTGCAGCCTGCTTTCGGAATCGAAATGATTCCCATTCCCGCCGGGCAGTTCGGATGTGAATCCGTATCTATTGTGAACGAAGAGGGTGTATCAGGATCGTTCATATCGATATAGGGAGCGACATTGAGCTGGCCGTCCGCAAAGAGGATGAGGTACCGCTTCGGGCCGTAGTCGCCGTCGTCCTTCGAGTAATCGAGCATGTCGTACCCATGTGCAAGACCTGCGCCCATGGCGGTCGCCCCGCCCGGCTCGAGAGGGCCGACCAAATCCTTGATTGCGTCGGCTCTGTTCTTTATCTGCATGAGTCCCGTTCCTACAACTCCCGCGTCGGTCTTGTAATACACGAGGCCGCAGCGGTCATCCGCGTCTGTGGAATCGAACAGGGCCCATTTATCGATGAACTCCTTTATCGCCGGCTCCATGAAATCGACCTTTGGCGCAGGCACGCCGTCTATGGTAACGTTCCATCCCATGCTGCCCGAATAATCCATCACGAGCACGATATAACGCTTGCCCGGGGCCGGACCCCCGCCCGACGTATCGATCACGATCTGCTTGTTTGCCCCCAGCGAGCCCGTCGCTCCCGGTGCGGGAAGTATGAGAACTGCGTTGTTGCCGACACCGTCCTTTATCGTCCCCCCGTTCGGTTCGAGCGCGTCAGTCCCCGTGTAGTCCAGGTCCGCGCTCGTGTCCCCCGCCTGCACCGTGTACCGGAATACCAGGGTATTTAATCCTGATTCGTCCTGTTCGTATTCCGCGTACCTGTCCGGCGTCCCCGTCTCGAGCTTGAGACGCGGCGTCCCGCCCGTCGTATCAACCGTCACATTCTCGCTGAACACCACTTTAATGTCTATCTCATCACCCGCCTCGTAATCACCATCGTCCTAGTCCGACGTGACGTTGATCACCGTCGGACCCGATGTGTCGACATGATAAGAATACGTTCCGTCGAGCGCAAACGGCCTGCCGGGTGTATCGACGAGGGTCGAGGCAACGGTCAAATTACGGCTGCCGCCGTCGAGCGAATCGAGGCCTGTAAAAACAAGGGTCCTGGTCTCTTTAGTACCGCTTACATACGTGCTTGCATTTATACAGGCCTGTGCAAGCGTATTGAAATAGTTCGAGCTGCCGTTGAACCGGTAGCTGTTTTTATCTGCCGGCTTCACTGTCTTCTTCACGACAGTACCGCCGCCTGAGAAGGTGAGAGTAATACTCGTACCGTTTGTTATACTGCTTCCTGATGGAAGATTCACCGCCACCCTCGGCTGCGTGTTGAGAATGTCCTCTATTTTCTATAGAATGTAGCTTTGGAGGTTCGCCCTCGTTATAGTTGCCCAGTCGAGCTTGATGTAATCGGGATTCGTGCCGTCGCCGTCCCCCGTATCGGCCGCGGCCATGTGAAGCTTGTCCGTTATCCTGAAACCGTTCGCCGGGCTCACGATATAGGTAAACGGCGTCCCCACACCGTCCAGGTCGATAAAGGCTGTTTTGTACATCGTCGCGTAGTGATCATCGGTTTCTTCGTAGCAGTCGTTGAACGCGATCGGGCCGAAACCGTCCATGTCGCTCGAGCTCACGGTGCCGCCGTCTCTGTAGAAAACCCCCACCACCTCCACGTCGGAGTTCGTGCTGTAGGCACTGTGGATCGCTCCGAGGTCAGAAACCCAGCTTCGGTCTTCTGCCGTATCCACCTCGATGAAGGAGATGACAAGAACATTGCATGTCTGACCCCCCACATCGAAATTTCCTAGATGATTATGCATGGGAAGATTGAATTTCTCGACAGCGGCAAGATTGTTGTATATATCACGACTCATCTTCTTCCTACTTCTTCCGTACTTTATTCCATGTCATACTCGTACGCGCCCATCGACCAGCCGGTGTACACCTGCCCGTTCTGGTCGATCGCGTTGACCGTGATCGGTACGGAAATGCCGTTTATGCAGCTGTAATCGAACCCGCCCGGCCACACGATCTCGAACCGGTCGAGGTATTTCGAGGTCTCCCCTATGTCAACAGCGGCCCCGCACGAAAAAAGCAACACCCCTGAAACCCCAAGGATAAGAGACACGAATACCGCCTTTACCCATCTCTTTTTTCGTCGATTTGTGCGCATCTAAGGCCTCCTCTCGTTGTAACTGCACTGATGATCAGGTATCGCAGTCGGTAGTTCGCCTGCAACCGGGGCGGTCTGCGATAATAGGTGGGAAAACTTTTCCCCGCCGCATGCCAGGAAATCACTTTTCTTTATTATAAATACACCGCACCGGCAATTGCAATAAAAAATACATTTTATCAAATATGGATGTAAACGATATATTCGATATTTACGCGAGGCGGATTCGATCTCATGCATTTTTTTTAGAGGCTTTTCCTCATACAGTAATTTTCATACAGTAATTTTCTATTTGACATTTCAATGAATTACGGATATCGTAAACGGCAATATTTCCGTGCCGTTTCACGAATCTTGCGGTTTACGGATAGAAAAAGATTCGTTCGACCGTGCGAGTCAGCGGTTAGCATATCCCGCCAGCAGAAACCCTAAAAGGGGCACTACCCCCGGCGAATCTGTAAAAAGGTCTTCGCAATTAGGACAGTTCGTGTGTAAGGGCCTCATCATATTCGCCGGAGTACTGCAACCGCCGGGGACTGCCGGATACTTACAATCAAAAAGAGAGGGAGGTACATCCCATGAATCTTCAAAGACCAAACTCAGGAGAGGCCACTCACACCTCGAACCGCTCGAAAGACGTGGTTCCGTGCTCCGGCATCTGCACGGTCTGCGTCGACGGGTGCCAGGGAAACTGCGAGATCTTCAAGGCCACGTTCCGCGGGAGGGAGGTGATCTACCCCGGCCCGTTCGGTGAGATTACCGCGGGCGGCAACAAGGACTACCCGATCGACTACTCCCATCTCAACATACACGGATACGCCCTTGGTGCCGAAGCGATCGAGGAGGCGAACCCGGATATCGCCATCTTCCCGAAGGTTGAGACCGAGTCTTCGTTCGGTCACATCCACACGGTGCGCATGGCGCTCCCGGTGTTCACCGGCGCGCTCGGGTCGACCGACATCGCGCAGAAGAACTGGACCGAGTTCGCCGCAGGCGCCTCGATCAGCGGGATACCGCTCGTGTGCGGCGAGAACGTATGCGGCGTGGACCCGAAAGCGGAAATCAAGAACGGCAACATCGTCGAGTCTCCGGAGATGAGACGGCGGGTGGAGTCCTACCATCGGTGGCATGAACTGAACCCGGACTACGGCGACATCATCGTGCAGATGAACGTGGAGGACTCGCGGTTCGGCGTGGCTCAGTACGTCACCGAGAAGCTCGGGGTGAAGACGATAGAGTTGAAGTGGGGCCAGGGGGCGAAGTGCATCGGCGGCGAGATCAAGATACGGTCGCTCGAAGACGCGCTGAAGCTGCACAACCGCGGGTACATCGTGGAGCCGAACCCGGCCCTGGAAAACGTCCAGAAGGCGTACAAGGCCGGGTCCATCAAGGAGTTCGAGCGGCATTCGCGGCTCGGGTTCATACACGAGGACGAATTCCTTCGTGAGGTGGAGAAGCTCCGAAGGCGGCACGGCGTGACGCGGATCACCCTGAAAACGGGTGCCTACAGCGCGCGCGAGCTCGCGATGGCGATCAAGTGGTCGAGCAAAGCACGGATAGACCTCGTCACCATCGACGGCGCACCGGGCGGTACGGGAATGAGCCCGTGGCGTATGATGGTCGAGTGGGGCGTCCCGACCTTCTACCTCCAGTGCCTCGCCTACGAGTTCTGCATGAAGCTCGCAGCAAAGGGCGAGTGGGTCCCCTCGCTCGCAATGGCTGGCGGGTTCTCCACGGAGGACCACATATTCAAGGTGCTCGCCATGGGAGCCCCCTTCTTCAAGGCGGTGTGCATGGGACGAGCGATCATGATTCCCGGCATGGTCGGCAAGAACATCGGGAAATGGCTCGAAAAGGGGAGCCTGCCGAAAACGGTGAGCGCCTACGGCGATACAAAGGAGAAGATATTCGTCACCTACGAACTTTTAAAGGAGCAGTACGGAAACGACGTGGTGCGCGAGCTGCCGCTCGGGGCGATCGGGCTGTTCACCTTCACCGAGAAGCTGAAGCTCGGCCTGCAGGAGCTCATGGCCGGAACGAGAAGCTTCAGGGTCGACAAGATCGCGAGAAAAGATCTCATGGCCCTCACCGAGGACGCGGCGAAGATCTCCGGAATCCCGTACGTGATGGACGCCTACCGCGAGGAGGCGGAAAAGATACTCGACTCGTAACGGCATACATCGCACTACTGGGCGGGACAGGGTAACGCCGGACTGTTTTTCGGATTCCGGTCCACCGCCGGTCCCGCCCGTTGTATTCCGTCGATATGTCGCCGATACACCGGACCTATTCAGCTCCGGATCCCATCCCATTCCGGATCCTTGTACTTGACACCGCCCGAAATTCATTCTATAATATTGTAATACAAAGTAATACCGAACGGAGTGAAACATGAAACCGAATAGAAAAGAGGGAACCATCACCTTCAAGGCGGACGCAAAGCTCACCGATCTAATGGCGGGGATACCGAACAGGTCCGAGTTCATCAGGGGAGCGATTCTCGCCGCGCTCGATTCGACCTGCCCGCTTTGCAGGGGAACGGGAATACTCACTCCGACGCAGAAACTGCACTGGGAGCGGTTCAGCGAAACCCACACCGTCGAGGAGTGCGAAAGCTGCCACGCCTATCATCTCGTGTGCGATGCGGGTAGAGGAGCGCAGGGTGGCGTATAGGAATCTGTTGTGCCGGTTTGTTTTGGTCTTCGCACTTCTTTTACTTTCAGCGGCGGGGCCCCGGAGTGCACGGGCGAACGACGCCCGGCTCGAAGTGTCCGTAAGCATACCGCCGCAGGCATACTTCGTGGAACGAATCGGCGGCGAACGGGTTCACGTGAACGTGCTCGTCACACCTGGAACGAGCCCGCATACCTTCGAGCCCACTCCCCGGCAGGTCGCCTCCCTGACCGGCTCGAATATCTATTTCGGCATAGGCCTGCCGTTCGAGGAGCGCGTGGTTAAGAAGATAAAAGGCCGGAATACATCGTTCAGCTTCATCCGTACGGACGAGGGTATCATCCGAAGGCCTCTCGATCTTCCCGCAGGACGGACAACCGATGGGGATGATCACGAGGAGGGCGGCCTTGATCCGCACATCTGGCTCTCCGTACCCGAGATACGGATACAATCGGTCAATATATTCGAAGCGCTCGCCGATGCCGATCCTTCGCACCTCGACATGTATAAGACCAATCTCGACCGTTTCCTTGCGGAGCTCGATGCGGTCGATGCGGCGCTTGCTGAAATATTCAAACCGTACAGGGGACGACCCTTCTTCGTCTACCATCCCTCATTCGGATACTTCGCCGACAGGTACGGCATCGTCCAGGTCCCGATCGAAATCGAGGGCAAAAGCCCCACCCCGAAGCAGATCGAACGTGTTATCGGTGAGGCGAAAGCCAAGGGAGCGCGCGTCGTCTTTGTTTCTCCGCAGTTCGACGCGAAGAGCGCCGAAATCATCGCGGAAGCGATCGGAGGCAGCGTCGTGCCGATAGACCCGCTTGCAAAGGACGTCCTGCACAACCTAGAGAAAATCGCCGCGAAGATCAGGCAGGCCTTTAATCAACCGTAAACAGGAACACGGAGTGGAAAAACCGACGGTAGTCAGCGTGGAGGACGTGAGCTTCTCGTACGAAAACGTTCCCGTTCTCGAGAATGTGCGTTTCAGGGTGTACGACGGGGATTTCACCGTCATGGTCGGCCCGAACGGAGGAGGAAAAACGACACTTCTCAAGCTCATACTCGGCCTGCTGAAACCGTCGAGCGGCACCGTCCGTCTTCTCGGAAGTCCGCCGGAAAAAACGAGGGAGCGGGTCGGGTATATGCCGCAGTACCAGCGCTTCGACCTCCAGTTCCCGGTGACCGTCACGGACGTGGTGCTGATGGGACGGATCAAACGCGGGGCCTTCGGTCCGTACCCGAAGACCGACAGGGAGCACGCCCGAAAAGCCTTGGGCGAGGTCGGCCTTTCGGGTCTCGAGAAGCGTTCATTCTCCGCGCTCTCGGGCGGCCAACGCCAGCGGGTGCTGCTCGCGCGGGCCCTCGTCAGCGAGCCGGACATACTCCTCTTGGACGAGCCGACAGCGAACGTGGATACGGAGGCGGAGACCAGACTTTTGGGCATTCTAGAAACGCTGAACAGACGGATGACCGTTCTCCTCGTGACGCACGACCTCGGGTTCGTCTCCGCCTCCTCCGGGAACTGCATCTGCGTCAATCGCAGGGTCTTTCTGCACCCCACCGCCGAATTAGACGGCGAGGCGTTGAGGAAGCTGTACGGACACGACATCAGGGTCGTCCGACACGATGTCATCGGATCACCTTTCCGCGGACAAGACGACCGCAATCCCGGCATACAAAACGACGAAACGGAGGGAAGAAATGGGTGAATTCTTCTCCGCGCTCGTCAACCCGGACATCACGTTTCTTCGCTATGCCCTTCTCATAGGCCTTCTCGGGAGCGTCTCATTCGGAATCGTCGGAACGTATGTGGTCACGAGAAGGATTAGCTACATCGCAGGCGCCATCGCGCACTCCGCGCTCGGCGGGATCGGCGCCGGGCTCTACCTGCAGGCAAACGCGCACATACGCTGGTTTTCGCCCACGCTCGGCGCCGTTCTGTCCGCGCTCGCCGCGGGGGCCTTCATCGGCTTTGTAAGCATTTACGCCAAACAGCGTGAGGATACGGTGATCGGGACCATATGGGCGATAGGCATGGCTTCAGGCCTTATACTCTTCACGCGAACGCCCGGGTATATCGAGCCGATGAGCTACCTGTTCGGGAACATCCTTCTGATATCGAAAAGCGATCTTCTTATCGTGGCGGCCTTAGACATCGTCGTAATTCTTACCGGCGCGATATTCTACAACAAGTTCCTCGCCGTGTGTTTCGACGAGGAGTTTGTCACGATCCGCGGAGCCAGGACCGTGCTCCTCTATTTACTCTTGATCTGTCTCACCTCGCTCACCGTGGTGCTTATGGTGACCGTCGTAGGCATCGTCATGGTCATCGCCCTGCTTACCGTCCCGGCTGCGGTCTCCGGCCTCTTCTCGAAAAAGTTGTGGCAGATGATGATATTCTCGTGTCTTTTATGCATGGTCTTTACCACTCTCGGCCTCGGCATGAGCTACTCTCTCGATCTCCCCACCGGTTCGAACATCATTCTCTTGGCGGGTGCCGTATACCTCCTCGCGGTCGGAGGCACTTTCATCCTGCGCCGGAAACGTCACTGATACCGGTGGGTCCCCTCGGATACATGCGGAATTTTCTTTTATACCGTGTATATTGGAATGCGTCGCAAAGGAAGGGGTCCGGCTGCGGGCTCGGATCGCCGCATCGCCGGCCATAATACCGATCGTAACGACCGGAGGCACCCGATGAAACCGAACAAGGTCTTTAGAAATGTAGTGTTATTTACCGCCGCCGCGCTGCTCTCTTCCCTGCTGTTCTCCTGCGGGGTGGTGATAAAGGAAAAGATTCATTATGAGGTCGAGGGGTCGGGTACCGCGACCATCTCATATACCGACAAGTATGGAAACACCACCATAACGATGGACCAGCCCCTCCCCTGGGACAAATCCCTGTATTACCTTCTCGACGAGGAGGTCGAGCTGGAAACGGTTCGTCTCCAAGTCACCGCATCCTCCCCGGTGACGACGACCGTCAGGTGGGACCGGTAAGACCTTACACACCTTCGGTGTGTAAGGTCTTTTTGAGTTTTCGCTATAAAAAAGACGAAAACTTCATTAATACACATATAACTCCTTCGAAGTCTACTGCCTTCCTGAGATTTCGCCATAAAAAAGACGAAA
>JAFGTF010000029.1 GCA_016934265.1 Spirochaetota bacterium
GGTACACGATAGGCCAGTAGCTCCAACTGGTAGAGCGCCGGTCTCCAAAACCGGATGTTGCGGGTTCGAATCCTGCCTGGCCTGAAAACGATACGGTACAATCCGCGGTAGAACCGAACGAGACCGGTTGTTCAACATCATCGAAGGAGCAGGGTTTGAAAAAGATCTTTACTTTCCTCAAAGAGTCGAAGGCCGAGTTGAAAAAAGTCAACTGGCCCTCCAAAGAGGAGGTTCTGACTTCAACGAGAATAGTCATCATTTCGATCCTCGTTATCGCCGGGGTCATCGCGCTCATCGATTATGTTATCAAGACCGTCGTCTTCTCGATTATCGGTGGGTGAATATGGCTAAGAACTGGTACGTGCTCCATACATATTCCGGTTACGAGAACAAGGTTGAAAAAAGCCTTCTGAGCCTCATCGAGAACAGAGAGCTCGAGGATATCGTGTTCCAGGTAAAAATACCGTCGGAAGAGGTCGCTGAGATACGGGGTGGGAAAAAACGGGTATCGAAAAAGAAATATTTTCCCGGCTACATCCTCGTAGAGATGAACATACCCGATGATTCAGAATACGAATGGATGCGTATTCTCTCCCTTATTACGAGGATACCGGGGGTAACGGGCTTCGTTGGCTCGGGGAGAAACAAGAAACCCGCGCCGCTTTCCGGCGATGATGTCAAAAACATTCTGCAGCGGATGGGGGAGATCAAGGGGGAAAAGGCCGCGATTCCGAGATTCACGTTCTCAGTCGGCGAATCGGTCAAAGTCATCGACGGACCGTTCAAGACATTTACCGGGAACGTTGAGGAGATTAACGAAGAGAAGGGAAAGATCAGGGTCAGGGTGGAGATTTTCGGCAGATCGACACCGGTAGAGCTGGATTTTCTGCAGGTGGAGAAGATATAGGCGGTTCAATGCGTACCTATTTTCGTTGACGGTATTGTTTTATTTCATTATATTTGCACCTCGATTTTGTCTTCCTTGCGGGCGGGAAATCATAAGATAAGACAGGATAGGTGATTGTATATGGCTAAAAGGGTTCAGAGCACAATACGTCTTCAGATATCAGCCGGCGAGGCCAATCCGGCACCGCCCGTCGGCCCCGCGCTCGGCCAGCACGGTGTGAATATCATGGAGTTCTGCAAGGCCTTCAACTCGAAGACCGAGTCGCAGAAAGGCACTATCATCCCCGTTATCATAACGGTATATGAAGATAAGTCCTTCACTTTTATCACAAAAACGCCGCCGGCGGCGGTGCTTATCAAAAAGGCACTGGGCCTCGAAAAAGGAAGCGGTGAGCCGAACAAGAACAAGGTGGGTGTAATAAGCAACGCTCAGCTTGAGGAGATCGCGACGATCAAGAAGCCCGATCTGAACGCTAATGATATCGAGGCTGCGAAGAAGATCATCGAGGGTACGGCGAGAAGCATGGGAATCGACAGGGCCGGATGACATCGAGATCCGGGTGATGCCCGGTTTAAAGGTAACAGATTATCCCAAACGGTGTGGTAATAGAAGCCACGCCGTTATACAGACTAAGGGGTCGCGTGGTGAAAAGGGGTAAGAAATACAGCGAAGCTTTCGAAAAGATCGATGCCGACAAGCTCTACACCCTTGAAGAGGCGGTAAAGACCGTAAAGGAGCTTTCATTTGCCGGTTTCGACGAAAGCGTCGAGATGGCGATCAACCTGAATATTCTCCAGAAGCATACGGTCAGGGATACGGTAAGCCTTCCGCATGGAACCGGCAAGCCGACGCGCGTCCTTGTATTCGCAAAGGCCGAGAAGGCGAAAGAGGCAAAAGAGGCGGAAGCCGATTACGTCGGAGACGACGACCTCATCAATAAGATAAAAAACGGATGGTTCGATTTCGATGTGGCGGTAGCGACCCCCGATATGATGAAAGAGGTGGGAAAACTCGGACCCACACTCGGGAAACGGGGATTGATGCCCAACCCGAAGACGCATACCGTCACAAACGATATTCGTGCAGCCGTTCAAGAGCTCAAAAAAGGAAGGGTCGAGTTCAAGGCGGACAAAACGAATGTCGTCCATCTCGGGGTCGGTAAGTGCTCGATGGAGGAAGGAGCGCTTGTCGATAACTGCCGTGCGCTCTTCGAGAGTGTAATGGCTAAAAGGCCTCCCGACCTGAAGGGGGAATACATACGGTCGGTCTATCTGTCGACGACCATGGGCCCAGGCATCAAGTTAGACTATAAGGCGCTCTAAAAGTTACCCGCAACCGCATTTTAGGGAAACTTTTTGATACTACCGGGCGTTAGGAGCGAGTGAGAGGATAAGAGATGGCGCAGAGATGGAAAGAGGACAGGCTCGAGAAGATAAAGGGAGATTTCAAGGAATACCAAAACTTCATTTTCACCGATTATAGGGGCCTCAACGTCGAACAGATAACGTCGCTCCGAACGGGCCTCCGGGAAAAGGAAGTCGAGTACCATGTAGTCAAGAACAGGCTTGCTAAAAGGGCTTTCGACGCTCTAGGATACAGCGATGCCGATCGGTTTCTGACCGATCCCACCGCAATCGCCTATTTCAATGTCGATATTTCTGACGTCTGCAAGGTACTGGTCGATTTTACAAAGGAGACTTCTCTTTCAATGAAGGGAGGCCTCGTAGAAGGCGGGGTTATTACGGAGGAGGATATCCGGAACATAGCCATGCTGCCTTCCAGACAGTCTCTCATCGGAAAGACGGTACTGCTTCTGAACTCTCCCATAAACGGCCTCGCGTCGGTGCTGGGGAGTGTGATAACAAAGTTCTTGCTTACTCTGAAAGCGGTTGAAGCAAGTAAAAATTAATCCGGGTGGATGTCTTCAAAAGATGATTGCCTGCATCCGCCTGGACAGGAAATTACGTGGAGAGGAGAAGATAATATGGCAACCGAGAAACTGAAGATGGACGACTTCATCGCGGCCATCGAAAAGATGACCGTCATCGAGCTTGCGGAACTCGTGAAGGCGCTGGAGGAAAAGTTCGGCGTCACCGCACAGGCTCCCGTGGCAATCGCGGCCCCGCAGGGGGCACCGCAAGGCGCGGAAGGCGCCGCGGAAGAGAAGACAGAATTCTCTGTGTTTATAACCGCGATCGGAGACAAGAAGATCCAGGTCATTAAAGAGGTGAGAGCGGTTACGAGCCTCGGGCTCAAGGAAGCGAAAGAGCTGGTCGAGGGGATGGACAAACCGGTGGTTGAGAACGTGGACAAGAAGCAGGCCGAAGAGGTCAAGGCTAAAATAGAATCCGCCGGGGCTACGGTAGAGCTCCGATAATACTACGGACAAGAAACGGGCTCCGGGATCGAACATTCTCAAAGGGGCCCGTGTATTTATCTGAGCGGGCGTATTGTATACAAACAGCGGTACATCGTATAAAAATGTTAACAAATTCCTTGTTTCGTGTTATATTATCATAAAAAATAGCGGGGATTGGCACGTTTTTTTCATGTAATCCGGAGGAGTCGGGGCGTCTTTCAGGGAGAGGGCGGCTACTCGAACGGGGCGAGTGGCATCGGGTGGCATACAAAGCTTCACAATATTATTTTTCCATCGGTCGGAAAACTCACGCGGAAAAATTGGGTGATTCTGTCTAAAGAATCCGCAAGAGGGGCCGAAAATCTAATTACTGCATTTTTCCATTAGCATCAACAGTCAGAAGCCGGTACAATGAACCCGGTCCTCTCCGTGAATTTACATATGAGGTATGATAAAATTCATCAGTACCTTCCTTTCAGGTATACAATAGGCTAACTGCACGGTATGAAGGTCCCGCGAGGGGAAAGGCGGAGAGTGTCCAGGCATAGTGTTGCGTTCATCGAAATGGCAGACCCGGGTTCCGCCTATACTACTATAGGATCATGGGGTCGCATATGAATCAAAAAAGTACAAGAACAGTCGTCGGAAAGCCGTCCAAAGAGATCCTCGAGATTCCCAATCTCATAGAGATACAGATCAGCTCCTATGAGGAATTCCTACAGAAGCACACCATCGATGAGGGCAAGTCCCTATCCAAAACGGGGCTCCAGTCGGTGTTCGAGTCTACGTTTCCGATAGAGAGCCCGAACGGCGATATGATCCTGCAGTTCGAGAGCTATACTTTCGACGAGCCGAAGTACTCGGAGATAGAGTGCAAGGAAAAAGGGCTGACTTTTGCATTGCCGCTCAAGGCAACCATCGATCTTATTTTCACCGAGACGGGGGAGATCAGGCGGAAGATCCTCTATATGGGGGATATCCCCTTTATGACGGACAGGGGCACATTCGTCATTAACGGTGCAGAGCGGGTCGTGGTGAGCCAGATCCACCGGTCTCCCGGCGTCGTGTTCGGATACGAGGAGAAAGACCAGCTGCATACCGCGAGGATCATTCCGGACCGCGGTTCATGGCTCGAGTTCGAGCTCGAGAGCAAGAAGGAGCTCCTCTATATACGGATTGACAGAAAGCGGCGTATTCTGGCGACTCTCATTCTCCGCGCGATCGGTTTCGAGACTCGTGAGGAGATCATCAAGCTCTTCTACAAGACGGCGAACGAGAAGGTAAGCGAGAAGGTGATCGCCGATGGAACGCTCAACAACCGGTATACCGCACGGACATATTACGGGAAAGGGGAGAACGAGAAGATCGTACGCGCCGGAGAGCGTCTGATACCCACCACGCTGGATTCACTGCTCCGTGCGGGAATAAAGGAGGTCGAAGTAATAGATTTCGAGGCTGCCGACAGTCTCAACTCGACGGTAATAATAAACTGCCTCGATAAAGAGGACTTTACAAAGGATACCGAGAACCCGTTCAAGGACGAACCGTCACGTGAGGATGCAATCATAAGGATATATACGGTGATCCATCCCGGCGAGCCGACTACCCTCGAGAATGCGGAGCGGGACATCAATACCCTCTTCTTCGATTCACGGCGGTACGACCTCGGTGAGGTCGGACGGTACAAGCTGAACAAGCGGTTCGACTATAAGAAGAACCTAAAGGAACGGGTTCTGACCGAAGAGGATATTACCAACACGATGAAGTACCTTATCATGGTCTACATCGGAGAGGGCGCCATCGACAACATCGACCATCTGGGAAACAGGCGGGTTCGTTCGGTCGGCGAGCTCCTCATGAACCAGCTGAAGATCGGCTTCGCGAGAATGGAGCGCATCGCCAAAGAGCGTATGTCCATAAAGGAAGCCGATACGATCAGGCCCCAGGACCTGATATCGATCAAACCGATCACCGCGGCGATAAAGGAGTTCTTCGGGTCTTCACAGCTCTCCCAGTTTATGGACCAGGTTAACCCCCTTTCCGAGCTCACGCACAAGCGGAGACTCAACGCGCTCGGGCCCGGGGGCCTCTCGCGGGAGAGGGCCGGATTCGAAGTGCGGGACGTACACTATTCGCACTATGGACGGATGTGCCCGATAGAGACGCCGGAGGGACCGAATATCGGTCTCATCGTGTCTCTCTCGATATATGCCAGGGTCAACCTGTACGGATTCTTGGAGACGCCCTACCGCAAGGTGGTTGACGGAAAGGTCACGAACCGTATCGAGTACCTTACCGCGATGGACGAAGAGAAGTATAATGTCGCGCAATCGTCCGCAGAGATCGACAGCAAGGGCGGGTTCATCAATCCGTATATTTCGGCCCGTCACCGCGGGGAGTTTTTGAACGTGACACCTGCGGAGATCGACTATATCGACGTTTCGCCGATGCAGATCATATCCGTCAGCACGTCGCTTATCCCCTTTCTCGAACACGACGATGCGAACCGCGCGCTCATGGGATCGAACATGCAGCGGCAGGCGGTTCCCCTTCTGAGGCCGGCGGCGCCTCTTATCGGCACCGGCATAGAGAGTAAGGC
The DNA here is from genome assembly GCA_016934265.1 of Spirochaetota bacterium. Lineage (GTDB taxonomy): Bacteria > Spirochaetota > B62-G9 > B62-G9 > DRHN01 > JAFGTF01. The sequence continues at coordinate 5,866 of JAFGTF010000029.1, forward strand.
GGCGATCGACTCCGGCGTGATGGTACAGACGAAAAAAAGCGGCGTCGTCGAGTACGTCTCGTCAAACGAGATCAGGATCACAGACCAAGGAGGCGGCACACCGGAGGTATACCCTCTCATCAAGTATAAGCGGACCAACCAGGATACCTGCTTTAACCAGAAACCGGTGGTGGGCGTCGGAGACAAGGTAAAAAAAGGAGACATTCTCGCGGACGGACCCGCGACCGACAACGGAGAGCTCGCGCTCGGTAAGAACATCCTCTGCGCGTTCATGCCGTGGATGGGATACAACTTCGAGGATGCGATCCTCATCAGCGAGCGGGTCGTGCAGGGAGACTGGTTTACTTCCATACATATAGAAGAGTTTGATGTGGAGGTTCGTGAGACGAAGCTGGGAATGGAGAGCATTACGAGAGACATACCGAACGTCAGCGAGGAAGCCTTCTCGGACCTCGACGACGAGGGTATCGTAAGGGTCGGGGCCATAGTAAGGCCGGGATCAATCCTTGTCGGAAAAGTGACTCCCAAGGGAGAGACCGACATCACTCCCGAGTACAAGCTGCTCAACTCGATCTTCGGGGAGAAGGCGAAGAACGTAAAGGACACCTCGCTGAGGGTGCCGCACGGTACGGAGGGTACCGTGATCGATATCAAGCGGCTCAGAAGAGAGGACGGAGACGAGCTTGCCCCCGGTATCGAGGAAGTCGTCAAGGTATTCATCGCAAAGAAGCGGAAACTTCAGGAGGGGGACAAGCTTGCGGGACGGCACGGAAACAAGGGGGTCGTCGCACGGGTTCTTCCTGTGGAGGATATGCCGTTCTTAGAGGACGGTACACCGGTCGATATAGTGCTCAACCCGCTCGGCGTACCCTCACGAATGAACCTCGGACAGATAATGGAAACGAGCCTCGGGTGGGCGGCGGAAAAGCTCGGCATCACGGTAGCGACGCCTGTGTTCGAGTCCGCCAGCAATACCCAGATCGAGGAATTCTTAAAGAAGGCCGGACTGCCGGAGAACGGAAAAACGACGCTGTACAACGGGCAGACGGGGGAGCGGTTTGAAAACGAGATCACGGTCGGTGTTATTTACATGATGAAGCTGGCTCATCTCGTTGATGACAAGATACATGCGAGATCGACGGGCCCGTATTCGCTCGTAACCCAGCAGCCGCTCGGCGGGAAGGCGCAGTTCGGCGGACAGCGGCTCGGTGAGATGGAGGTGTGGGCTTTAGAGGCGTACGGCGCGGCGAACAACCTCCAGGAACTTCTGACAGTCAAGTCGGACGATATGACGGGACGCGCGAAGATATACGAGGCGATAGTGAAGGGAGAGAATGTCGCAATGTCCGGCATTCCGGAATCGTTCAACGTGCTTGTTCAGGAGCTTCGCGGCCTCGGTCTCGACATCAGCGTCTTCGATGAAAAAGAGGACCAGATACCGTTGACGGAAAAGGACGAGGAGATCATCGCGAACAGGGTCAAGGTGTTCGAGCAAGAGGGTTAAAAAAAGCCGTACACTTTTTTCTCAAGTAGACTACAAAGCGAGGATGGTTCATGAAGAACTTAAGTGAGTTTGCGCAGATCAAGATCAAGCTTGCATCGCCGGAGCTCATCAGAAAGTGGTCGTACGGAGAGGTGAAGAAACCGGAAACCATCAACTACCGAACGCTGCGTCCCGAGAGGGAAGGTTTGTTCTGTGAAAGGATATTCGGTACGACCAAAGAGTATGAGTGCTACTGCGGAAAGTTCAAGAGTATCCGATATAAGGGGGTCGTGTGCGACCGCTGCGGAGTCGAGGTCACCCACTTCAAGGTACGGCGCGAACGGATGGGGCACATCGAGCTCGCGGCGCCGGTATCGCATATATGGTTCTACCGAAGCGTTCCATCACGGATGGGCCTTCTTTTAGACCTCTCGATGACAGAGCTCAGAAGCGTCCTGTACTTCGAAAAATATATCGTGATCGATGCGGGCGATACGGATCTCAAGCCGATGCAGCTTTTGACGGAAGAGGAGTACACCGAGTACCGCGAACGCTACGGGATGAGCTTTACCGCGGGGATAGGTGCGGACGCGATCAGAACGCTGCTCGAAAACCTTGATCTCGACGCCCTCTCGGCAGAGCTTCGAGAGAAGATGATCGAGAAAGGACTCCGGACCGACAAGCGGCTTTTGAAGCGGCTTGAGATAGTTGAGGATTTCAGGGATTCCGGAAACCGCCCGGAATGGATGATCGTGGAGGTCATTCCCGTCATACCGCCCGAGCTTCGGCCTATGGTACAGCTAGACGGCGGTCGGTTCGCTACCTCGGATTTAAACGATCTCTACCGGAGGGTGATCAACAGGAATAACAGGCTCAAGAGGCTCATCGCCCTCAATGCACCGGAGATCATCGTCAGAAACGAGAAACGCATGCTTCAGGAGGCGGTGGACGCGCTTTTCGACAACTCGAGAAAGAAGAGAGTCGTGCGGGGGCCGGGAAACAGGCCGCTCAAGTCCCTCTCGGATATGCTGAAAGGCAAGCAGGGGCGGTTCAGACAGAACCTGCTGGGCAAGAGGGTGGACTATTCCGGCAGGTCGGTGGTAGTCGCGGGCCCCGAGCTCAAGATGCATCAGTGCGGCCTCCCCAGCCTCATGGCTATGGAGCTGTTCAAACCTTTTATAATGAAGAAACTGGTCGACAAGGGGTACGTGTACAACATCAAGCGGGCGAAAACGATGGTCGAGAGCCGGGCCCCCGAGGTGTGGAACGTACTCGAAGAGGTAGTCAGGCAGCACCCCGTAATGCTCAACCGCGCTCCCACTCTCCACCGGATGGGAATTCAGGCGTTCGAGCCCATTCTCGTGGAGGGAAAAGCCATACGGCTCCACCCGCTCGTATGCCATGCGTTCAATGCGGACTTCGACGGCGACCAGATGGCCGTCCATCTTCCCCTCTCGCTCGAAGCCCAGATAGAAAGCTGGATACTGATGCTTTCCTCCAAAAACCTCTTAAACCCAGCAAACGGCCTTCCGATCGTCGGCCCGACACAGGACATGGTACTCGGGATTTACTATCTCACCAAAGACGATCCGGCGATCGACACGGAAAAGAGATATCTCTTCGGCGGTGATGAAGAGGTGCTCATGGCCTACGAGAACAAGACGTGCAAGGTCCATGACAGGATCATACTCCGGCATAACGGCGTACGGATCGAGACCACGGTAGGAAGGGTCGTGTTCAACTCGATTCTTCCGAAGGAGATAGGGTTCATCAACTATACGCTCGGCGAGAAGGAGCTGAGCTCGCTGGTAAGCAACTGCTATGATAATAATGGGGCCGCGGTAACCACGAAGATGCTCGACGCGATAAAGCAGATCGGGTTCCAGTATGCAACTTATTTCGGAATCACCATCGGTATGGAGGATATCAAGGTCCCGGAAGAGAAGCGGAAGCTTCTGGAAAAAGCGGAAAAAGAGGTCGCGGAGGTGTACGAGCAGTACCGGAACGGTCTGATTACAAACGAAGAGCGGTACAACAAGATTATAGACATATGGACCTCAGTAAACGAGCGTATCGCCGACGTCATGATGGAGCGGCTCAAGAAGGACAAACAGGGGTTCAACCCCGTGTATATGATGGCATATTCCGGCGCGCGTGGATCGAAAACGCAGATTCGACAGCTTGCAGGAATGCGCGGCCTCATGGCCAAACCGTCGGGAGAGATTATCGAGCTGCCGATAAAATCGAATTTCAAGGAGGGCCTCACCGTTTTGGAGTACTTCAACTCCACGCACGGAGCGAGAAAGGGGCTCGCCGACACCGCTCTGAAGACGGCTGATGCAGGGTATCTCACCCGGCGTCTCATAGATATAGCCCAGGATGTGGTGGTGACGGAGGAGGATTGCGGTACGATCAACGGGATCGATATGCGCGCCCTCAAGCAGGAGGACAATATCATCGAGTCGCTCTACGATCGTATCGTGGGAAGGTACGCGGTTGACAGGGTAAAAGATCCTCGTACGAAGAAGCTCATCATCGACGCGAACGAGGAGATCACCGAAGAGGTGGCCCGTCGAATAGAAAATGCGGGTATCAGCTCGTTGAAAGTGCGGACCGTTTTGACCTGCGAGTCGGGGCACGGGGTATGCATGAAGTGTTACGGCAGGAACCTGGCCACGAAGAAGAGCGTCGATATCGGCGAGGCCGTCGGAATCGTGGCCGCCGAGTCGATAGGGCAGCCGGGGACGCAGCTTACCATGCGCACCTTCCACATCGGCGGAACCGCCGCGAGAAAGTCCGAGGAAAACGCCATCGTACTGAACTATCCGGTGTATATCTCGAAGATCATGGCGAACGTGATAGAGCGCAAGGACAAGAAAAAGGTGCTTCCGAGAAAGGGAACGATTACGGTGAACAAGATCCACCACCAATACGCCCTGTCCGATATCGAGCTCATGGTAAAGGACAACGACTTTCCCGAGCCGGGTGAGATCATTGCAAAGACGAAAAAGGACGGTATCGAGATAATCGCCGAGGAGCGGACCCATCTCAAAAAAATGGATAAAAAGCTCTTTATACTCGGCGATCCGTACGAGATTATGATGAAGATCGGATCCGAGCTGCTCGTGGCGGAGGGGGATATCGTTACGGGTAAGCAGCCGCTCACGAAGTTCGACCCCTTCAGCGAATCGATACTGACCGAGCATACGGGAAAGATACAGCTCGTATCGATAATACCCGGTACCACGATGAAGCAGGAGGTGGACGAGGTAACGGGGGTCATCAATAAGATCATCCTCGATTTCCAGGACGAAGAGCTTCAGCCGAAGATCCTCATTATGGACAAGAACGGAAACGAGGTGGAGTCGTATACGATACCGGGCGGAGCCTATATCACGGTCGAGGACAACCAGGAAGTAAACGGGGGCGACGTTATCGCCAAGATTCCGAGAGGTCAGGCGAAGACGAAGGACATCACCGGCGGTCTTCCGAGGGTAGCCGATCTGTTCGAGGCGAGAAAGCCGAAAGACGCGGCTGTTCTTGCGAAGGTAAACGGGATGGTGAAGTTCGGTGCAATTTCGAAGGGCAAGCGAACGATTGTCATAGAGGACGAGCACGGCGAAGAGTTCAAGCACCTTGTTCCGCTCGGCAAACACTTCGCCGTTCGGGACGGAGATCTGGTAAGGGCGGGAGATCCGCTTTGCGACGGCTCGATCAATCCCCACGACATCCTGCAGATCAAGGGGGAGCATGCGCTTCAGAGTTACCTGGTGAACGAGGTGCAGGAGGTATACAGGCTGCAGGGCGTCAATATAAACGACAAGCATATAGGTGTGATCGTCAGGCAGATGCTTCGCAAGGTGGAAATCGTCGATGTCGGCGACACCAATTTCATCATCGGCCAGCAGATAGACAAGTTCAAGTTCGAAGAGGAGAACGAGCGGGTCATATCGCTCGGCGGAAGCCCCGCATGCGCCAAACCGGTGCTCTTGGGCATCACGAGGGCCTCGCTGAACATCGACAGCTTCATCTCGGCGGCCTCGTTCCAGGAGACCTCGCGGGTGCTTACGAACGCCGCGATCAAGGGAAAAGTCGACCAGCTGCGGGGGCTGAAGGAGAACGTGATCATCGGCCACCTCATACCTGCGGGTACCGGAATCAAGCGGTACAAGGAGGTCGAGCTGTACAGGAAGGACCCGGGAGACCTCGAACTTCCCGAAGAGGTGAAGGAGAAGGTCGACGGAAGAGGAATGGTCACGAAGGAGGAGGTCGGCGGCGCCGTTTTTTAACGAAAACCATTGACGATAAAATGCTTATTTGTTATATTTCGAGGACTTTGTGAGGAGACTCCTATATGCCGACGGTGAATCAGCTTATTCGAAAAGGGAGAAACAAACAGCTCCATAAGACCGGCGCGCCCGCGCTTCAATCATGCCCGCAGAAGAGGGGCGTATGTACAAGGGTGATGACCTTTACACCGAAGAAGCCGAACTCTGCACTCAGGAAGGTCGCCCGGGTGAGGCTCACCAACGGCATAGAGGTCACCGCATACATTCCCGGTATCGGGCACAACCTTCAGGAGCACTCTATCGTGCTTATCAGAGGGGGGAGGGTCAAGGATCTTCCCGGTGTGAGGTACCATATCGTTCGGGGAACGCTCGATACGCTCGGCGTGGAAAGCCGAAAGAAGGCAAGATCCAAATACGGTGTGAAGAGGCCGAAGGCGTAATATAGATACAGTACCACACGAAGAGCATTCTGCTGCATACAGGGTGAAACCGTCGGTTGCGGCCGGAAGGGTCCCTTGTTCAAGGGACCGGTTTGTGTTCAAACCGGTTAATTTATTGTATGGAGAGTAA
>JAFGTF010000030.1 GCA_016934265.1 Spirochaetota bacterium
ACAAAACTAAAGAGCTTTTACCCTTTGTTCCATTAATAACTCGCGTGATTGATAATCATATATCAGCAACGAAATTGGAGAAGATCCCGGTTTTTTTGCTCCTTTTCAGCATCGTCACCGCCGGATGTGCCGGTTACGGCGTTTCTACGAGGAGCGCGGCAGGAAAAAAAGAGCCGGAAACAGTTTTTATCAGCGTTGCAGTCGAGAAAGGAGCGCGCACCCTGATTTTTACGGCCGAGGGACTCGAGATGTCGAGCGGGAAGGAAACGATCCGGCTTGTTTCCGAAACAGCGGTCACCGTCGGAGGGCGCGAGATCACGGTAGGCGGCAGGACGTATGTCGCTCCGCTTTTTTTTAAAAGCGACCGGCCCATTACGGTAAACGGGAAAGAATACTACGGCGACCTGCGCATCATTGACGGCATGCTGGTAAATGTAATCCCGATAGAAGAGTATCTCAAGGGAGTGTTATCCGAAGAGGTCTCCGAATCGTGGCCGATAGAGGCGCTGAAGGCACAGGCGGTGGTTTCACGGACCTATGCGGTGAGAAAGATCGCAGGTCGCTCGCAGGAGCCGTACCACCTGGAAGATACACAAATGCACCAGAAGTACGAGTACAGCATCCATAACGAAAACATCAACAGAGCGGTCGAGAATACGAGGGGAGAGATTCTCCTGTTCGAGGGGAGCCCCATCGAGGCTTTCTTTCATTCCTCTTCAGGCGGCATTACGGAGAGCGCAGGCAGCGTTTTTCAACAGGACCTTCCGTATCTCAGGAGCGTGCCGGACCCGTACAGCAGAGATCGGGACTCGCCCTCCTGGACTTTCGAGGTCGACGCGGCGGCTGTACGCGATGCAGTCTGGCCGTTGATCGAAGGGCAATGCGAGACACGGGATGGTAATCGTACGCTTACTGGGATCAGGGTATACGGGAAAACGGGTTCGGGACGGGTGAGAGAGTTCGCGCTCTATTTCGAAGGTGAAAGGCCGTGCATGGTGAAGGGAAACAGCCTCAGGCTCGCGGTCGATCCGCGGGGGCTCAAAAGTCTACTCATCCGGCGCATAGAGAAAAAAAATGACGGAAACCGGACCGTGTTCGTTTTTACCGGAACCGGCTACGGTCACGGTGTCGGAATGAGCCAGTGGGGGGCGAAACGGATGGCGGAACGCGGGTTTAGGTACGATGATATCCTTTCCTTCTACTACAGGGGCGCAATTCTCGGAACCATGGAAGACGTACGCGAGAAATAAACGGCTTTTGTAGCATTCAGATCCGGCCTTTCGGACCGTTCGAACGATAACCTTATAAGGGCGTGTCTTCTTTTGCGATTCGGGTCCTTAAGGGGTTGAAACGCCGCCGTACGGGGGAGGGTGGAACTATATCCGATTATTCGATGAAAAACCTCGGAATCGAGGTGCCCCGGCGTCTTATTGCGCAGTACCCCGCGTCGAAGCGTGAAGATTCCCGGCTTCTGATTTACCGAATAAACTCCGGCAGGATTACGGACGACCGGTTTTCGAATATCGCCGACTATATCCGGCCGGACGATTGTGTAGTGTACAACGACGCGAGGGTGATCAACGCCAGGCTTCAGGGAAAGAAACGTTTGACAGGCGCACTCTTAGAGGTGCTCCTTCTGAAACGCCGAACTGCTGAGGAATGGGAGTGCCTCATACGGCCCGCCAGGCGGGTGAAGGAGGAGGCGGAGGTTTCGATCGAAGCCGAGGTGCCGAACCGGCTTTCCTTCCTGGTGAAACACCTATTCGGGAACGGGCGTTTTCTCATACGGTTCTCGGAACCGGTGGGATACGAGGATCTCGAAAAAATCGGTACGATACCCCTTCCGAAATATATCAAGCGCCCCGTCGAAGCGCTCGACTCCGAACGGTATCAGACGGTCTTTTCCGAACGGTTCGGTGCGGTCGCATCGCCGACCGCGGGGCTTCATTTCACCGAGGATTCCATTTCCCGTATCAAAGGGCAGGGAACGCTCTGGGTACCTCTGACCCTGTACGTCGATTGGGGTACGTTCCAGCCGGTACGGGAGGACGACTACCGTTGTCACACGATACACAGCGAGGCGTTCGATATTTCCGAAGCTTCGGCCGAAACGATCAACAGAGCTCTAGAACGGAAACGGAGAGTGCTTTGTGTCGGAACGACGAGCGTGCGGGCGTTGGAGAGCGCGTACGAATCGGGGCGGGTGAAGAAAGGAAGCGGGGAGACCGACCTCTATATATACCCGGGATACCGGTTTAAGGTTACAGAAGGCATGATAACGAACTTCCATCTGCCGGACTCGACCCTCATTCTTCTCGTCATGGCATTCGCCGGTGTGGAGGGAATACGCGAGGTGTACCGGCACGCCGTACGTGAAGAGTACAGGTTCTTCAGCTACGGCGATGCGATGCTGCTTACCAAGGATTGAAGACATGATAGAGTTTGGTATAGAAAAGAGCTGTACGCGAACCGGGGCACGGGTGGGTATGCTGAAGATACGGGGGAGAAAGATCCCCACCCCGGTTTTTATGCCGGTCGGCACATACGCGGCGGTGAAGACGCTCTCGCCGTCCGAGATCAGGGAGGTTGGTGCGGAAATCATTCTGAGCAACGCCTATCATCTGCACCTCCGCCCCGGCGAGAAGCTCGTAAAATCGCTCGGAGGAATACATCGGTTTACCGGATGGGACGGGGGGTATCTCACCGACTCTGGAGGATTTCAGATCTTCAGCCTCTCCCCGCTTCGAGAGATCACAGCGGCGGGTTTGCGCTTCCGATCCCATATTGACGGGTCTGAGCATTTTCTGACCCCGGAGGACGTTGTTCGGATAGAGACCGATATAGGTGCCGATATCATTATGCCGCTCGACATACCGACACCGATGCCGTCATCGCACGCCGAAGCAGAAAAAGCCTGCGTCACCACAATCGACTGGGCAACTCGGTCGAAGGAGGCATGGGTTAAAACCGGGGACGTCACGAGTCTTTTCGGCATCGTACAGGGAAACGTATACCCCGATCTGAGGGAGAAATGCGCGAAAGCCCTTCAGGATATCGACTTTCCGGGATACGCGATCGGCGGTCTCTCCGTCGGCGAGGAAAAGAAAACGATGTATGAAGCACTCGGTTTCACGACCGGGCTTCTGCCGGCGGATAAGCCGAGGTATCTCATGGGAGTCGGTGCGCCCGGTGACATCCTGAAATCAGTCATGAGCGGCGTCGACATGTTCGATTCGGTGCTTCCGACGAGGAACGCGCGCAATGCAACGGTTTTCGTGCCCGGAGGGAAGATGTCGCTGAGAAATGCAGCGCATAAAGACGACGGCAGCCCGATACAGCTGGGGTGCTCCTGCTACGCGTGCCGAAACTTCTCGCGAGCCTACATCCGCCATCTCTTCAATACACGGGAAATTCTCGCGTATCGTCTCGCGACGATACACAATCTCCACTATCTCATCGGTTTCGTAACCGGGCTGAGGAATGCGCTCCTGAATGGAAAGACAGAAGAGTTTATCGGCAGGTTCGAGGAAGGTGGGCTGTAGGCAACGGTAAAAGCATCCGGTATTGACGTCATTCGAGTGGCGATCGGTTCGCTCGACCGATGGGTACTCCAACGGTCTAATCGATGGGTTCCCCCCCGATTTGATAATTCATATCGTAATTCAGGATATTGTTCCAGTGAGATTTCTTTATTGAGACGTCCATAAACCTGCTGTCACACGCACCCCCGGCCGTGTTTCCCTCCGACGTATACCAGTTGAAGATACAGTCCCCGGAGGAACGGAGCGCAATCCAGTACGCGCCGGGTAAAAGATCGGACTGTGTATTTTTGCCGACTGGGAAAACGAGCCATGGGTTATCCTCCATCATGTGGCGGACGGCTGAGGAGTTAATGCTGTATGTGCGGAAGAGCTTCTGAGAAGGCCTGCCGTTCTGATCGGAAAAGACCTCTATCCATATTCGACCGTCATCGCTGAATTTTATCAGGGGAAGCCGAACCTCACTAAGACGGACCGGCCGGTCGATGATAAATTGCTGCGCATAGACCCTGTTTCTCGTGGCGACGATATCGATCTTTCTCGATATATCCGTGTTTTCTGTAAACAATGTATCGTCGACCGATCGTGTCCCTTTCTCTTCCGACGCGAGAGGTTCCAAAGATAGGTCGGGTTCGTTCGAATACACGGTGAGGTCCTTCACCGGAGGGCTCACCGCGAGCTTATTGACCCGCTCTTCGGAAGAGCCGACGTACGAGAGCGATATCTCATCGGAATTAATGTCGTAGATGAACTCCTTGAACAGGATGAACTCCCCTTTCCGGGTGTTCCATACTTCGGAAGCAAGACTTGAATCCGGCGCGTGAGCCATTTTGATCACATGTGAGGGGAGAGACAGATACATTCCATGCGGATCGTAGGCGGCCCACCCGAGGTCGGGGAAGAACACCTCGACCCAGTAACGCTCCCTGTTGGGTAGATCGTACACCACTATTTCGTCCGGTGTCTCTATCGGGATTTCTTTCTGAAATGAGATCCCGTATACGACGCGCGCCGGAATACCGAGTCCCTTTAGAAGAGAGCAGGCAAGGTTGCATATGCCACGCTCGTCTCCCGCCCGCCGTTTGAGCACTAAGAGTGCGGAGCTTTCGGAATCGTCGCTGCTCAAGAGGCCGATGTTTCTATCGAGCCATAGAAAAACGCTTTGTACCACATCGATCTCACGGTAGAGATCCCGCGAGAGAGTTCTTCCGATATAATTTATGATGAGGTCATCGGACGGAACGAGCTCGGTGGATTCGAGATAGGCGGCTTGGGAATCTTCGAGTATAACCGGATACGGTGCATTGCTCAGGACGGGGTAGAAATTCGAGTACAGCTCCACCTTGAACTGGAGATCGAGTTGTACGATCCGTATCTCGCCGTCCCAGGACAGGACGGCCCCCCTGTTGCCGTATTCGTCGACGAACTCCTCGATGCCGGTAGGATAGGGGGTAAACGACTTATAGAGGTCTGATACCTTCTGGGTATTGAGTCCGGAAGAGTACGATTCCGGATAGAAAAGCCGGCACATGAGACCCTTTGCGCCGCTGTAGCTCGAAATTCGCTTGGTGACATAGACGGTCGCCCTGCTGTTCATCTCCCCCTGGATGTATATGACGCTTCCGTCCTTCTGCGCCGGCGCTTGCGCCGCTGCAAACCCCGGTAGTATCAAAAAGAGCAGAAAAGCCGCGGTACAGAGAAACAGTATCTTTGTACCCCGGCCCTTTTTCCTCAGAATGGCCATAGGTTTTACCGACAATATGTATTGGAGTATTTCTTCCCATAGTAATATTATTGCCGGTGAAAATCAACGGTTTTCGGAATTTCGAATACCGATAGACCGCCGATAATCCCAGATACAGCGTAATGAAGACGTACGGTATCATCTCATATGTATTCTCTCCGCTTGCCGCTTCCCTCGTTGCAGGGGTTTTTCTCATGCGGTATAAGGGAATCCAGGGAATGACTTTCGCACTCATTACGATTGCGGGGCTTTTTTTATCGTTGCTGAACGGCGTATTACTGACACTCAGGATACGGAAGAAATGACACATAGCCGGCTTGTTCAACGCACCGTTATGACTGCGCTTTGTACCGTGCTGGCGGCGACGGCCGTCGTATCCGCCGACACATATATTCAGGACGAGGTCACGGGGTACGACTCGAAGGGCAAGGTGGAAGAGCTCGTCATAGAGCCAAGCTTCGTAATACTTTCGAGGGATACCCTGTACCACCACGAAACTATCGAGGTCTTGATTGAGAGCGAACTCTATCTCGATCCTGACAGTGTAACAATGCGGGTGTACAACGGGGAACAGAGCATACCATGTCTCGGAGGTGAAAAAGAGCTTCCGTTTCAAGAACAGATACGTAGAAATGGCAGATACCGCTACCGGGCGGTCTTTCTCCCCCCCTGGAATCAGCCCGACGGGCAGTACGAGATACGGCTTGAGTATGGGGGTAACAGAATGGTCACGGGAAAGCCCATACTGTTTACTATGAAACGGCGTGTTCCGCCTGAGTTGCACGGTTTATCGGTTGTGGATCTGGAGATGAATGGGAGCATTCTAACGAAAAACGTTACCGGCCCCGGAGGACGGAAAAAGGGCTACCTCTCCCTTCTCGATTGGGCGCAGTATATGGGGGCGGACGCGCTATGGATCCTTGCCGGAGAAACGACCACTTTTCCCGAAAGAGTCGCTTCCGATACCGTCCGGAACGCACCATGGTGGGATGCCGGCCCGCTCGAGAACCTCGATCTTTTAAAAACCCGCGCTTTAGACTACGGTATGGACACGGGTGCATACATCATGTGTTTTTACGTCCCGGGGTCCCGTGGCGTTCCTTCCCGGTACGAACCAGGTATCGGATACAACGTCGAGACGGACCGCCTTTACAGATCGAGATTCATATCGCTCGGTTGCGAACAAAGGATTCAGGACATCGTGGAGCTCGTGAGGACATTTCAGAACGACCCTCATATCCGATATATCGGATTCGATTTCATCAGAACGGGTAGGGGGGACGGATACGAGCTCGCGCCGCTTATGGTGCGGGAAACCGGCATACGAACGCCGACGGAGTGGGATCGGATGAGCGGTCCGGAGCAATCGAGGTGGCTTGCCAGGAAAATAGAGGTCGAGAAGGATCCGATCGTATTGGAGAAATGGAGGTGGTGGCGCGCACGAACCGCCGCTCGTATCATCGAGCGTATCATATCGGAAGCCCACGTCACCAAACCGGTATGGGTATATACGCTCGGCTGGGACCACGGCAGGGAACACGGGCAGGATCCGGTGATGTTTTTCGATGCGGGAGTAACGATAGACGCGGTCATGCTCTATGAGTCCGATCGCTTCCAGTTTCCCCGTATGCTCGATCAGTGGAAACGGTATATGAAGGCAGGCCAGGGAAACATACTCATTGGAAACTGCGTAGACTCCCGCCTTCTCGATTCGGAGTCATTATCTCCCCCGCAGGAGTTATACCGGAGAAACACTGCCGGGTATGAAGGGATCCTAAAGGGGGGTGTTGCCTCGGGAATTTTCTTTCACGATCTGTCGAGAGCGGTGTGGGGCAGAAAGGGCGGCTTTTTTATGCTTGACTTTGCTGTCGCGCACGGATCGAGCGTGTACCACCTCCTTCGAGAGTCGGGTGGAACCGATCTCGTCGTTGATATGACGGGCGGTGAGCGCTCACGGTACATCGTGCTGAAAAACAACGGTATGGCGGAGATTAAGAATGTCGTTATAGAGGCGTACACCTGGGAGGGAGGTAATACGGTGCCGGCGGCTTACGACGCGCCTCTTTTTCCCGTCGTCGTACCGAAAATACCGCAGTTCGGGAGCGTACGGATCGAAATCCGATCTGAAACACCGGTTCAAAAGCCGCTCGTCTTTCTTGTTGCGATCGACGGCGGGAAGCGCTACTATGTAATGGACATGAAATAAACAAAAGCCACGGAATACCGAAAAGTCGGGGACAAAAAAAGAACGCCGTTTTCTTTGAGAAGTACAACAAATGAAACAAAAAGAGGGACGGTACAGAATACCGCTGAAAAAGTTCCTGTACATTGCCGCTGTTTTGCTCGGATTGATAGCAGGTGCATGTTCGAGGCAGAAGGAAAGAGAGGAGCCGTCGACCATCTCCTCGAAGTCGGCGGAACAGAAAAAAACGCCCCCGTCTTCCCGGGAAGAAGCCGCGGAAAGCGAGAGAAAACGGACGGACGAATTTATCGATGAAATCGGAATAATCGAAGCGTATACTCCCGAGCTGTTCGTACACCTGACGATACTGTATAAGAAAGAGACAGCGCGATGGGTCGCCGAATCATCCGCGCTTTCAGACGCCGAGCAGCAGAACTACATCGACGAGGAGAACAAACGTTTCTTCGAGAGGTTCGGCACTACGGAAGAGGAGTATATCCGGTACAGTACGGAGCACTGGGAGGAACTGGACCGTTACATCGAGGAGCATCCGGAGTTCGTACAAGCCTTGCGGGAAGAGTAGAAGCGGTTTCAGATTGCATTGAGCCGGGTCAGCCCACCGTAACGCTCATCCCCTCACGCGTGTAGAAGAGATCCCTGAAACGCCTGCGGTATTTGGACTGGTTTTTCTTGAGGAGCGCGTCGGTGGATCCGGGGTCGTGATGGGTCAGTGCGAGCGATTTTACCCCCGCTTTTCGTGCAATTTCTATGGCCATCTCCGGGGTACTGTGGCCGAATCCCTGCTTAGGGGTGGGAAGCGCACAGTACTGTTCTTTACTGTACTGCGCGTCATGGATGAGAAGATCGGCATCTTTCGCAAACTGTATCAGTTTCGAATCGCCGTACTGAAATCCTTCCACGTCTGTGGCAAATACGACCGACCTTCCGCCGTGCTCTATTCTGTAGACAAGCACGCCGTTTACGGGATGCGAGTGATCGTTCAATATACGGACCACTATGGATGTGTCATTTATCGTCACCCCATCGAAATAGCGGTTTACCGCCTTCGGCACCGGATTCTTCGTATCCAGAATAAGGAGGTTGTTCTCCTTGATCGTAGAGATATCTTTTATCGAATTGGAGTGGTAGAAATCAACGGGAAAATTCGGCGGAATCATCGATCGCTCGAGCGTAACGCTGAGCTCACCACTGAAGTTTCTCGGACCGAAGAGATACAGAGAGGACTCACCGAGGTACAGGGGGGCAAAAAAAGGAAGGCCCTGCGTATGATCGTGGTGAAGATGGGTGAACAGAAGCGTTGCATAAAGCGGTTTCGCGCCGCCTTTTCCGAAGTACTCCGCAAGCATCTTCTGCCCGAGCTTGATGATACCCGTGCCTGCGTCGATAATGATCCTGCGCTCACCGACCGATACTTCCAGGCATGTCGTGTTCCCGCCGAAAACGAGCGTATCCTTGCCGGCAACGGGGTAGCTGCCGCGAACTCCCCAGAATGTGACCCGGAATTCCACTTTATCAGCCATTTTCGCCGTTTTTTCCATCCGTGCGTTCGGAAATTCGTATACCCGACTCGGTTATTAAATAATCGACCCGTATATCCGTTTCCTTTACCGGTAAAGAATCCAAAATCAGCCTGTCGTAAATCAGCGCGCAGCAGGGAATATCGGAATGAGCCGCAAGGAACCTGTCGTAGTAACCGCCGCCATATCCCAACCTGTCGCCCCTCGCGGTGAAAGCCAGCCCGGGTGCGATGATGAGGTCCACCTCATCGTAACGGATCTCACTGCAGTTGTTATTCGGTTCGAGAATACCGTATGCGCCCCGATGAAGCGACCGGTCGAGATCCGATAAAAGGAAGAAACGCATGCTAGAACGGGCCGGGTCGATTCTTGGAACGCCGATCCTTTTACCGGTCTCAAGCGCTCTCGTAAGAATAAGCCGTGTATCGATCTCGCTTTTATAGGGAATATAGCAGAGTAGGGCCGTGGACTTCGAAAAGGGATCCCAGCCGAAGAGGTTATTGGATATTATACGATCGAGCGAGGCTTTTTTTTCCGGATCAATGGCCCCCCGTATTTTTTCACTCAATATTCTCGTTTCCCGCTTCGTCACCTGATATTTTCTCCTTTCTTTCGAGGTTTCTCAAGAATTCGAGTCTTTTTTTCAGCTGTTTCTCGTCTCCGAGCCCTCCCGGAATATAGAATTTCAAATCGATGCCGAGGTACTCCTGTTCGGTCCAGTGATACGGGTAGTCGTGCGGGTAGCGGTACCCTTCCTTATGGGAAACGGAGGATCGCAGGTGAGGGGGTACCGGTAGGGTCTCGTGTTGCGTAACATGTTCCCCTGCGGCCTCGATAGCCGTGTAGCTCGAGTTGCTCTTCGGCTGGAGTGAGAGATAAAGCGCTACGTGTGAAAGGATTATGCGCGATTCCGGCATGCCGATGCGTTCCACGGCATCGTATCCGGCCAGTGCGAGCGGGAGGGCGTGTGCGTCCGCAAGCCCTATATCCTCGCTCGCGAGTATGACGAGCCGTCGAGCGATATACAGCGGGTCTTCACCCGCCTCGAGCATTAGCGCGAGCCAGTATACGGCCGCATCCGGATCCGAACCACGTATCGATTTGATGAACGCCGATATGGTATCGTAGTGGTAGTCCTCGTCCCTGTCATAGAGAAGGGGCTGGCTGTCTATAACGCGTGATATGTCGGCCTGTGAAACGGTATCTCGTCCGCAATACTGAATTACCGCCTCGAGAAGGTTGAGCATCCTCCTGGCATCACCGTTCGCGAACCGTAAAAGCCACTCATTCGCGGTACTATCGATGGATATCGATTCAGATTCCTCCGCCCGCTTCAATATGCATGCGAGCGAAAGCCTGTCAAGCGGCTCGAATTCAAATAGGAGGACACGTGAGCGTAGAGGGGGGATGAGTGCGTAAAACGGATTTCTCGTAGTAGTGCCGATAAGGGTCACAGTTCCCTCTTCGAGCGCAGGTAAAAGCCCGTCCTGCTGCAGTTTATTGAATCTGTGTATCTCGTCGATGAAGAGAATCGTACGCATTCCGACAGCCCGGTTCTTTTTCGCCTCAAAAAACGCAGTCCTGAGGTCTTCCACCCTGCTCGTTACGGCATTGAGCCGTATGATTTCGCTTTTCGTCAGCGCGGCGATTACACGCGCGAGCGCCGTCTTTCCGCAGCCTGAAGGGCCGAAAAAGATTGACGACGTCATCCTGTCGTTCAGTATGAGGGAGCGGAGAACGCCCTCTTTTCCGACAATCTTCTGTTGACCGTAAAAACCGTCGAGAGAATCCGGTGCGAGCCGCTTTGCAAGCGGTTCTCGTTTTTCACTGTTGTTTTCGAAAAGTGTACCCATGCGTATGTCGCCTCGGCGAATAAAGGTTCGCGTTTATATGGATTGAGCGAGTGCCGTTCCCATTGCCATGAGCTTTTTTGTCCTTACGGCGGACGGAGATTCCGCCATTATGCGGATAACGGGCTCAGTATTTGAGAGACGAAGATGAATCCACTCCTGCTTGTTATAAATTTTAATACCATCTAAAGTATCTTCTTCATGAGTATCAAAATATTTCTTGCATCCGTTGAAGAGATGCGCGTACAATTCTTTACTTCGTGCCTGCCTGGACTCGATGGAAGTATCCTGCGGTTCGAGTGCGATTTTCTTTTTGTCCATATGATAGGATGGCCATGCACCTACTATTTTTGAGAGAGGTTCGCCGACCTCCGCGAGAAGCTGAAGAATCAGTCCCATACCCACGATACTGTCCCTGCACGGGTTGATACCTGTAGCGATAACACCGCCGTTTCCTTCCCCGCCGTAGGATGCTTTTTTTTCGAGGATACCCCTGGTAACGTTGATTTCGCCTATTTTGGTGCGGAAAACCCTCACCCCGAAACGGTGGGCTAGGTCGTCCGCCATCATAGAGGTGGAGAGGTTGCATACGATATCGGTACTGGTATGACGCAGGTAGGATTCTCCCGCAAGAACAAGCGTATACTCCTCTCCAATGGCCTTTCCCAACTCGGAGACGACCGAGAGCCGGTCGCCGTCAGGATCCTGAGCGAACCCGATATCCGCCTTGGAATTCTTTACCAGCACGCACAGGTCTGTGAGGTTTTGCGGCGTCGGTTCGGGTCCTCTCGGAAAATCGGTTTGAGGGCTCTCGTGTATACCGACGACGGTACATCCGAGTCGCTCCAAAAATTCCCTGGTTATCGCAGTACCGCTTCCCCCCACAGGATCTATCGCCACCACGAATCCCTTCTCTTTGATACGCTCCGTGTCTATCGACTTCGTCACCGCATCGATATGCATACGTCCGGCGTCCGTACGCCCTGCCACGGATCCGATACGGTCATGCCCGGTCCATGACCCTGAAAGTTCGTCGGCTGCGGCGAAGCGCTCGATCTTTTCTACTTCGGGGCCTTCGATAAACAGCCCCCGACCGCTGCAGAACTTCAGCGCATTCCACTCGGGACCGTTATGGCTCGCAGTGATCGCTATGCCGCCGCAGCACCCAAGGTTCCTCGTACAGTACAGTACCGTTGGAGTAACGGCGATACCTATGTTGACCACGTCATGACCGAGGGAGGTGATCGTCGCTTCCACCACCCGCTCTATCGAAGGGCCGCTGTCCCTTGTATCGCGCCCTATGAGGAAAACGCCTTGTTTTTTTTCCGCAGCCTTTACGAACCCTCTCGTATACCTCATCACCACAGGCGGCGTGAGACTTTCACCAACGATGCCGCGTATTCCGGAAACACTCACCATAAGAGACATTCAGCATCCACCTTCCGAATAGTAGCTTCGATATTATTCGTCGAGGATTATAATCTCCACCCTTCTGTTCAGCCTTCTTCCATCTTCGGTCTCGTTGCTCGCTATAGGGCTGCCCTCTCCCATACCGATATACGTGATACCGGGCGCTGGTCCGAGCGCCGCAAGCCTCCGCCGGAGCTCCTGCGCGGTTTTCCGGGCTCTCTTCAAAGAAAGCGACTGGTTGTAGGAGGCGGGGCCGGTGCTGTCCGTGTGCCCGATTACCCTGATCCGTCGTTTTGAGAAATCGCGGAGCACGCCGACGATATTGTCGAGGTCTTCCGCCGCGCCCTCGGCGAGCTCGTCAGAGTCGAAACGGAAGAGTATCTCGCCGACATTGATCGATATTCCCTCCGGTACCGAGGTCACACTGACGGAGGGAAGGGTTTCTTTAAGCCTCTTCTCTATCGCCAGCGCGGCTTTGGCTCTCTCGTCAAGCGGCCCGCTTGTGGTAAGCACGGCGTGCGAGCTCCCCCTGTATTCCAAGACCTCGCCGTCCGACATGATGAAGATGTAATCGAAATTTTCTTTGTAAGAGCGCGGCACCCCCCTATCGAGGTTCCAATAGTAGCGCTGATTGAAGTAACCGACGACACGATAGGGAAAAGACTGAGAAAAGTCCGCTTCCCCGCTGTACGGGAGGGTGTAGTTTATCACGTAGTTTATCGAGAGCTCGGCGACGGTATCGCCGTCTATTTCCCTTTTCCCGAGATACTGGTATGACGCATGCGCGGGCAGAATTACCGGATCGTCGATACGGAAAACAGCTCTGAAGTCGTGGGCCTCGTGCGCTTTCGACGTCCACTGGTCTCCCGCGTCGAGCGGATTTTTCGGAAATGTCGGGACCCCGCGGACCACCGGCATGAAATATGAGGGTGATATCTCGTAGTTACCGTACACGTCCCTGAAAAATCGGGTAGGGTAGGTCTCTTCGAGCATGTACTCGCCGTTTCGGTCCCCTCTGTAGTAGAGAAACTCTCCGGTATGCATCGCACCGTCGCTCGAGACTTCCGTTACGGTGAGATCGCCGACGTTTTTGATTTGCACGGTTTTAAGAAGCACGTCGTTTCTGTATATCTCCTCGTCTGTGAACCCTTCTATATGAAACTTCTGTCCCTCCTCGTAGTTGAAGCGAAAGGTGTCGCCTGCAAGGAGGGGATACGCGAATGGCATTCCGGCCAACGGCAGGGTGCAGAGCAGAATAAAGAGGAGCCTGCGCAGGTATTTTTTCATTTTATCTCCCCGTACAAGAGGATACCGTATAATCTAATAATATACGGCCTTTCGCGGGAGAGAGAACAGTGTAATCCGAACGTGTTTAATTCCAAAAAATAGAGGTTATCTTGTATTAATAGATGAATTGAATTATACTATAAATGTTTGTCGAGTGAATTCAGCTAATATTTAACTTAATGGGCTTAATCATATAATTGGATTGACCCTAAAAAAGAGCAAGGAAGGTTAATGGATACGGATCTGTCATTTATAATCAATGATGAAAATCAAAATCTCAAGGAGCGGTTTAAGATCCTTATCCAAAACACCTCATTCTTTGACTGCCTTGTCGGTTATTTCTATTCCAGCGGGTTTCACGCCATTTATCCGTCTCTCGAAAGAACGGAAAGCATTAGAATTCTTATCGGAATAAGTACGAACAGGAGCACTTTCGACCTGATGGAAAAGGCGAATAGACCTGCACAGCAAATAGTAGAATTCTCTCATGCTGAAGCCAAACAGAAAGTGCAAACACTAATTCAGATGGAGATGGAGAATTCCGATGACAATAGAAATGTTGAAGAAGGGGTCCTGAAATTCATAGAGTGGATTAGAAGCGGCAAGCTTGAAATCAGAGCCTATCCATCACAGGATATTCACGCCAAACTCTATATTATGACATTCAAGGAAGGAGACAGGGATAGGGGAAGAGTTATCACGGGATCCAGTAATTTCACAAAGGCCGGGCTGGTAGACAATCTTGAATTCAACGTTGAGCTTAAAAACAGAAGTGACTATGAATTTTCAATAAACAAATTCAATGAATTATGGAAGAATGCCGTCGATGTAAGTGAAAAATATGTCCAGACCATTCAGAGTAAGACTTGGCTGAATCGTAATATTACCCCCTATCAACTATACCTGAAATTTCTCTACGAGTATTTTAAGGATGTGCTCAGCCAGACTGATGAAGTGTTTGTTAAATATCAGCCGCATGAGTTTAAAAGACTCGAATATCAGGAACAGGCAGTCTTAAATGCGAAGAAAATACTGCTGGAATACGGCGGTGTTTTTATCTCCGATGTCGTAGGCCTTGGAAAGACCTATATCTCAGCCATGTTGGCTGGTCAGCTGGACGGAAGAACACTTGTTATCGCTCCGCCGGTGCTTTTAGAAAAAACCAATCCCGGTTCCTGGCCTAATGTATTCTCAGACTTCAGAGTGCCGGCGGATTATGAATCGCTCGGCAAACTGGATGATCTACTGGACAGAGGAACGGACAAATATATCAATATCATCATCGATGAAGCTCACCGTTTTCGAACAGAAACAACAATTACCTACGAGAAGCTTGCTGAAATATGTCGTGGGAAAAGAGTGATTCTGGTTACCGCGACTCCCTATAATAACACCCCGAAAGATATATTGAGTCTGCTCAAGCTGTTTCAAAAAGCTAAAAAAAGTACGATTCCGAATCTGCCTGACCTTGAAACTTTTTTCAATCTTCTGGATAAAAGGCTTAAAAACCTGGACCGGAAGAAAAATTATTCTGAATACATTACTACCGTTAAAGCAAATGCGCGTGAAATCAGAGATAAGGTATTACGGTACTTGATGGTGCGCCGTACCAGGAGAGAAATTGAAAGGTACTTTATAACAGATATAAAAGAGCAGGGACTCAAATTCCCGGAGGTAAAAAAACCAAAGCCGCTGTATTATGAACTGAATGATGAAGAAGACGATATATTCACCAAAACGATCGAACAGATTGCTGAAAAATTCATCTATGCCCGCTATATGCCCATGCTGTACTATAAGGGTAAAGTCGATCAGCTTGAGAAGCAGTCCCAGAAAAACATGGGACGTTTCATGAAAATACTTCTGGTCAAACGACTGGAAAGCAGCTTCTTTGCATTCAAACAATCGATAGAGAGATTCCTGTACTCATATAAGATGTTCATAAACGAGTTTGATAACGGATGTGTGTATGTCAGTGCGAAACACACCAAGAAGATATTCGAACTCTTGGAAAACGATGATGACGAAGCTGTCTATCGTTTGATTGATGAAGGCAAGGCGGAAAAGTATGACAGCAAAGATTTCAGAGAAGAACTTCGAAGAGATTTGCAGCATGACTATGAGATCCTGATCGAAGTTAAAATGCTATGGATGAAAGTAACCCGCGACCCGAAACTGCTGAAGTTCACACGAGCATTATCAAAAGATCCGGTCTTGCGCAACAATCACCTTATTATCTTTACGGAATCAAAGGAGACTGCACAGTACCTGTTTGAAAATATAAATAAGGAATATCCTTCCCGGGTGCTTTTATTTACCGGCGATTCGGGCGAATCGGTCCGCGATAAAGTTATTGATAATTTCGACGCCAGGGCACGGCACAGTAAAGATGATTATCATATACTTGTTTCGACGGAAGTCCTGTCGGAAGGCGTCAACCTTCATCGTGCCAATGTGGTAATCAATTACGATATTCCATGGAACCCCACTCGCATGATGCAGAGGGTGGGCCGTATTAACCGTATAGACACAATCTTTAATGAAATCCATATTTTCAATTTTTTCCCCACTGTACAGTCGAATGACCAGATAAAATTGAAGGAAGCGGCTGAAGGAAAAATAAATGCATTTCTCACTTTGCTAGGCGGCGATGCGGAGCTTTTAACAGAGGGAGAGCCCATAGGGTCCCACGAGCTATTTAACAGGTTGATTTCAAAAAAAACAGTGGAGGGCGATGATGAAGCGGAGGAAAGCGAACTGAAATACCTGCAGGTTATCAGGGAAGTCCGAGAAAAGGATCCGGATCTCTTTGAAACAATAAAACTCCTCCCCAAAAAAGCCCGCACTGCAAAAAGAAACGACGAAATTACCGGCGCCCTTATCACCTATTTTCGCAAGGGGAAAATCCAAAAATTTTTCATGGCAAAGAACGACACGCAGTCGGAAGAGCTCGATTTTATGTCGGCGGCCGTTCTGCTTGAAAGCGTGCCCGAGGCAAAAAAGAAAAAACTCCCGCGAGAGATATATGATCTCCTGGACCAAAACAAGGAAGCCTTCGTTCTTGCGACAACAGAAGCGATGAACGAGACCTTGAAAAAAAGAGGGAGAGACAGTGCCGCAAATATACTTCGTATTCTAAAAGCAGTAATAAAAAACATGCAGCAATTCACCGAAGATCAGGAGTTTTATTTCAGAAGGGTATTGGCCCAGCTTGAAGAAGGCGGCCTGCCTAAACAGACGATAAAAAATACATTAAAGGCGCTGGACGTTTTACAGGAAGAAATAAGTAATCCATTCAAGGTTCTGGCCGTACTAGAGGCGAATATCCCGGAGCGGCTGCTGCAGAGCCATTATGCGGAAAAGTTCCCAGCCGTATTCGGTACCCGCGAAGTAATACTCTCGTTATTTCTGACGGGAGAATAATAAATGAGGTTAGTCAATGTTAAAAAGAGTATCTCCAACATTTAGATGCGTTGGTCTATTTTTAAATAGAGGACGGGCCCCGTCTATATGCTGAAAGAAGAATCTCAAACTGTTGAATATAAACAAACCTGGCGAAATGAATGCCTCAAAGTCGTATCCGCATTTGCGAATAGTGATGGAGGGGCATTGGTCATAGGTTTGGACGATAAAGGTAATCCTTCCGGCTTAAAGAATGCTAAAAGATTGCTTGAGGATATACCGAACACAATAAGAAATAAGCTTGGAATCATTCCCTCTGTTAAACTGGACAAGAAAAATATTATCAAAGTCGATGTTTCGCCAAGTTCTGTACCAATATCTTATAATGGGAAATATTACCTCAGGAGCGGAAGCACCGTTCAGGAATTACGAGGAAAAGAGCTTGCTGATTTTCTGACAAGGAAAACCGGAGTTACCTGGGATGAAGCCTTTGAAGACAGGGCGAATTGGGATTATCTGGATGAATCCACCATTGAAAATTTTAAGCGTTTTGCCGTAGATCGTATTCCGTCAATCGTCACTGAAAAAAATTCAATTATTTTTAAGAAATTGAATCTCATTGAAAACCGGCATTTGAAAAGAGCTGCAGTTATACTTTTCGGCAACGAAGTAGAACGGTTCTACAGCCACGCCTGTGTGAAAATCGGCCGCTTCTTAACCGATACCGATATTCAAACAACGGACATTGTCAAGGGCAATTTATTTCAGCAATTGGGAAATGTACTAGAAATTCTAAGGACCAAATATCTGCGGAGCGAAATAAAATATGAAGATATACATCGTCGCGATATTCTTGAATACCCGTATGAAGCCTTGAGGGAAGCGGTAATTAATGCGCTCATTCACCGGGATTACGGGAGCTTCTCTCAGATCCAAATCAGAATTTATTCAGACAAACTTGTAATAATGAATGCCGGGGGTTTGCCGCCTGAGGTGCCGGTGGAATCGTTGAAAACCGAGCATCTTTCCAAACCGAGAAATAAGCTGTTGGCGGAAATATTCTATTATGCCGGATTTATTGAAGCCTGGGGTCGCGGCACCTTAAAAATTGTTGAAGAGTGTGTCGAACAGGGATTGCCGGAGCCGGATTTCATAGAAGAAAACGGCGTGATGACCGTGATTTTTTACAAGGATAAGTGGAATAAGGAAAATTTAAAGAACCTCGGATTGAATGAAAGGCAAATCAAAGTCATAAATTACTTGAAAGAGAAGGTCTCAATTACTAATAAAGAATACCAATCGCTTTTCAGCATTACAGATCGCACCGCTTTACGTGACCTGAATGGTTTAATAACTAAAGGACTGGTACGAAAACGGGGTGAGAAAAAAGGAACACGTTACTTTCTTACACATGTCGGTTAAATGTCGGATATGTCGGAAAAATGTCGGATATAGGAAAACGGATTGACTCGGACACGAAACACTGACTCCGTGAAGAAATAGTATATGGACAAACAGCAGGCACAACGAATTATCAAAGATACCTTCGAACACCCTTTTAATAAAAAAGATTTCATACTGTTTGTTAAAAACCTCCTCAACAGGGTTGACAGCGCCCCATTTACCTATAAGGGAAACTATATTCCCGATGCGTATAAACAGTATATAAAAACAATGGAGCGCCTCGGTAAATACAGCGACGGGAAAAGCAGCATCGATATCCTTGTGGTAACCCTTAAAAAAGAGACGTCCCTTGAACGCGCCCGAACCAAGCAGCGTAATTTTGTCGCCTGGTACCTGAACGGCAGCCGCGGCGGCATAAAGAAAGACGCCGCGCTGGCTGCATTTGTGTCTCCGGATAAAGGGGACTGGCGGTTTTCACTGGTCAAGATGGACTATACGTTTGAAAAAACCGAATCCGGCCGAATGAGGGTGAAAGAGGAGTTCACCCCTGCCAGGCGCTGGTCGTTTCTTGTGGGTGTTAACGAAAAAAGCCATACCGCCCAGAGCAGGCTTGTCGACATTCTGGCAAATGATGAGAGCGACCCGAGCCTCGAAGATATCGGAAAGGCCTTTGATATCGAGACCGTCACAAGAGAATTCTTTCTGAAGTACCGTGATCTTTTCCTTCGAACCAAGGAAGAGCTGGATAGGATTGTTCAGACGGATCCGAAAGTAGAGGCCGACTTCAAGGCCAAAGGTGTGGATACCGTAAACTTTGCCAAAAAGCTTCTTGGGCAGATAATATTCCTCTATTTTCTCCAGAAAAAGGGCTGGTTCGGTGTAGGACGTGACGATGACTGGGGCACAGGTTCGAAACAGTTCCTCCGCGAGCTGTTTGAGAAGAAACATGGAGACTACAAAAATTTTTTCAACGGCGTACTGGAGCACCTGTTCTATGATGCCCTGCGCGATGACCGAAGCCACAATGATTATTATTTCAGCCAATTTAACTGCAAAATACCTTTCTTAAACGGCGGGCTCTTTGACCCAATCGGCAATTACGACTGGGTGCATACCGATATAAACCTGCCGGACACCCTGTTTTCCAATTCAGTAAAAACAAAGGAAGGCGATAAGGGCGACGGTATCTTGGATATTTTCGACCGGTACAATTTCACCGTCAAGGAAGATGAGCCTCTTGAAAAGGAAGTAGCGATAGACCCTGAGCTCTTGGGAAAGGCGTACGAAAAATTCAACGCCATCCGCCCGGATAACTATCCTGAATTCAAGAACGCGCTTAAGAGCGGGAAAAAAGGGGCTGAAAACGAATTCAATAAAAAGTTCGGAGTGTATTACACGCCGCGAGAGATAGTCCATTACATGTGCAGGCAGTGTCTGGTTAATTACCTGGCACGCGAGCTGTCAGCGGATGTCGGTAAATCCGATATCGAGATACTGATACAGAGCGGCGAACAGGTCAGCGAAAATGAGGCGCGTGTCCTGCGCGAAGGAAGGGAGACAAAAACCTATTCCTTCAAACTTCCCGAAAACGTCCGGAAAAACGCAGCGCTCATTGACGATACACTGGCAATGATCACGGTCTGCGACCCGGCGGTCGGGTCCGGCGCCTTTCCAGTCGGCATGATGAGCGAAATTGTGCGGGCTAGAAACGTTCTTTCCACATTCATGCATGACAATTCACGAACGTCGTATGAGTTCAAGCGGCGGTGCATTGAACATTCCCTTTACGGCGTGGACATCGACCCCGGTGCGGTTGAGATCGCCAAGCTTCGTCTCTGGCTTTCGCTGGTGGTGGATGAGGATGATATAAAAACTATCAAGCCCCTGCCGAACCTGGACTATAAGATCGTACGCGGGGATTCCCTGCGGGGTGTCGAGAATCACCTGTTCAACGATCATCTTTTTGCGGAGCTGGAAAAAGTAAAACCCCTCTTCTTCGAGGAAACCAATCCCACAAAAAAGTGTGACTACAAAAACCGGATCCATGACCTCATAGGAAGAATCACCAGCGGACATACGGAGTTCGATTTTACGGTCTATTTCTCCGAAATATTTCATGAAACAGGCGGGTTCGATGTAGTAATCGCCAATCCCCCGTATGTGCGCCAGGAGGCGATCAGGAGCATCAAGCCTCAATTGAAAGATGCCTTTAAGGATTTCTACTGCGGTACGGCGGATCTCTACACTTATTTCTATAAATGCGGGATTGACATACTGAAGAGGGGAGGCCACCTTTGTTTTATCGCGCCGAACAAGTTCATGCGCGCCGGGTATGGAAAAAACACGCGCGACCTTTTGACCACTGCGGTCACCCCGAAACTGGTCATCGATTTCGGGGACCTGCCGGTTTTCGAGGCTACCACGTACCCCTCGATTATCCTTGTTGAGAAGAAGAAACCGGACCCAGGCGAAGAGGCGGCCGTAGCCGCGTTCACGGACCCCGGGCACCTTGATCGCATCGACGAGGATTTGGAAACTATACGCTTTCGTATGCCCGTCTCCTCGCTCGACCCCAAAGGCTGGAACCTGGAGCGGCCCGAGGCGCTGGCTCTGATGGAAAAGCTCCGTTCGTCCGGCGTATCGTTAGGGGAGTATGTAAAGGGGCGGTTTTTCTATGGTATTAAAACAGGGTTTAACGAGGCGTTTGTCATCGATCAGGAGTGCCGTGACCGTTTGATCACAGAAGACCCGAATTCGGCGGAAATCATCAAGCCGTGGCTCCGCGGCCGGGATATCCGAAAATGGAAAACAGAGTGGGCGGGGCTTTACCTAATAAATATTCCAAGCAGCGCTAACAAACAATGGTATTGGTCACGTGAAGAAAGCAAGCAAGAAGCGGCACGTATGTTCGAAAAAACCTTTCCCGCTGTTTATCGACACCTGGTTCCGTGGAAAGAGAAACTGCAAAAGCGGGAAGATCAAGGAAAATTCTGGTGGGAACTTCGTTCATGTGCGTATTATAAAGAATTCGAACGGCCGAAGATCGTTTACGCGGACATTGCACAAAGCCCAAATTTTACTTGGGACGAAAGCAATGCATTCCTTGGTAATACGGCGTATATAATTCCCACCAATGAGATCTGGCTCACAGGCCTTTTTAATTCAACCGTTTTCTGGTGGTATTTTCAAAACATTAGTTCAATTATTCGCGGAGGGTTCGTCCGATTTTTCGCACAATACATGGAAACAATCCCTATTCCCTCTTTACCGAACGAACAAAAAACCGCCCTTACCGAACTCACCCGCTCAATACACAGTAACCCCGATAGCCCCGGCGTACTCCGTCTGGAAAAGGAGATAAATGGTCTCGTATATACACTCTACGGCCTTACCGCCGAGGAAATCGAGATAGTGGAAAGGTAATTGGTAAAGAGGCAAGACGATAAGCCTAGATCCAGGGGGATTATACGCTCACGTATTATTAAAAATATTTAGAAAGAAATAAAAAACCTTCGCGCCTCATACCGCCCGCCTTTCCACGTAATTCCTTGCATAACGCCTCAATCCTACTGCTTTCAGGGTTATCCTTCTCTTAACCCAGTCAGCGTATATCCCCGGGAATTACGCGGCGCTCTTTCCATCAACATACATCCGAGTAAATAAAAAACCGAAAAACTCAGACCGCCTCTATTCGTAATTCCTTGGAATAACGATACTGACTGCCGTATTCAGGATGTCGGAAACAATAGAATGTTTCTACCCCTCACGTAGCCCGGTCAACGTTATTCCTTGTATAAACTGCCTCTGCATGACGAGGAACAACGCGAGTATCGGTACCGTCGCGATCGTGGTACCTGCCATGAGCTGACCCCAGTTGAGGCCTCCCTCCTCCTTGAACATGGCGAGCCCGTATTGTAGGGTCCTGATCTCGATACGGTTCGTCACAATCAGCGGCCAGAGGTAATTGTTCCAGCTCCACATGAATGTGAATATGGCGAGCGTGGCGAGGATCGGCCTGGAGAGAGGGAGCATGATTTTAAAGAGAAACCGCAGATGGCCGCAGCCGTCGAGAATAGCCGCTTCTTCGAGCTCCTTCGGTATGGTGAGAAAGAACTGCCGCAAAAGGAAGGTCCCGAACGCGCCGGAAATAAAGGGCACTATCATCGCCGCGTAGGTATCTATCAACCTGAAAAAGTTCAGTATGATATACACGGGTATCATGATGACGTGCTGTGGGATCATCATCGTGCCGAGCAGGATATAGAAGAGGCCGTCCCTGAAAGGAAATCGCAGCCGTGCAAAGGCGTAGGCCGAGAGCGAGCACGTGAAGAGCTGGCTCACGGTAATAGCGGCCGAGACGATTACGCTGTTGATGAAGAACCGTACGATCGGAATGGACCTCACCACGTTTGCGTAGTTGACGAGCGTTATGTTCTTCGGAATGAGACTGAAGGGGCTCGAAAGCACTTCACGCATATCCTTGAGGGAGGTGGAAATCCCCCATAAAAAGGGAAACAGCATGATAATTGCACCCGCGATCAGGACCAGGTGGAGGACAGAGTGCCTGACGACTGTTCGGACGCCGGATTTTTTCAATAGTGTACCCTCTTTCCGAGAAGCTTGACCTGGAAAAAGGTCAAAGCCAGAACTATTGCGAAGAGTATGAACGCGGCGGAAGACGCGTATCCCACCTCGAGGAACTTGAATGCCTTCTGGTATATGAAGTACACCAGCACAAGGGAGGAGTTTAAAGGTCCTCCCTGCGTCGTGACGGCGACCTGCTCGAACACCTGGAACGAAACTATTACGGACATGATGAGCACGAAATACGTGGTCGGGCTCAAGATGGGCAGCGTGATGGCGAAGAACGATTTGACTTTTCCCGCTCCGTCGATTTCGGCCGCCTCATACAGTGATCTCGGAATATTTTGAAGGCCGGCCAGGAATATGATCATATAGTACCCGGTGTTCTTCCATATCGTCATGATGCTTATCGCAACGAGCGTCACGCTCGGTCCGCCGAGCCACTTCGGTATCGTTACGCCGATCGACCTGAAAATCACGGTGAGAATACCCCTCGGCTCGTTCAGCCAGGACAGCGGTTTCAGGCCGATGAGGCCGATGAGGTAGTTGAGGATCCCGTTCTGGGACTGGAATATCCACTGCCAGATGAAGGCACTGGCTATCACGGATGTCATAACGGGCATGAAGTATATGGTCCTGTATATCTGGATGCCCCGTATCTTGGAATTCAAGAGCATCGCGAGGAAAAGCGATATGAGTATGCCGACCGGAACGGTGATGAATGAGTAGTAAAAGGTATTTGTAACCGCCTTCCAGAACTCTTCCGAAGCGAAGAGCTTCTTGTATTGGGAAATACCGACGAACTTCATACTTCCTAGCAGGTTCCACTTGTTGAAGCTCAAAAAAAACGCGAAGAAGATGGGGATGATGATGAATATGAAGAGTACCAGGTAGGTGGGGAGAATCAATAGCACGGCGCTTTTTATATCACTTCCCCGGTATTTCGAAGCTGACATCACAATCTCTTCTGAAAATTCAGCATGAAGCCTCTGCCGAAAGCGATTTCGAAGACGAGCGGATCGTTGAAACGGGTAAACCAGTGGACGCCTATGCCGCCTCCCAGAAGCAGCTCGACATCCGAATAGCCGATTACGTTGAAATCGACGAAAGGTACGATCACCACCGATTCCTCCCACGGAAGCGGTACATGCAGTTCGTTCGTGAAAGATAACTTTTTGTCACCGTAATGGTCGTCGAAGCGCGTACCCCGCACATCCGACTGGAGAATAAGATTATGAGGCACCGTGCCGCCCTGAAGCGCGGCTTCGAGCTTCAGCTGATACACGATCTTCAATAACAGGTCCCTGTAGTAGCGGAATTTCGCCTCTACTCCGTAGAAAGAGTCCGTCTCGGGGACGCGGCCCGAGCCGCCTTCGAAGTTGTTCGAGTAATAGGGAGAGAGTCTGAAGAAGCACCAAGACCTGGAATCTGTGTTTTTTCGTTCCGTCGAGCCGAGTTCAATAAACGGATATAACCCGAACGAGTTGTAAAGGGCATTGTTGACAAGAATGTCTGCGCCCAGATAGAACAGAGGATTTATCGCGTACCCGAGTCCGGGCCTGAAACGAACGGAATCCTCACCTGTTTTGGACCTATGCGCATACGTAAGGTCGAGGGCATAGCGCAGCTTTTTAACATCGCCTTGAACGGAAAATCCTAATCCCTGGTCTTCGTAGAAGGGGAGCTCGACGTAAAGAGACGTCCTGTTGCCGAACAGATTTTTGTATGCGACGTAAAGAGAGTTACGGAAATAAAAGTCGCCGGCTTCGATACCCGAGTGACCGCCGAGACCGAAGAAGAGATAGTTTTTTTCCTTTACCGAAACGGTGAGAAGGAGATTGTCATTTTCGTCAAATTGGTCATCGAAGAAGATCTCGGTAAAGAGACCGGTTTGCTCGAGGTTCTCACGGCTTATGTTGATCTCGTCCATGAGCGTGTCGAAGTCGTAGGTCTTGCCTTCTGCAAGGGTTACACAAGAAAGTATGTAGTCGGTAGCGGTTACGCTGTTCCCCTCTATCCCAATCCGTTCGAGCGTGATGACTTCCTCGTCGTCGCCGGGAGCCGATACGGGATACAGCAGGAAAACGGCCGCCGCCGTAAGCAGGAGAACAAACAGCCTCTTTTTCGCTCTCATTTCCGGTTCCCGTCTGATAGGAGCTCGTTCACTCTGCGAGCCGCAGTATCGAGCACGCTTTTCGGCTCTTCTCTGTTGATCATAATCTCCTCTATTGCGAAACGAACGATATCGTCGATCTGCGGAAGGTACGGGGTAAAATCCGGCGGCCGTGAATAGGGAAGCTGGTCGATCGGGACCTTGTAGTTCGGATTTTCGCGATGAAAGCTCTTGAGTTCTATGCTTTCGATCGCCGATCTTCTCAGAGGAAGGTACCCCGTCTCCTTGTGCCAGCGTATGCAGTTTTCCCGGTTTGTCAGCCACTGTATGAAATCCAGCGCGGCGCGGCGACGGTACTGCTGTTTTGCAAATATCACTATGCCCGCGCCGCCGAGCAGGACCGACTTGTTCTCTATGTACGGCAGGGGCGCGATACCGAGCTCCCACGGCAGGTTCTCCTCCGCATACTTTATTCCCGCGCATGTGATCGGACCCATCGCTATCTTTCCGCTTAAGAAGGCGTTCGCCCCTTCGAAGAGGGTCCAGTTGGAGGGCATCATGCGGTATTCGTATACCATGTCCTGAAGAAGACGCATGACCTTGATTCCAGCATCGCTGTTGAATAATGCCTCGGTCCGATCCTCGTTGAGAAACTCGCCGCCCACCTGTCTGATGAGAGGGGTGAATCCGAACACTCCCTCGAGGGATATTAAAACACCCCACTGGTCTATCTCCCCGTCGCCGTTGAAGTCCCGCGTGAGCTCCATACCGTAGTCTATCACATCGTCCCATGTCCTGGGGGGCTTCCCGTAATCAAGGCCGACCCGTTCGAACGCCTGCTTGTTGAAGTAGAGGACCTGAACGCTCTGGTTGAAGGGTATCGCATAGATGTCCCTCCCCCTCGTCACCCCGTTCCAGAACTGGCCGAGAATATCCTCTCTGTCTTCGGAGGATACGAGATCGTTAATCGGTTCTATCCTGCCGTCGTCGATGAAAACGTCCAGATACTCGATAGCCACCTGTGATATATCGGGATGGTCTCCCGTTTTGACCGCATTGACGAGTTTCGTCTTGGTTTCGTTGTATAGACCCTGGAAGATGAGGTCGACATAAACGCTGTCATGGGTGCTGTTGTACTCGTCAACGAGGTCTTCGAGCGTGCCTCCCTGATAGATACTCATACTGTGCCAGAACGTGAGCTGGGTCTTTTTACCGCCGACGCCCCGCATGGCGAACAGGGAAGAGGAAACAAAAAGCACAATGAGGAAAACGACGGATGGAACGATTCCGGATTTTTTCATAACGGGCACCTTAAATACTATCAGTCGATAAGATAACGTGCACGGATATTATTGAACGTGCAGGATGACGTATCCGCATCCCGCCGGTTCTCCGGGGTATGTGTGAAAGAGGTACAATTCAATATTTGCCTCTGAATGTTCTAATAAACATAGAATATTTGCCTGTTCCCGTCAAGTTTTTAAGGGTGGACGGACGGTCGTGAAATGGGTATATACGTTACTATGCGGATGGATGAAAACGAAAACAGCGCTTTTGTGAAGTCGATAAAAACGAACAGGAGGTTTATACGACCCTGTCCGGGTACCCCGCAGCACGTATGCTGCGGCTACCAGATCATCGATTTTGCCAGGGGATGTGATATCGGATGTTCATACTGCATACTTTCGACCTACTTCGGCTCCGAAGCGCCGGCTTTTTACGGCGAATGGGAGCGGCTCTTCGCACAACTGGACGAGTTTCTTGAAAAATCGCGAGGCCTGGTCCGTTTCGGCACAGGAGAGTTCACTGACAGCCTTCTCTTCGAAAAGAGCTACCCGCTCTATAACAGGCTCATTCCCTATTTCTCACGGCGTACGGACTCAGTGATAGAGATAAAGACCAAGACGACGAACATAGAAAGCCTGCTCGAAATCGAAGATCACGACAACACCATTACCGCATGGTCGCTGAACAGCAAATATATCGCCGAAACCGAAGAGGGTCGAGCCGCGCCGATACATCGGAGAATAGAAGCCGCCCGTGCGGCACAGGACGCGGGATACCGGCTGGCGTTCCACTTCGATCCCATAATACTGTATGAAGGTTGGGAAAATGGATATAGGGAGACGATAGATATGCTCTTTCGAAGCGTCGATCCGAAGAACATAGTCTACGTGAGTATGGGCACTCTGAGGTTCCCGCCGAAGATGAAAGCGAGCATAAGAAAGCTCGCTTCGGGTGAGTTCATACGGGGGAAAGACGGCAAACTCCGTTATTTCAGGCCCCTCAGGACAAGAGCATATAACACGATAAAATCGTACCTCTCCGAAGCGGTCGACGACAGCAGGCTCTACCTGTGTATGGAAAGCCCCACCGTCTGGGAGGACGTCTTCGGCACCGTCATGACATCCCATGGGCTGAGAAAAAGGCTCGATCGCGCATGCTTCAGTAAATTCAGCCGCCTGGAAGAGAAAAAGGGTTTGAGATAATTTCGAGCGTGTCACGACGGTAAGATACACATTCAGTAGCACGGCCGATGCGGTGGAGAGGTTTTCGGGGATTACCCGCCGCTAATCCTTGACATTAGAGCGGGAGGGTACTATACTTACATTCCGGTACGGGGGTTGAAGGGATCCGTACCGTGACGGGCTGTGGCGCAGTTGGGTAGCGCACATGTCTGGGGGACATGGGGTCGCCAGTTCAAGTCTGGCCAGCCCGAAATTGTATTCAGCTAACCGTATAGCCTCCCGAATGAGCCTTTTTGTAGAACATGAAAAATAAATCCGTATTCTTTCTCTCACTCGGCTGCAGCAGGAATACCGTCGATTCCGAAACGATGATGACTCTTCTCGAACGGGCCGGGCACACCATCGTGGAGAATCCAAAAGAAGCCGAGGTGCTCGTGGTGAACACCTGTGCCTTCATTGACGAGGCAAAACAGGAGTCCATCGATACTATTCTCGCTCTCTCACAAAAGAAGCAGCCCGGCTCCCGCCTCGTCGTAACGGGCTGTTTTTCACAACTCTACCACAAAGAAATCCTGCAAACGATGCCCGAAGTCGACGCGGTCGCAGGGATCGGGAACCTCGGGATCATTATAGACACGGTGGAAAAAACAGGCACGCGTGACTACCCGCAGGCCAGGCTTATCGACAAGGGATATTCGGAGTATACGGTAAGAAGCAGGCTCATTACAAAGAAAGGCTATGCGTATCTCAAGGTCTCGGAGGGCTGTTCCGGTTCCTGCAGCTTCTGCCTCATTCCTCTCATCAAGGGGCCCATGCGAAGCAGAAAATCGGACGCGGTGGTGGAGGACGCCTTGAGACTTATCGACCTGGGGACGAAGGAGATCGTACTGACCTCGCAGGATACGCTTGCCTACGGCCGAGACCTCGGGATGAAGAACGGCATCAGCTCTCTTGTCGAGAATATTCTCAAAAAGACCTCGATAGAAAGAATACGGGTCCTCTATCTAAACCCTCACGAGGATCTAATGAGGATTCTCGAAATCTTCGGGGAAGACAGGGTCCTCCCGTACTTCGACATCCCGATCCAGCACGCATCCGAGAAAGTGCTCGCGAGCATGCACAGGCAGGGTGGCGGCAAATACTACCGCGAACTCGTTTCGAGGATAAAAGAACGCGTACCCGGCGCGGTGTTCCGGACCGGCGTGATCGTCGGATACCCACATGAACGTGAGGAAGATTTCCGCGTTCTTCTCGACTTCATACGGGAAGTGGAGTTCAATCACCTCGGAGTGTTCGTCTTCTCGCCGCAGAGAGAAACGGAAGCCGCCGGGCTCGGGGGAAGGGTGAAGAAGCGCGTCGCTGAAAAAAGACGCGACGAAGTCTTACAGCTCCAGCGCACGATATCGGCAAAAATGCTCGCAGGGGAAATCGGTAAGTTCTTCGACGTCCTTGTGGAGGAGAGGGTAC
Source organism: Spirochaetota bacterium (assembly GCA_016934265.1). Lineage (GTDB taxonomy): Bacteria > Spirochaetota > B62-G9 > B62-G9 > DRHN01 > JAFGTF01. The sequence continues at coordinate 28,989 of JAFGTF010000030.1, forward strand.
AGGGAGAGAATATATACTTCGGGAGGAGCTACCACTTCGCGCCAGAGGTGGACGGCGTGTTTGTGCTCAGGTCCGAAGAACTGCTCGAACCGGGTTCGATAGTCAAAGCAAAGGTTACGCGCGCTGACGATTACGATCTACACGGAGTCGTCCATAACGGCTAAAGTTATCCACAGGGGACAGGCGTAAACTTTGTAAACTTTTACCCTGGGCGGCTGACGGCGACTCTCTACTGGTTCCTTTCATGCGGACTCGACCCCCCCCATCACCCAACTAAGGAGAAGAAAAAAGTTCCGGGAGGGTGGAATTCTTTGTTCGCCGCCTTACAGCATATCCTCCGCCCTGACAAGGTCCTCGAACTGTATATCGAACGCAACGATACCCACGATGCGGTCGTTGTCGCCGAATATCGGGGTCGATACGGTAAGGCACAGGATATCCGTAATATACGACACATAGAACCTCGATACGTGTATCTTCCCGTCTTCGATCGGCTGAGAAAACCAGGACCTGTCGGAGAAGTCCTCGGGTATTTTCGCTGTTTTGAACTTTCCCTTCAAGTTAGGCTGAGTGATAAACGGGACGATGAGCTTCGCGTCGAGATCGGTCACGTACGACCACTGTATGAACCTGTGTGCCAGAACAGTTTTCTTGAGAACGGGCGTTATAAGCTCCGGATTCATGGATTTTAGTTCCTGCGTCTCCGCTATCTTCTGTAATATATCCTCCGCCATCTCGAGCGCCCTTCGCTTTATACGATCGAATTCGGAGATGAAGAGGTGCGGCATGAAATGTCTCACCACATGTTCCATCTCCTCGTTGGAAATGGCTGTGACCCTCCCGCTGTTGTACTGCTCCTGCAGCCAGTCGTTGATTCTCGTGATTGCAGGGTCGTGCTTGCCGAGCCTCTCCTCGTTGGTAAGCCTGAGGTGCGTATTGATCCACTGGGCGATGCCGGCGGCCCCGGACTTGTCGTTGATCATGATACCGGGCGGGCGTTTTAAAAGTTTTTCCGTATCGAAAATGTTGTATATCTCGGGGTTCTTTATCATCCCGTCGGCGTGTATGCCGGCTCTCGTGGCGTTGAAATCCGAGCCGACGAGAGGAAAGTTAGGCGGTATATACTCACCGATCTCCTTTTCGTAGTAGTTCGCTATTTCAGTTATCACCGTGGTGTCGATGCCGTTCGTCATTCCGGTGAGAGAGATATATTCGATAATCAAGGCCTCGATGGGGGTGTTGCCGGTTCGCTCGCCGTACCCTAAAAGTGTTCCGTTCGCCGTCGCGCAGCCGTAAAGCCAGGCGGTGGTTGCATTCACGAGGCCTTTGTGAAAATCGTTGTGCCCATGCCACTCGAGCAGCTCTCCCGGGACGCCGGCGTAGTCGATCAAAGACCTCACCAGCTTTGAGACGCTTCTCGGAAGCGCCGCACCGGGATATGGTATTCCGTACCCGAGTGTATCGCAGAGCCTGATCTTGATATCGATCTTGCTCTCCTCCCGAAGCAGCATGAGCTCCTGCGCAAAGGGAATCACGAAACCGTATACATCCGCACGAGTGACGTCCTCGAAGTGGCAACGTATCGAAAGGCCGGTGTCCAGCGCGTCCCTGACGATGCCGAGGTAATCCTTCATCACCTGGCGTCTCGTCTTCTTAAGCTTGAGAAAGATGTGGTAATCGCTGCATGAGGTCAGTATGCCGGTCTCTTTCAGCCCCGCGTCCTTTACGAGCTGTAGATCTTTCTTGTTCGCACGAATCCAGCCGGTGACACGCGGGTACTCGAAACCGAGCGAGAGTACTCCCTCGAGCCCCTTTTTGTCCTTATCACTGTATAAAAAGAACTCGGATTGACTTATGACCCCCTCTGGACCGCCGAGCCGGTGAATCAACCTGAAGAGCTCGACCATCTGCTTCGGTGTATACGGCGGCCGGGACTGCTGGCCGTCCCTGAATGTAGTATCGCTGATATAGATGTTCTCGGGCGGACTGATGGGAATGATACGATGGTCGAAAGGAGTCCTGCATACCTCCGAATACGGAAAAACCTCTCTGAATAGGTTCGGACTTCTTATGTCGTCTAGGGGATAGGCCCGTCCCTCACCGTAGATACTGCCGAGGAACCCCCGTTTTTTATCCATTCAAAAACTCCTTGAGATACAAATTTGAAGTTAAAATATAATCAATTTCATCTACCGGGTAAAAGGATTGTTGATACGGGGTGATCGGGGCGGCCGTTTCGGTGCGTCGTCGAACGACGGGAAGCCGAGGGAGTCCGTTATAAAAGAAAGAATGGAAAAAACCGTCGGGGAAAGACGGCGTTTATTTGGAAATGTTCACTACGTCGTATTTCTCTACAAGCCACTTGTCTCCGTACAGGTGAAGGTGGTAGGTATACCGTTTCTCCTCTACGAGCGCGAGGTAGCGGAACGTTTCCCGTACGGTCACCGTCGAGTCCCGTCCCTTGATATAGGTTTCCTCTATTTCATAGGAAACGGGTACCGCATCGGAGTAGGGGATGGCTTCGAGTTTGTTGTCCCCTTTGAGGTAGCTCTTGAACTCCTCTACAACGGGCGGTTTATCGGTATCGTGCGCGTCACGATACTTTCGATACGCGTTCTCGAACTGCCGTATGAATCTGTCGAACCTGAGGTAGAGGAAGTACTTTTCGAAGTCTCCGTCCATAAGCGACTTAAGCAGGACGTCGACGACCTCGTATGGAGGGAGGCTTTGGGCTTTCAGTTTTTTTATTTCTTCCATCCGCTCCTTCTGCATCACCTCTTCCGTATAGGGAGGGTGTAGGGTTAGCAGCAATTCATTTTCTGAATGGTACTTCCGTTCCGGGTTCGTAATGAGCCCCGGATAGAAGACGCCGCGGACGATATACTCCCCGGGGGCCGGAAAATCGAACCATCTGCTGATATCGATTCGTACTCCGTAGACCTCGTTTTCCTTGAGGGTGATCTCGTCGCTTAAGACAGCCTCGAACCGGTGCCGGTCTATGACCCATTCTGTGGAGTGCTCGACCGGCCTGTTTGTACGAGAATAAACCTCGAAATCGAAGGTAAACAATTTTTTATAGGCTGCGAGAAACAGGTGGGGATGAATGTCCTCGTTTACTATCTGGAACTCGACCCAGACAGGCCTGTTCAGGTAGTAAATATCCTTGTTATGGAACTTGATAAACGCCTTCGTGCCGGAATATTCGGTCTCGGTTGTTTTGTATTCCTGGGAAAAGCCGATACTAAAACAGATGGAAAAGAGTACCGAAAGAAGAAGAGTTATTAAATATATTTTTTTCATAGTCGGTCAACAGTAGTATTTTACTCTATCATCGGTAAATAGAACGTATACCTGAAGTACCAAAATATAAAACCGCAAGCCCGCCTGTAACGGGCGGGGTACCGGTAAAGACGTGGAATACACATGACAGTACCACAGGCCGTCATACTAGCCGTTATGCAGGGAGTGACCGAATTTATGCCGATCTCGAGCTCCGGTCATCTTGTTTTGACGAGGGCTCTAATAGGGATTACCGACATACCCCTACTCTTCGATCTTATCCTCCACCTCGGAACCGTAACAGCAACGGTGATAATCTACCGCAAGACGATAGCGGATATCCTCAGGGATGTCGGGGTTTGGCTCCTGTACAGACGGGGCGAAAGAACGAAAGGCAGCATCCAGCTCTTTCTCTATATCATTATCTCAACCGCGATAACGGGAATCATCGGCCTCCTCTTCAAGGAGAGAATAAAATCCGTGTTTATAAATCCGGTCGCCGTATCGGCGTTACTTATCGTGACGGGTTTTATTCTCCTTGCGACCCGGTTTGTCGGGGAAAAAGACGGTGGAATCGAAAGCGCGCGCATACATGTACCGGTCGTCATCGGTCTCGCCCAGTCGATGGCCATGCTCCCCGGGATTTCACGGTCGGGAAGCACGATATCCGCGGGTCTTTTCCTGGGGCTTAGACGCGACCTTTGCGGTACCTACTCGTTTCTGCTCTCGATACCGTCCGTATTCGGCGCGTCCGTACTGGAATACGCGAGGTCTCACTCACAGCTCTACATGCAGGTAGGTCTTCCCCTGGTGATAACGGCGTTCGTTTTTTCTTTCATTTCAGGGTACTGGTCGCTTCGTCTATTACTTCGGTTTCTCGAGCGGGGCAGATTGTGGATTTTTTCGTTCTACTGCATCGTCGCAGGCGTTTTGGGGCTTATACTGCAATAAAGGAAAGGTTATGAAGAGCAACAGGCGCAGTTCGTTTAGAGGTTATAGGGTAAAGCGCTCGATCGGTAAAGTCCTGCTTATCACCGCCGGCCTTTTTCTTCTTGTCACCCTTACGGGTTTCCATACGGAAGACACGCTCTACTTCAGTCAGAACCCGCCTTCGGAGGCATCTCACTTTCTTGGCAGGACGGGAGCCCTCCTTTCCGCCCTCGTATTCTATTATACGGGGGGCTCGGGATGCCTTCTGTCCGTATTAATGATATTTACGGGATACTGCCTTTTCAGAAATATTTCCATGTTCAGAAAAACTATGATTGCCGTCATCGCGTTGTGCCTGTTTGTTACGTCCGCTTTGCTGCTTCAGCTTTTTCACAACCAACCGCTCTACTGGGGAGGTGGCGCGCTGGGCCGTACGCTATACCGTCCGGTATCGGAGCACCACATTACTGCGGCTTTTGTGTTTTCTCTTGTGTTCGGCGGAGGAGTTTTCGCCCTTATCGTAACCGCTTTCAAGGGGCTTTTACAAAGGAGCAATAAGAGGGAGCCGGTGTATGCTTCTGAGGAAACCGCAGCGCCGTCGGAAAAAAAGAGCGGGGTGTTCTTTAGGGGTATCCTTTTCCAAAGAAGCAAAAAGGCTAAGCCGCCCCTTATCAGCAGGGTATGTTTCGATACGCAGGGCAATATAGTGACACCGCAAAGGCGGCCGATTTCTGTAAGAACCAACGAAGACGGCGGACGGATGGATTCAACACCGAAACCGCCGAAGAGAGGGATTGAACCGGCCCACCTACAGGTTCCTCCTAACCCTGTGGGAGAAAAGATGCTCAAACGGTCGAAATCGGTAAACATGAAAGAAAGGGAGCGGGAGGCGGAACACAAATCCCGCGAGCTCGAGAAGACGCTCGGTCACTTCGGAATCGAAGCGAGGGTGATCGGCTTTACCCAGGGGCCGGTTATTACCCGCTACGAGCTCGAACCCGCGCCCGGCGTAAAGCTGAGCAGGATAGTAAGCCTCAGCGACAACATCGCATTGAGCCTTTCGGCACCCGGAGTACGGATCGAGGCCCCAATCCCCGGAAGGTCCGCCGTAGGTATCGAGATCCCGAACGAGGAGCGGGAGATAGTAACACTCGGGGATATTATCGGGGACGCGAAAAAGACTGGGGCGCTACCCCTTGTTCTCGGCAAGGATATCGGCGGGAGGATCATCGTCCATGATCTCACCTCCATGCCTCACCTGCTCATCGCAGGCGCGACGGGTGCGGGAAAGAGTGTCTGCGTCAACTCCCTCATCGTGAGCCTTCTATTGCAAAAATCGCCCGACGACCTGAAGTTTATCATGATAGACCCGAAGATGGTTGAGCTCAAGATATATAACGGAATACCCCATCTTCTTACCGAGGTTGTTACGGACCCGCGAAACGCTTCAAAGGTGCTTCGCTGGGTAATCTGGGAGATGGAAAACAGGTACAGAAAGCTGGACCAATGCTACACGCGGGACATAAACGGATATAACGCGAAGGTATCCAAAAAGCTACCCTATATCGTCGTAATCGTCGACGAGTTCGCGAATCTCATGGCGATAGCCCAGAAGGAGGTCGAGGATGCCTGCGTGAGGCTGGCGTCGATGTCGAGGGCGGTCGGAATTCACCTCATCATGTCCACGCAACGGCCGAGCGTCGACGTAATAACGGGACTCATCAAGGCAAACTTCCCGTACCGTATCGCATTTCAGGTCGCTAGTAAAACCGATTCGAGAACGATACTCGACTTCTCCGGGGCGGAGAAGCTGCTCGGCAGGGGCGATATGCTTTTCTCACCGGCCGGCAGCATGAATATCGCCCGGGTACAGGGCGCATATATTTCCGAGGATGAGATCCATGAAATCGTAAAAGGCCTGAAAAAAAGTTGGGACGGCGATTACGATCTAGACATCCTGTCGGAAGAGAGCGTGGACAAGATCGCTATGGAAGAGGACGATCCCATGTTCGACGAAGCGGTGGAAATCGTTTTAAAGACGAAGCGTGCATCCGCATCGTTTCTTCAGCGAAGGTTAAAAATCGGCTATAACCGCGCCGCACGGCTCATAGAACTCATGGAGGAAAAAGGACTCATCGGCCCTCCGAGGGGGAGCAAGCCGAGAGAGATATATGCGGACAGCGTCGATTGACTTTCGCAGGGTCCGACCAGGGTCGAATACGCAAAATCCTTGCTAATTGCCCTCCGTCATGATATATTAAAATTAAATTTTGCGCTGACGAGACTGCTCCCAAAAGGGGTGGTATCCCTTCCCGATATATTGCATCACCTAGGAGCCGGTATTTTGAAACGAATTCTTTTCATCGTCGCTCTTCTCCCGCTACTTTCGCTGCCGTTGTTCGCCCAGGAAGGGGTGGATATCCAAATCGTCTCGATTAACGACATCAAGGACCGTATGTCGGAAAAGTCCACCGCGATAGAGGACTACACCGCTCAATTCATCTGGGTAAACGGAGACGTCCGATATACCGGGAAGATCAAGTACAAGAAACCGGACATGCTGCTTCTGGAGTTCGTCGAGCCCGAGGGCCAGAAGATAGTCGCCAACGAACGCGTACTGTTCATCTACATACCCTATCTGAAGGTGGTATGCCAGCAGTCGCTTGGCGAAGATACCGAGTCTAGTATTCTCTCGACCGCTTCCGAGTCGGGACTCTCGAAGCTTTTCGAAGAGTACTCTTTCTCCTTCTACGATACGAGCGAACCGCAGCCGTTCGGCAACACGAGTGCATATCATCTTAAACTGGTCCAGAAAAGACCGAAGGTGGGATTCAAACAGATGGATATGTGGGTTTCGGAAAACGGCCTCATCCTCCAGTCGAGCAGTGTTTCACCGAACGGCGTAACCGTGAGTCTTTCGTTCTCCGAAATCCAGCTCAATGTCGAGCTTCCAGATTATATCTTTGAATTCGAGGTGCCTGCAGACGCCCAGATAATCAGGAATATCATCGTCCCGTTTTAGAAAATTTATAGTATCGAGAGGAGGCGTATGAACCAGCTGGGACCGCTCTTCAGAGAAGCCAGGATACAATCCGGCAAGACACTCGATGACGCGGTGAGGGAAACGAAAATTGCAAAAAAGTACCTCATCGCCATAGAGAATGAAGACTTCGATATATTTCCCGGCGAGACATATCTCGTCGGTTTCCTCAGGAACTACGCCCAGTTTCTGGGGCTCGATTCCGATGAAATGGTCATAAAGTATCGGGACTATAAGATACAGGAACAGCCCGCGCCCATTGAACAGCTCGTTGCGCGCCCGAAGAATGCTCGGCGCAATATCCTGCTTGCGTTCGTCGTGCTCATCGTCATAGGCGCCGCTCTTTACGTCATTCTGGGTGGAAAAGACAGTAAGGGGGAGGAGAAACAAAAGAAGGCGCAGAAAACGGAACAGGTAGAAAAAGCGGTGAGCGAAGACGAGGCACGGGCGATCGTATTCGAGGAGGAGGAGCTGACTCGTGACTTCTCGAGGGGCGATAAAATCAGTATTTCTCACAAGGGGAAAGAACACATCATCTCGATAGACGGGATCGAAGAGGACCTGCTGTTCTCCATCAGCTCCATACCCTTCTCGCTGGCGGCGGACGAGAGGGTCGAGATCGATTTCGACAGGGACGGACGAAAAGATCTTTTAATCAGGACGAATATGCTCGGTGTCGATACGGTCAATCTCACGATCAAACGGCTCTATAAAACTGCCGTTACGGACTCCGATATTACTCTCAGCGGGGAGGAAGAGAGCGCCGGTACGATTACGGGCCCACCTGAAGTCGTAATAATCAAGGAATCAGATCTCGTCTCGACGGGACCGATCGCCCCCGAGACCGGTTTTCAGATCGTCTCTGGCTACGAAAGAACAGACATCTCCACCCTTATCAGGGCGCGTGCAACCGTGTATGTGGGATACTACGTGGACGAAGAGGGTAAGGAGGAGGCGCTTCTCAAAGCCGGCGACGAGCTGGAAATCAATGCGGAGGAGATGCTTCGGTTAACCGCCACGAACGCGAATGCGGCGGAAATGGAGATCAACAGGGTACCGGTTGATCTCGGCAAAAGCGGCGAGACAGTCTTGAAGCTTGTCAGATGGTACCGCGACGCAAGCGACAGCGACCTGTTCCATCTCGTCATCGATGACTGGAATCGATAAGATAAAGCGCTGTCGGGGCGGACGGTCTATCGAGGGAAAACCGTATTACGGGCCGGTCTCTCTTTTTCTCGTATAACGCTCGATAAATCGGTACGGGTAGGGAAGCGGCATCTCCCCGGCCCGGTCAAGACGTTCTTCCTCTTCCGGTTCGAGCTTCCATCCGGTACAGCCGAGGTTCTCCGTCAACTGCGTAACGTTTTTCGCGCCGATGACTGGGGCGGTTACTCCGCGCTTTCCGAGGAGCCAGTTCAAAGCGATCTGGGCAGGTGTTCTGCCGATCCTGCCGCCGATTTCATCAAGCGTATCGATAAGCTTCCATAGACGATCGTTCGCACGCTGCTCCGGTTGGTCGTCCCACCGGTCCTTTCTGCCGACACGGCTGTCTTCCGGCGGGAGCTCATTTTTTTTGTATTTTCCGGTGAGCCATCCGCCCGCGAGAGGCGACCAACAGAGAACCCCGAGCCCCTCTTCTATGCAGAGCGGGATCAGCTCCCACTCCGTACTCCGAACGAGGAGGCTGTATTCGGGCTGCAGAGAACAGAAACGCGGCAGTCTTTTCGCGGCCGACAACGACAACGCACGCTGGAGGGCGGAGGGAGTGAAGTTGGAAGCCCCTATGTAGCGTACTTTTCCGGATCTCACGACATCAGAAAAAGCATCGAGCGTTTCTTCGAGAGGAGTCGACCTGTCGTAGCAGTGCGCCTGATAGAGGTCTATGTAATCCGTGCGGAGACGTTCGAGACTCCTGTCGATCTGGGAGAGGATGTGCTTTCTCGTAAGACCCGTATCATTGGGACCGTCGCCGGCCGGAAAAAAGACCTTCGAGGCAACCACCACAGAATCCCTGCGCTTTTTTTTCTGTATCCATCTGCCGAGGATCGTCTCGCTCCTTCCGTCGTTATAGATGTTCGCAGTATCGACGAGGGTTCCGCCCGAATCGAAGAAGAGATCGAGCATGCGGTGAGACTCCGCTTCATCCGCCACCCACCCGAACGTCTGGGTGCCGAACGCGACTTCGGATACCTTGAGACCCGTCGAGCCGAGAAATCTGTATTCCATTTACATCCCCCAGAGGCTCTATAGAATTATGTTCTTTCTCATGCGGATAATAAAGACCGTGCGACTAGACCTCCGGCGCGCATATATGCGGATTCACCTTCAGAATGATGGGGGTGACGCATACTAGCAGGAGGCCGCACTTAAGATTCTACTATATGCAGGGCTCGCTGTCCACAAAGAAACGATCGGTATCAAAACCGTCGATACCGTAAACGGTGAATATGGTAAACGATTTCCATCGTAGCGTTTGGGGGATTATGAACTGCCGGTATTCGAGAGGCCGACGAAATAAGGGTAGGCGACAGCCTTATTCAGCCCCCTTGACTTGTTAGGCGATTTGCAATAGTATTCACCGTAGGATTGTACCGCGAATGAGCCCGCGCAGGCGGTAGATGCGGTGTGCTATGGAGGAGAGAGTTGGGAAAACGACCGAGGATCGTGGTAGCCGGGAGCGCAAACGTCGATCTCATCATGAAGGTCGAGCGGGTACCGGCGCCGGGGGAAACGCTTCCCCAAGGCAGTTTTTCGGTTGCCGCCGGAGGGAAAGGGGCCAACCAGGCCGTGACGCTTGCGAGGCTCGGCGGTGACGTTCATTTCGTTGGAAGGCTGGGGAACGACCATTTCGGCGCGTTCGAAGAACAGAGCCTGAAAAGCGCCGGTGTCTCGCTTGACATGGTCGTAAAAGACGATACCACCCACACCGGCATCACGATAATACTGATCGATTCGGACGGACAGAACGCGATGGTACCCGATTTGGGAGCAAACATGATGCTGTCCGAATCCGATATTGACCGTGCAGCAGGTCTCATACGGGGTTCGGACCTTCTCCTTCTCCAGTTCGAGGTTCCGGAAGCGGCAAACAGGCGGGCGCTCGATATTGCACGCGACGCTTCCGTTCCCGTCGTGCTCAATCCTGCACCGTATCTGCCGGAAGACCTCCAAATGCTGAAAGCCTCCTGGATTTCGACCCCGAACCTTGTCGAAGCGGAAGAGCTCGCCCGGCTTGCGGGCGCCGCCGGGACCGGGTCGGAGCCTACGGATTCCGTCAGCAAAAAAAAGCGGGCGCACGATGCAGGGAAGACACTGCTGGAAGCGGGGGTGGAGAATGTAGTGATAACGATGGGGGACAGCGGTTCTCTCTACGCCTCGGAAAGAAAGACGAAGCTTTTCGGTTCGTACCACGTCACGGCCGTCGACGCAACCGCAGCCGGTGATTGCTTTACCGCCGCCCTTGCGTACGGTCTTGTAACCGGCAATTCGATCGAGGACGCCGTTCGTTTTGCGAGTGCGGCCGCTGCGATCACGGTGTCGCGGCGGGGTGCACAGCCCTCGCTCCCGACGAAGACGGAAGTGATTGAATTCATCGACAAACGAATCGGCGAGTGGGGGAAATGATGCTAAAAAAAGGGGAGTTTGTCTCATTGCAACGGATGATACTTGCAGAAATCGGGTCTGTGCTAGAAAGAGTGGATGAGACGCGGGTTGAATCCCTTATCGAAGCGATACTAAGCGCCCGGGCGGTGTTCCTGGTCGGTGTCGGGAGGGTGTTTCTCTCCCTTCAGGCTATGGCGAAACGCCTGTTTCATCTCGGTATAGACGTTCATCTCGTCGGAGACATAAACGAACCTGCGTGCCGTCACGGCGACCTTCTCATAGTAGGATCGGGATCGGGTGAGTCGATTGTTCCCCTGTCGATCGCCGAACGGGCGAAACAGGTCGGCGCCACGGTTGTTCATATCGGCGCCGATGAGGAATGCGCGCTCGCGAAATACCGGGATATGTTCGTCAGGCTGCCTGCGCCCACCAAACGGAAGAGATCGAAAACGCCTTCCTTCCAGCCCATGTCGTCCCTCTTCGAGCAGAGCCTCCTGATATTCTCCGATACCGTGGCCCTCATGATCATGCGGCGCAAGGGGATCGACCATGCGGTACTGGAGCAAACGCACGCAAACCTGGAATGATACGAAGGGCCGCGTCGTTGTTATCACGAAGCCGGATCATGACCTCATGTTTTAAGCCGTCGGATGGCAATCGGCCGTTCGCCAGTTCGCCATCATCCGATCTTGGTGCGGCGCTTCAGTATATCATTGTCTTCGAACTATCTCAAAAAGAGAGGCGAGAGGTCCGGGTCATCGACGACCCACCAGCGTTTGCCGAGTGTTCTCGGGGGGTGAATATCGTCGTGTTCGGGCGCATCGAAAATATCGTCGTAGGTGCTCGGTTTGTCGAGATAGAGTACGTGATGGTGAACGACGTTCTCGTGTTCGTACCACTCCTCCCATGGCTTTGAGCGTAGGTGTTCGTCCGGGGGAACGGCGTTGATGACGGTTCCGTAACCAGGGACGTCACGTACGATCCATTCATAGTCCCCGTACCAGCGGTCGGTGATTTCGTTCTTCGATTCGGGAAAAAGCAGGCGGAAATCAAGACCTATAGAAAGAAATGCGTTTTGCAGATTCTTCGATACCAGTTCCTCCATGACCGGGTTTCCTCCCTGACGAATTTGACAGCATCAGTGTACACCGAATCATGCTTGTGGTGCAATAAAAGGTTTGACAGTATCATTGCCGTACGGTGTACACAGGATCTAAAAGGAGACTCGGATGGCTAAATGCGGTGCGTGGTGCCTCCTATGGGGACCGACCTTCGATGAACGGTATCTTCACCTGATAGACCACGTTGCAGGGATCGGTTTCGACGGGCTCGAGATCCCTCTCGATGACGGCATACTAAAAAATCTTCCGAAAAAGCAGATGAAGGCGAAGATGCAGGAGAGCGGGATGGCCGTCACTTTCTGTGCGGGCTTGAGCGAGAAGGAGAATATAACGAAGAAGAGCCGTGCCGCACAAAGACGGGGGGTCGAATATCTCAAACACTGCGTCGACACGGTGAAGGAGTTCGGGGGAGACTGTCTCGCCGGCATTCTATACGGTGTTTGGGGAGGGTTTACCGGAAACCCGCCGACTGAGGACGAGCTCAAGCGATCCGCCTCCTGCATACGGAAAGTCGCGGAATACGCATCCACAATCGGAATAGACCTTGCAATCGAGCCGTGCTGCAGGTTCGAATGCTATCTGCTCGCTACGGTGGAAGACGGCCTCAGGTACATCGAGATGGTCGGAATGCCGAATCTCGGGCTCCTTTTAGATACCTTTCAGATGAACATCGAAGAAAAAAACCTGCCTCTGGCGATTCGAAGGGCCGATAAAAAACTTTTTCATTTTCATGTGTGCGCAAGCGACAGGGGCGTTCCAGGCACCGGGCATACAGACTGGGGAGGAGTGTTCGAGGCCCTGAAGAGCATCGGGTACAAGCGCTGGCTTACCGTGGAATCGTTCAGCCCCGTACCGGGAGGAGGGGCGGGGCGTGCGGCGAAAGTTTGGCGTGCGCTGGCCTCGTCTCCGGACGAGATAGCGAAAGGCGGACTTGCGCTCGTCCGCGCTCACTTGAAGTAATCGAACCGCCGGGCCTATACTGGTTAACAGATTTTTAACTAAATTTCTTGACAAACACGATTGACATGGTAAGATATTTATTGTATGCGTCTTGTTGTGTCCTTATAGCGATAGTAACATGCACTATTGTTCCAACCCGTTGTAATGAAGTGTACCTTTAGTAACTTTTTTCGGAGCCATTTTAAGGAGTAAATCCAACAAAGGAGGTATTGCTATGAGCAAGAAGATTGTGCTGCTCTTTTGCGCTTTCTTGCTTCTCTTTCTACCCTTGCTGGCGCTTGCAGGGACTGAAAAAAAGGCGGAACCCGAAGAGAAGGTAAAGATCATCGAGAAAGAAAAGATCGTCGAAGTCGCACCTGAAAAGGTCAACTTCAAGGGGAGGACGCTCAGCATTCTCGTCAACGATACGCACGTACAGGTCGTCGACGCATGGAAGCCGTTGTGGGAGAGGGAGACCGGCGGTAAGATCAACGTCATCCTCGTGCCGTATGCCGGGATCAGTGACAAGCTGTGGATCGATTTCAGAACTAAGACCGGTACGATCGACACAGCGGCCATCCCCTCCACATGGTTGGGAGACATGGCCGGAGGCGGCCATGTGGTCGAACTTGATCCTCTAATTGCAAAGTATGGCTACCCTGACTGGGAAGATGTTCTACCGGCAATAAAAGTTATCACCAAATGGGCTGGAAAGACGGTGGCCTTCCCTTATGACGGCGACAACCATATGACCTACTACAGAAAGGATGCGCTCGAAGTGCCGAAGTACCAGGACCAATTCAAGAAGAAATACGGCTACCTCTACCACATGCCGCCCAAGGACTGGGATGAGGTGAGGGATATTGCCGAGTTCTTCAACGGATGGGACTGGGACAA
>JAFGTF010000031.1 GCA_016934265.1 Spirochaetota bacterium
GAAGCGGGGGTTCTTCCGTCCTCGGTGAGTATCCGCAGTATTTTTTTATCCAGTTTTGTCAGTTCTGCCAAAAGATATTACTCCCCGACTGCTTTTTCATGATTCATTCTAAAACATTATAGAAGCTATATAAAAAGTCAATTTATATGTTAGAGAAGGAATTCTTTGGATGAGAATAATTTAAAAAAATGAAAATTTTTACTTGACATAAAAACCAAAAAATACTATAAAATGAGACGATAAAACAGAATTAAAAAAGAAAGAGGTTAATACGATCTATTAAATCTCAATTTATTGTCATTAAATAATACCGCTCAGGTATAAGGAGGGTTCTATGGGGTGCGTGAAAGAAATCGCTGGTGCTCTTATCGCAGGAGATGCGGACGAAGTGAAGAAATTTGTAAAGGCTGCTGTTGAAGACGAAGTTGATCCACAAACAATTTTAGATCAGGGACTTATCGCGGGAATGGATGTCATCGGGGCAAAGTTCAAGGCTTCCGAGATCTATGTCCCCGAAGTTCTTGTGAGCGCGAGGGCGATGCATTCCGGCATGGAGCTGCTCGAGCCGCTGCTTGCAAAGACCGGGGTCAGGGCCAGGGGTACCGTTGTGATAGGAACGGTGAAGGGAGATCTGCACGATATAGGAAAGAACCTTGTTTGTATGATGCTGAAAGGCGCAGGTTGGAAAGTGGTGGATATCGGTGTGGATCAACCGGCTGAAAGTTTTGTGGAGACGGCTCAGAAGGAGGATGCTGATGTGATAGGCATGAGCGCTCTTCTCACTACGACGATGGTGAATATGAAACAGGTGGTCGAGCTCGCTACGATAAAGGACTGTAATGCGAAAATAATGATCGGCGGTGCACCCCTCACGCAGAGCTTTGCGGATGAGATAGGGGCCCAGGGGTATGCCCCTGATGCGGCTACCGCTGTTGAAGTCGCAAATGGCTTGTTATAAAACTGTCTATTTTTATTTCTATCTCAGGAGGTGGTATAAATGATCAAGGTAGATACAAAATATTACAATTCACCATTCTTTGCAATATTGTCGGAAGATCAGCTTTATCGTATACACTCCGCGAGCCTTGAAATTCTGGAAAGAACCGGGATGGATGTGCATAACAAAGAGGCTCTGGAAATATTAGGGGACGCCGGAGCGTATATCGAAGGAAAAAGAATAAAGATCAAGCCGGCTATGGTCGAGAAGGCCCTTGCCAGCGCGCCGTCCAAAATAGTCATCACCGGTAGAAACGGGAACGGAAAAGTTCTTCTCGAGCGGAACGTCGTCAATTACGGGCTGGGTACCGACGTGCCGAAACAGATCGATCCGTATACACATGAGGTTCGCCTCACCGTATTGAAAGACATCGAGAACATAGGAAAAGTGGTAAGGACATGCGACAACGTGGATTTCAACTCATATGCCGGTCTTGCCTCTGATGTCGAGCCGGAGTTACAGGACCTGTATCATTTCAAGGCGTGTAACACCTATTGTGACAAGCCGTACTTTACTACTGCAGCGAACGGCGCAAATATGAAGGCATTGATCGATATATCGGCGATGTTCGCAGGCGGCTACGAGAAATTGAGAAGCACGCCGTCGTTGATAGTATATCAGGAGCCTGTATCGCCATTGGTACTGGGTAAAGAGTCCGCTGAAGTGCTCCTCACATGTTCGGAGTACGGCATTCCTATCGTATTTCCGCCCATGGTGCAGATGTGCGCAACGGGGCCGGCAACCTTGGCCGGTGCCCTTGCGCAGGGAAGCGCAGAGACTCTATTCTGCCTTGTATTGCATCAACTCAAGAATCCGGGTTCGCCGTTTATCTGGGGACCGTATGTCAGTCAAATGGACATGAAAACCACCATTTCGACCTATGGTGGCCCGGTCTTAATGAAATCCCAGGCGGCCCTGGGGCAACTCAGCAGGTTTTATAACATTCCGACATTCGGCTTTGCCTGCTGTACAGACTCAAGCGATATTGATGTGCAGTGCGGTGTGGAGATGTTCTGGTCTGCGTTCGTTAATGCGCTCTCCGGCCTTAACCTGTGCCATGACATCGGATACATGAATTCGGGTCTTATCTTCAGCCTCGAGAGCATCCTCTTGAGCGATGAGATCATCGGCGCGGTCAAATTTTTTATGGAGGGGATCGAGGTAAACGATGATACACTGGCGCTCGACCTGATTGACCGTGTAGGGCCTTCAGGCAACTACCTAGCGGAGGAGCATACCCTTCAATACTTCAAGCGAGAGGGGTGGTACCCGAAATACATGAACAAGAAGACGTATGAGGTGTGGGTGAGGGAAAATAAAAGGAGCGTGAAAGAGAAGCTCGAGGTACGGGTTCATGAGATACTCGAGGAGGAGGCGCCGTCCTTAATCTCCAAGGAAGAGAAGAAAGAGATAGATGCTATTATCAAAGAACGGCAGAAGGCGGTACTCGAAGCGGTCTAAAGAGAGGTGTATGGATTATGCGAAATACAATCTCATGTCTTGTACAGAACCGACCGGGTGTGCTGGCGGCGATTGCGAAGTATCTGTCCGAAAGAAATATTAATATTCACAGTATTGCGGACACGGAATCGGATGGAGAGCAGATATCGAGGATCACCGTTGTGATCGACAATGATGACGACGACCCGCAGGACCTTCAGGGAATTGCTGGGCAACTGAGTACCATCGAGAATGTGGTGGAAGTGGAGGAGCTCGATAGGACAGGTTTTCTCGAAAGGGAATTGGTGCTGATACTGATGAAAGCAGAAACAAAGAGAATGCCCGAATTGATGCAGATACTGGAGGTAATGCAGGCGAGTGTTGCGGCAATGGGAGAGGAGACGATTACCGTTGAGATGACGGGCACGGAGAAGAAAATTTCGAGTCTTCTGCGACTGCTTGGGCCGTTCAGGATCAAAGAGTATGCGAGGAGCGGGCTTGCCGCAATAAGAGAGGGGGAGTGAGGAATGTGTTCCATTAAAAAACTGGAAGACATAGTGGAAAGCATGAGCGGCAGGAAGTCCCCCGTCAGGCTGGCCTGTATCAATCCGGTTGACTATGAATCGCTCATGGCGCTGAGGCAGGCGGCGGATAAGCGAATAATACGGCCCGTCGCAGTAGGTGATACCGGTGAAATTAAAAAGAAGGCGGAGTCTTTCGGGGTATCGTTGGAAGGCTTTGATTTTCAAGAGGTCGGCGACTATGAAGAGATGGCACTCGAGGCGACGAAACTTGTGCATAGTGGATCTGCTGACCTTCTAATGAAAGGCAGTATTTCAACGAGGATCGTGATGCAGGCGGTGCTCGACAGCAGGTTCGGGTTGCGGGGAAAAAGTCTATTCAGTCATATAGCCCTCTTTGATGTTGCGCCTCTCAAACGATTAATTGCGGTAACGGATCCTGCTATCAACATAAGACCGAACCTGACGCAGAAGGTGCAGATTATTCGAAACGCCGTTGAAGTGCTGCACAGTCTCGGCATACGGTGGCCGAAAGTGGCGATACTAGCAGCTATTGAGAAACCACAGGTCCAGGCGATGCCAACGACGCTTGACGCGAAAATAATAGAACGTATGGCTGGAGAGGGTCTGCTCGGCGAGATGGAAGTGCAGGGACCTCTCGCGCTCGATGATGCGGTTTCCAAAGAAGTTGCGAAAGCAAAGGGAATCAAGGGAAGCGTCGCGGGGAACGCTGATATACTGGTAGCTCCCCAGATCGAAACGGGGAATGTGCTTTACAAGAGTTTTATTTATCTTCTGGGGCTTGACTGTGCAAACATAACAATCGGCGGAATAAAGCCCATTGTACTTGTCGGACGGACGGATACGGTGCGAACGAAATATTTAAGCATAGCACTCGGCGCGGCTACGTTGCAGGGGGCTGCATAATATAAAACGAGCGACCGTGTATTTTCGCTGGATAAGGGCCGGAAAGCTCGTCGTTTTAATGCGTCGTGTATTGCATGCACCGCTTCCGCGGTTCGATGTCCGCATCACACAGGGGGTGCTGATCGGTATGGGTGATAATCATGTCACAATCGAGTCAGAGCAGTGCAAGGGCTGCGGCCTGTGTGCGGGAGTCTGTCCGAAAAAGTGTCTGGAAATCGGGCTTTCAGTTAACGGTATTGGGCACAATTTTGTCGAATTCAGACAGAACGGCTGTACCGCTTGCGGCTTCTGCTATTACATATGCCCGGAGCCCGGAGCTATCACGGTATATACAGGGGTTGCAGAGGGATATGAGCAAGCAGTTCATGTACGGGAATGAGGCCGTTGTATATGGAGCGCTATTAGGCGGCGCGACCCATTTTTTCGGATATCCGATTACGCCTGCGAGCGAAATTTCGCATGCGGCAGCTATCTATTTTCCGCAGGTAGGCAAAACGTTTCTGCAGGCGGAGAGCGAGGTGGAGGCAGTCAACATGATTTACGGTGCTTCCGCAGCGGGAGCAAGGGCAATAACAGCCTCATCAGGGCCGGGTATTTCTCTGATGCAGGAGGGCCTCTCTTACATTGCGTGCGCCGAGCTGCCTTGTGTAATTGTGGATGTGCAGCGTGCCGGTCCGGGACTTGGGAATATTTGGCCGGAGCAAGGGGATTACAATGCAGTTGTGAAAGGAGGGGGTCACGGGAACTACAAGAATGTAGTTTTAACACCTTATTCGGCGCAGGAGATGTGCGATTTCACATACGAGGCCTTCGAAATAGCAGACAGGTATCGGATTGCGGTATTCATTCTCACTGATGCCTACATAGGGCAAATGATGGAGCCGGTCCGGTTGCCGAGAGATATTAAAAGGTGTAAACGCAAGGAATGGGCGCTATATGCTGATGAGAAAAGCAGGCGGAATCTCATTTCAACTATATATATGAATCCCCAACTGCTTGCAGCCCAGAATAGGAAGCTGCAGGAAAAGTATAAGCAGGTTGAAGAGGAATTATGCGCATATGAGGAATACAGAACGGAAGACGCGCAATTCATTTTCATTGCGTTTGGTATATGCGCGCGGATATGCTATTCGGCGGTAGAGCAGCTGAGGCGGGAGGATGTGCGGATCGGGCTATTCAGACCAAAGACTCTTTTTCCATTTCCGGCCCGCCGTTTGAGTGAGCTGGGTAGGTCGGTTGATAAGATGATGGTGGTAGAACTCAATAACGGTCAGATGGCAGATGATATCGCGCTTTCTGTAAATTGTGAAAAACCGGTCATGAAGTATAACTGGATGGGGGGAATTGTTCCGTCCGTTGTAGAAATTGTCGGGCTGGTAAAGGAAGACATCTGTGATTGAAGCGAAGGTCAAACACGTCAAACCGGCGGTGTTTTATGAGGAATTTTTTCGAAAGGGAACAGGGCAAAGAAATACCCACTACTGTCCGGGCTGTGGTCATGGAACGGCCCACAAGCTCGTCGCGGAGGCGGTGACGGACCTTGGAGTTCAGGACAGAGTTGTATTTTGCTCGTCGGTTGGGTGCAGTGTCTTTGCATACTACTATTTCGACTGCTGTAACATACAGTGCGCGCACGGGAGGGCGCCTGCGGTTGCTACGGGCATCAGGAGGGTTCTACGTGATGCAATAATTATATCATATCAGGGCGATGGAGATCTTGCCGCAATAGGCACCGGGGCGATAGTTCATGCCGCCAACAGGGGAGAGAATATCACTGTGTTTTTCGTTAACAATGCGATTTATGGGATGACGGGCGGTCAGATGGCGCCGACTACTCTTGTGGGGCAGAGTACAAAGACCACTCCGATGAAAAGATCGGTCGAGAGTGAAGGGTACCCAATTGGAATGGCGGAGCTATTGAGCTCTCTAAAGGCTCCTGTGTTTATCGAGCGGGTTTCGCTTGGAGACATAAAGCGAATATTCAAAGCCCGCCGGGTGATTCGCAAAGCGATTGAGAACCAGGTCGCGGGCAGGGGATTTTCGTTTGTGGAGATACTCTCGCCCTGTCCCGTGAACTGGAAGATGGGGGCTGATAATGCCAGAAGGTGGCTTCTGGAGAATATGGAGCCTGTATTCCCGGTACAGAACTTCAGAGATAGGGCGGATGACTCCCGGCCTGGAAGGGGCAATAAGGTAAAAGAAGTTTCGGATGAGGAATATTACGATCTTTTCCATATTGAAGAAGAGTCTTCGTCATGTGTAATGCAGACGAAACACACGGTCGGGACGCAAAGTGTGAAGATAGCGGGTTTTGGAGGTCAGGGGGTACTGTCTGCGGGGGTGATTCTTGCGAAAGCCGCTTTATACAAAGGCCTGAACTCTACCTGGCTTCCTTCGTACGGTCCTGAGATGCGGGGCGGGACGGCTAATGTAGGTGTCATTATTTCTTCATCGAAAATAGGGGCGCCTGTTGTGGATCGACCGGATATGCTGATTGCGATGAACGGACCGTCTCTCGATGCTTTTGAGGAAAGTGTTGTGAAGGGCGGGTTGATATTTGTCAACAAGTCATTGATCAAAAGGAAGGTTGCTCGCGAGGATGTGCGGACGGTATATGTACCCGCCACTGATATTGCGAAGGAACTGGGGCTGGTAGCAGCGGCGAATGTCGTAATATTGAGCATATACGCATTGTGTTCGAATGTGATAGATATAGATACCCTGAGAAAAATCATTCCTGAGGCGATAAAAAAGAGGAACTTGATCTCCATCAACCTCAAGGCTGTAGAGGCGGGGGTATCCTATTATGATAAGACACGGTGCGAGGTGTAGAGGCATGTCCGGTACGGGAACACGCGAGGGGGAAAACAGAAAGAGAAACGTGTATCGCATTCTTGTCATCAATCCGGGATCGACCTCTACAAAGCTTGCGATGTTTGAGAATGATGATAGAGCCGCGTACAGGAGTGAGAGCCATTCGAGTGAGGACTTACGGCGGTACGGGACGATCTTTGGGCAGGTTGAGTTCCGGCTTGGAGTGGTTGAGCGGTTTCTTAGTGACCATGGTATTGACATAAAGTTGCTTGATGCCGTCGTCGGCAGGGGAGGGTTGCTGAAACCGGTTACGGGCGGTGTATATGAAGTTAATGATCTTATATTGTCAGACCTCGAAACCTGTCGTTACGGCGAGCATGCCAGCAATCTCGGGGGGCTCCTATCTCATCTTATTGCTAGGAAAGCAGGTTGCGGGGCGTACATAGTAGACCCTGTTGTCGTCGATGAGATGGAAGAGGTTGCGAGGATATCGGGGATGCCTGAGATCGAGCGGAGGAGCATATTTCATGCTCTTAATCATAAATCCTCCGCACGTGAGGTTGCCGCTATCGTGGGAAAGTCATATGAAGAATGCAACTTCATCGTTGCGCACATGGGCGGGGGTATATCGGTAGCGGCTCATTGCAAGGGTCGTGTGATTGATGTCAATAACTGTCTTGACGGCGATGGTCCTTTTTCTCCGGAGCGTAGCGGTGGGTTGCCGGCAGGTAGTTTGTTGGAGTTATCATTCTCTAGAGAATATACGTATGATGAGTTGAAACGAAAAATAACCGGGCGTGGCGGGCTTATTGCATATCGCGGGACAAACAGTTTTAAAGATTTTAAGAAAGCCGTCGAGAAAAATGACCACAGGGCCCGTTTATTATATAGAGCGATGGCATATCAGGTAAGCCAGGAGATTGCGAAGCATGGTGCTACCCTCAAGGGAAAAGTGGATCGAATCATACTAACGGGAAACATGGCGCTTGATGAACAGTTTGTAGGGCTAATAGAGGAGCGTGTACGCTATCTGGCGCCGGTATCAATTGTTCCTGGTGAAAGGGAGATGCGCTCTCTCTCAGGCGGTGTGCTTCTGCTATTGAGAGGGGAGGAGAAAAAGAAAGTTTACGTATAATTCGATGATTTATACTGAAAGTGACGTTGATACTGTATAGCCGGTTGAAGTAAGAGACGCGTTAAGCGTTAAGGAATCAGCAAGTAAAAATATTTTACTTGACTAAAAGACATAAATATGTTCAAATAATTGTCATAAAATCAAATTAATCAATAATTTTAAATGATAGCACCTAATAAGGAACTAATATAAGTTAAATAATTATTATCTTGAGTTTGTTGGGAGGAGCTACAGAAATCGTTATTGCGACATACTTATGGAGTAATGGGTCGGTGCTATGATGGGTTTTTGAGGATTAACACGGTATAAGGAGGAGTAAGGGATGAAGGAGAATTTGCGTGTTGCGATTGATACCGGCGGAACATTCACCGATATTGTCGGACTAGATGAGGATACAGGAGAGTTCTGGATAGGGAAGGCATCTACCACTCCTTCAAATACTATGATAGGTGTTCTCAATGCGGTTGATAAGTTGAATATAGATCTTTCAAAGGTAAAAAGATTTTTTGTACACGGCTCGACAACCGCCATCAATGCTCTTATAGAAAAAAAAGGAGTAAAAACAGCGTACATAGGAACAAGCGGGTTTCGTGATGTGCCCGAAATCAGGAGGTATAACAGGGTTGAAATTTTCAATCCAAAGTATACAAAGCCGCCGCTCATTGTTCCAAGACGCCTCAGATATGAAGTAAAGGAGAGAATGCTCGTTTCGGGCGAGGTGTTAACACCGCTGGATCCGGAAAGCGTTTACAAGGTCGCAGAAGAAATAAAGAAGACCGGGGTGAAAGCAGTGGCTGTTTGTCTGCACCACGCGTATAAAAACCCGATTCATGAGCGAAAAGTACGGGACATACTGAACAAAGAGTGTCCTTACGTTGCCATATCACTCTCCTCAGAAGTCGCGAAGGAGCATCGCGAGTATGAGAGGAGTATGACCACCATTATAGATGCATACATTAAGCCCGTTATCACAATTTGGATCGATGAACTCGATAAGGAGCTCGGAAAGCGCGGCATGAAAGCTGAATTACTTTTGACGAGGTCCGACGGCGGGGCGATGAAAGGTGAGATGGGGAAGCAGAGTCCGGTCAATACCCTTCTGTCCGGTCCCGCGGGCGGAGTTATGGGCGGGATGTTTTTGGCGAGTATTCTCGATATGCCGAATTTGATAACCATGGATATGGGAGGCACGAGTTTCGATGTATCAATCATCAAGAACGGCGAAGCGAAAATATCAAGAGAGACGAAGGCCGAAGGGTATGAGCTTCTCATACCAAATTTGGATATACGCGCCGTGGGAGCGGGGGGAGGCAGCATCGGCTGGATCGATGATGCAGGTGCCCTGCATGTTGGGCCGCAGAGTGCGGGGGCCGATCCGGGACCTGTCTGTTACCAGAAAGGGGGCGGCGAGCCGACTGTGACAGACGCGCTTGTCACCATAGGGTACATCGACCCCGGTAATTTTCTCGGCGGTGACATGAAGCTGAACGCCCGTCTTGGAAAAGAGAGCATCATGAAGAAAATAGCAGAACCTCTTCAAATGGACGCCAGTGAGGCGGCGGCGGGCATGCTGAATATATCCTTCAACCACATGGTTCAGGCCATACGGGGAATAACGGTAGAAAGGGGTGACGACCCGAGAGATTTCAGTCTTTTATGTTACGGGGGAGGGGGCGCCCTGTTCGGCGGTCTCTTGCGGGGAGAGTTGGATATGCAGTCTGCGGTCATTCCCAATGCGCCGGCCAACTTCTCCGCCTGGGGAATGTTGACAGTCGATGTCAGACACGGTTTTTCCCAAACGGATATTATACCTCTTGAAAGACTTGATAAAAAAGAGATGAACAGGATTTTCGAAGATTTGGATAAGCAGGGGCGTGAGACACTGACTGCCGAGCGAATAGCGAACAAAGATATACAAATATTGAGATCCATTGACATGAGGTATATCGGACAGGAGCACTCCGTTAACGTTCATCTCGATTTCAGTTTGGATGGAGATTTTCTAGATAAGATAAAGAAGGCATTTGAAGATACGTACCTGTCTGTTTTCGGGTATACGCTGACGCACCCGGTTGAAATGGTAAACTACAGGATAACAGCTATCGGTCGTATTCCTAATCCGAAGCTGAGAGAGCTTGAGAACGGATCCAAAAATGCGTCGTATGCCCAAAAAGGAGTACGAGAAGTTTTTGATTTCTATACAAGATCGTTAACAGAGTACAGAATATATGAAAGATCAAAATTACTTTCAGGCAGTGTGGTAGAGGGACCGGCTCTTGTTGAAGAGCCGACAACGGTGACGAATGTTCCTGAAAGGACTTTATGTGCTGTTGATACATACGGACATCTGATTATTTCTGGGAAATAAGAGGAGGATATATATGACGAAGAGGAATACGGCTGAAAAGACCAAAGCGGATCCGATTACCGTCGAGGTAGTGCGGAACTATTTTTCATCGACTGCACTGCAGATGGGTAAAGTTTTACTGAGGGCTTCATTCAACCCCGTCATATATGAGATGAAGGATTTTACAGTAGGTATATACGATAAGAACTACGAACTCATTTCTCAAGACCTTGGTGAGCCGCTCTTTAATGGTGCGTTGAGCATGGCGACACGCGATATGGTGAATTATATCGGTAAAAAGAACCTTGTAGAGGGGGATACGCTATTGTCATCCTATGCCTTCGACACTGGTTCGCATCCCAATGATGTCACGATGGTTACACCGGTCTTTATAGATGGCGAGATATTCGTGTATTTAACGAGCAAGGCTCATTGGATGGATATCGGCGGCAAATCCATCTATATGTCAGACAGCACGGAGATGTATCAGGAGGGTCTTCTGTTACGTTCGGTAAAGATAAAAAAAGCGGGCGTGATAAATGAAGAAATTGCAGACATAATCAGGATCAATTCCAGGTTTATAGATAATACCATTGGGGATATGAACGCACAGCTAGCCGCCGGAGAATATGGAAGGAAGATGGTCCTTTCACTCGTGGAGAAGTATGGGAAAGATGTAGTCGATGATGCGCTCGTCGAGGTCCTAAATCACGGCGAGCGGCTGACCCGGGATATAATAAGGAGCTTGCCCGACGGGCAATGGTCTGCGGAAGGCGCGCTTGATGATGATGGGATCAATATCGGGGTGCCTGTACCGGTGAAGCTGACCGTCACAATCAAAGGCGATGAGATGATATTCGATACTACCGGTTCGAGCGGGATGACGGAAGGCCCTATGAACTGCCCCTTGGCGACAACTGTATCTTTCATCACTCTTATCGCCAAAGCCCTTCTTACCCCCAATTATTCAAACAACGGGGGGTGTACAAGGCCCATCAAATATATTGTTCCCGAGGGATCTCTTTTTAACCCAAAACCGCCCGCCTCCGTATGTCTCTATGGATGGTCGGGTATCTGTTTATATGCTGTTGGAATGAAGGCGCTGACCGAAGCCATACCTGATAGGGTCGTAGCCCGCTCCGGAAACGATATAGGGTGTGTCATGTTCTATACAAAGGCCTCTGACGGGAGTATGTCCGGTGGTGGAATCGACGAATGTCAGGGACAGGGTGCGTGGCAGGGTTCCGACGGGACGAACGCACTCTGCGATCTGTATGTCGGCGACAGCTGCAACGTGCCGGGCGAGATAATAGAGGAGCGATACCCGTTTATCGTTGAACGATATTCCCTCAGGAATAATTCGGGTGGGCCCGGTGAATTCAGAGGGGGATTGGGAGTCGAAAAACATTTAAAGGCCTTAGGCGATGTAAATCTTGTGGTGTGCCAGGAACAAACAAAGACGCCGGCATGGGGATTGTTTGGAGGAAAGCCTTCGACAATGTCTATGATCACAGTGCTCCGGCCGGAGACTGAGCATGAGTGGAGGACAGGAAAAGCCACTGATTATAAGTTACCGAAGGGTGAACGCATGTGGGTGCTTACCGGAGGAGGAGGAGGCTGGGGTGATCCATATAAAAGAGATATGGAGAAAGTGCTTGCAGACGTCATTGATGAATATGTGAGCATAGAGAGCGCGAAAGACGATTACGGCGTTGCAATAAAACAGGAAGGGGATCGTTACCTTATCGATAAAGAGGAAACGGAAAGGATCAGGGGTTCATAAATAACAAAGATTTCACTTGTCGCTTCTTCGGCGAGAGAGAAGCATAGGGCCAAAATTATAAGAGTAAAGGAGGTTGAAATTGACAGCAAGAACAAGGATATATATCAAGTACTACAGGTTTAAATTTATAATATCGCAGTTGCTTTAACGGTCTATCAGATTTGCTTTTTATTCAGAACCCTACATAAATAAAGGAGCATTACGCATGAAAAACAAACAGTTTGGTAGATTTCTGTTCAAAATTTTATTGGTATCGGCAGTTGTAGTGATGACAACAGATCTGTTCTTCTCAAGTGCGCTGGCAGAAGGGCAAAAAGAAAACAAGATACGGATACTTGGGACCGTGCCATTAACCGGACCGGCCTCCATGTACGGTCAGGGATATCAAAAAGGTATAATGCTGGCTATTAAGGAGCTTGAGGCCGAGGGTATAAAGGGGTTCGATGGTATAGAGTACAGAGTGGTTGACACTGAAACGAAGCCCTCTCTTGTGGACAGGAAACTGGCTCGTGAAGTGCCCAGTTTCAAGCCTCATTTCATCGTCGGTGTGGGCACAGAATCCGAGCTCAAGGTCTGGAACGTACAACTTCCTAAATACAAGATACCCGGTCTTGTCGGTGGGCATCTTGGTCTAAACAAACATATGGGAGAAGGCGCGGTACCCGTATCAAAATGGGTCATGTATTACGGATATGCAGATTACTTTACCGGGCTCTTGGCCGGAGAATTCTTTCACAAGAAGGGAGTCAAAAGAGTAGCGTTTGTGGGGAGTGACTTCGATTGGGGTTACAGTAATGGTATGGGGCTGAAACGATACTGGCAGGACAACGGCCAGCCCTTTGAGATAGTCGCTGTCGTATACACGCCGCTCGATAAGACCGATTACTCGACAGAGGTGCAGATCCTCAAAGACGCAAAACCGGATGCAATATTCTCGGTATTCGGGGGCGCAGGCTGGTGGACCCTGTCAAAGCAGTTGAGAGAGGGAGGAGTTGTTCCGAATATATTCCTGTACGGTGCCGGCTATTCGAACATGGGCAGCGCCAAGTTAACGGGAGAGTTCGGGGCCGAGGGAGTGTATGCCTTTCATGATCACGATCCAACATCGAAGGCCTGGATTGATTTCATTAAGCGCTGGAGGGCCGAATACGGAGAGCAATCCTATCCCGAGCCGTACTCCAACAACATGTACGAGCAGATTTACTGGGCGGTAAAGGCCCTTGAAAAGGTGGGGCCCGACAGGATAGATGACAAGGAGTTTGTGGCTGATACTTTACTGAATTTCTCTTATCAAGGTATTCTGATTAGCCCCACCGGACCGCTTAGTCCGGACGGCGCCAACTGGGGATCAAAGGCTGCGCTGGTTCAGTATGTCAAGGGTGCCGGACCATTGGATCCCAGTTTTGGACTGCATCCCGAGCTGATTGAGGTGCTGACTACTCCCAAAAAGAGCATTCATGATGTACTCGGCGAGATGGGTACGATGACGAGGCTCGAGCCGGGGGAAAGTTATCCGATGAAACCTTGAGCCGTAGGGAAAGCGTTTATATGAGAATGACAATGAACGGGGAAGGTGCAGCTATTTGATAGCTGCACCTTCCCGTTAGTGGAAAGATTTTAACCAAAAGGAGGGGGGGTATTGTCCATTTTACTTGATATCAGTGATGTGGAAATCTCCTTTGGCGGTTTGCATGCCCTTAATAACGTAAGCATGACAATAGAAGAAGGTAAAATTATCAGTCTGATCGGGCCCAACGGGGCCGGTAAAACCACCCTCTTCAACATCATCAGTGGCACCATAAAACCTGATAGGGGTAAAATCATGTTCATGCAACATGAGATTACCTATATGCGGTCTTATAAAGTAAGCAGGCTTGGTATATCGAGAACCTATCAGCTCAGGAACCTGTATCCGGATTTGAGCGTGTTTAAAAACATAGAAGCAGGGTTATTCAAGAAAGGCTCATCAAGGGCTGATCGGAGAGAGGGTGTGCGTGAGGTTCTGGAATTTTTAAACATTACACATATTCAAAACGAGGTCGTATCCGGGCTGCCACCTCTGGACACGAAGCTTGTGGAGCTCGGAAGAGCGCTTGCTACAGGTCCCAGGTTGCTTCTGTTGGACGAACTGATAGGTGGTCTTTTACCGTCGGAAACGAAAAAGATCTGCGATGCCATTGAAACACTGCGGGATAGAGGTTTTACCATATTCCAAATCGGCCACGAGATTCGGCCGATAATGAGGACTTCGGACCTGATATATGTACTGAACCAGGGAATCTGTATTGCATCTGGTACGCCTGAGGAGATCAAGTGCAATAGGGAGGTTATTACCTGTTATTTGGATGGATTGAAGGAGAATGATATTGCCTGAACCTTTGTTGAGGATTTCTGATCTTGTAGCGGGTTACGGTCATAGGAGTGCGTTGAAACATGTCCATATTGATGTCGTCGAGAGTGAACTTGTGGGTATAGTAGGTCCGAACGGTGCCGGGAAGACTACGTTGCTCGAGACCATTGCAGGAACATTGAGAACAAAAAACGGCGAGATACGGTACCGGAACATGCGTATTGAGCAACTATCAGAGATGGAGCGCCGAAAAAAAGGTCTTGTACTCATTCCACAGGATGATTATATCTTCCCGGGAATGTCGGTCCAGGATAACCTTGAAGTGGCCGGAATTTTAAACGATAAAGATACAACAAAAAAACTATTAGCAGAGGTATACGAGATCTTTCCTATTCTGAAGGATAGGGTGAAACAGCTCGCAGATACGATGAGCGGTGGGGAAAGGAAAATGCTGGCCGTTGCAATGGGACTTGTTTCCCAAGCCGATCTTATCATGATCGACGAGCCCTCTTTGGGTTTGGCTCCGAATCTGGTCACGAAGCTGCTAGGTTCTCTGAAAAGGATAAAGAAGAAGACAAAAAGGACACTCATTCTTGCTGAGCAGAGCATCAAGATATTGGATGTTGCAGACCGGCTGTTTGGGTTGGAGGGCGGTGAGATTGTCTTTTCAGACAAGATCGAAAATGTAAACCGTGAGAAAGTCGAAATACTCTTTTTTGGGGGATAAACGCTTATAAAATGTTAATCAATGGAGTAATCAACGGACTGATAATAGGAGGGATACTTTCTCTTCCAGTTATGGGGGTGGCGGTTGTTTACGGATTAACCGGAATACCTAATTTTGGAATAGGTGTAATAGGCGTTTTTGGTGGATTTTTAACCTGGCTTCTGATACCTACTACAAATCTTGCTCTTGCCGCCTTGGTAGGAATCGCGTTTTGTTTCCCGGTTGGTTTCTTTCTTCAGAAGTTTCTGATGACTCCGGCGAGCATCAGGGCAAAAGGTGATACTTTCATCTATGTTATTATTACGATTTCTTTCGGCTTCATCATGGAAGGCCTGACCAGGTTATGCTTTCCTAAATCGATTGTTGGAATAGATCTTCCGAGACTTGGTTCTTTCAGAATAGCCGGTGTCCAGGCAGAGGGTTTTAAGTTTATAGCCCTTCTTTTTGGAATCTGTACCTTGCTGGCTATACGGTTTCTTGAGAAGTATACACGCGGAGGGAAGTCGTGGAAAGCGACATCTCAGAACCTGAAGCTTGCATCCCTATTCGGCATAAATACGAAGCGTGTATTCAATATCGCCCATGGTATTGGATGTTCGCTTGCATGCATCGGGGCGATCTTCTGGGGCGGTCTTTACAATCTCGGCGTTACATCCGGATGGGAGCTTGGATTTTTAGGTTTTATCATCGCAGTGGTAGGCGGGATCGGCAACATCTGGGGCGGAATGATCAGCGCAGTGATCATGGGCATGGTAATGAGCTTCAGCGGATATTTCTTAGGGGGAAACTGGCAGAGCGTAACACTGTATGGAGTTGTGATACTGGTTTTAATTCTTGCGCCGAAAGGAATCATGGGTAGTGAAAGATCATTTTAAAGAAATTGCAATATTATTAATACTCTTGATACCTCTGTTTTTCATACCTATAGGCGGATATTTTCAGGAGGTGACTGGATATGTGTATCTATTTATAATGCAGGGATATGTTGCCTGGTTTCTGTACTTCAGGAGCGGACAGCCTTTTTTCGGATATACCGTCACTATGGGTGCAGGGGCGTACGGTACTATTGTGCTTAATGTGAAGTTTCACATGCCGCTCTGGTTTTCCATGCTGAGCGGATCTCTGTTAGCTGCCTTTGTGGCCGTGCTCATTTTTGTGGCTACAAGTCGAGCCCGTGGATTCTATGTCAGTATGGCTTCTTTTCTTCTCGCTATACTTTTTCCCCAACTCATGCTCGCACTTCAAAAAATAACCGGCGGACACAGCGGTCTTTATTTTGGGGGCCTTTCGGACTATATCGGGGTTAATGGTTTATATATAACAGTCATACTTTCCGGTTGTGCAATTGCGGGGACTATTTTCTTGATAATGAGTACGAGAGTCGGATCCATCCTGACACTTATATCACAAAACGATCAGCTGACTAAATCGGTTGGAATCAACACTTTTATTTATAAGATGATGGCATATGCCATCGCAGGCTTTCTTTCAGGGATTGCCGGCGGTCTGTACGTGAATTATACTGGATTTATTTCCGCTGTAGATATCGAGGTGTTCACCACCGTATTCATTTTCTTTATTCCGCTTCTCGGCGGTAAATCGCGAAGCTACGGCCCTCTTGTTGGAGCAATAATAGTGATACTTGCTCCGGAGTTGTTTTTCGAGCTTGAGTTGTATATGCGGATATTACTAGGAAGCCTTTTTATTATTGTCATCATACTGCTTCCCGAAGGGGTAGGTCCTACGGTCGAGAGGCTGATCAGGGGATTATTTAAAGAAAAGCTTTTCAAGTCTGTCGCACGCTGATAAGGTGTTTCGAATATAAGAATACCTTGCCAGGTGGTCGGGTTGCTGTCTCACGCAGACAGTCGGTGTGGCGGAAAGTTTGGGAGATAATATTCATCTTCTTCGGATTGGGAGGGAAAACATGAAACGTAGTACATCGTTGCGCCTTTTGCGGATAGATCTTGCGACACATCGAACGGAGACCGAAGAATGGGACGGTGGTTTACGACGGAAGTTTCTCGGAGGCAGGGGTATCAATCGATGGATCCTGCTTAACGAGGTCGAGAGAGGAACCGGGGCGCTCGACCCGGAGAACAAGCTCATAATCGGTACGGGGCTGTTTTCCGGTACGGATGTTCCGGGGGCCTGCAGGTTGCAGGTCGATACGATGAGTCCATACAACGGCGGCGTAGGGTCCGGAAACGGCGGAGGGTGTTTCGCCCCTATGCTGAAATCCGCGGGATGGGATCACGTGATAATCGAAGGTGCGTCTGAGAAACCGGTTTACATAGTGATCGAAGACAATGACGTTTTTATCCTCGATGCAGACAAGCTGTGGGGGAGACTTACGTGGGAAACGGACGAAACTATCAGGGAGGAGCACGGGAGGGATACATCCGTACTCTGCATCGGGCCGGCAGGCGAGAACGAGGTGATGTGCGCCGGCCTGTTTGTAGACAAGTACAGAGCCGCGGCAAGGTGCGGGATGGGCGCGGTGATGGGCTCGAAGAACCTCAAGGCCGTAGCGGTGCGTGGGTCGGGGAAGGTTTTTGGGGGGGGAGCAGACGCTTTTAATGAGAAATGCCGGGAGATGCATGGTAAGATAATGGAATCCGGAGCAGGCAAGGCACTGGCATACGGCGGGACCGCGGCTTTTAATGGGCTGGTGAACGGTTTGTCATGGGTGCCTGTGAGAAATTTCCAGGACTGCCACACCGATCCGGAGAATGCTGAAAAGCTCTGCGTGGAAAACTGGAATACCATCGTTTCCAGAAAGATAGAAGATGATGCGGAGCGCTGCTTCGGATGTCCCGTGAACTGCAGCTTTTTCCGTGAGATAACCGACGGTCCGTACAAGGGCACCGTCACAGCAAACGCCCAGGCCAATATGTTCTGGGACTTTGCTTTCAAGTTCGATATATACGATCCTGCAGTGACAGTAAAGGCGCAGGAGCTTTGCAACCAGTATGGAATCGATGCAGACAGTGCGTCCGGTGTCGTCTCCTGGGCGTACGAATGCTATGAAAACGGGATTATAGATTCTTCGGATACCGACGGGCTCGAGCTGAAGTGGGGCGACGGGGCGGCGATGCTGGAGCTTCTTCGTAAGATGGCGTATAGGGAGGGGTTTGGCGATCTTCTTGCCCTGGGAGCAAGAAAGGCATCGGAGAAAATAGGAAGGGGATCCGGAAAGTACTGTTTGCATATCAAAGGGCAGGAGCTCAAAGAGCCTCTGCGAACGATGAAGGGATGGGCATTGGGCGTCGTCGTATCGCCCCGGGCGGGGACCCATACAAGGGGGGCGATAGAAACGGAGGTCATGGGCGTATCGGCGGAGGACGGAGAGAAATATTATGGTGTTCCGCAGGCCGGCGACAAAACGAGCTATACAGGCAAGGCGAAAATTGTGGTCCACACCGAAAGGTTGCATGCGCTTTGTGATTCTCTCGGGCTGTGCAGCCTGCTGAGCGAGTGGATGGGGAATGACCTTCCGGGTATTATGGATTATTCTCAGTTATGCAGCTCGTTTCTTGGAGAGACTATTACGTATGAAGAGCTCCTTGAGACAGGCGAGAGGATACTGACACTTGA
>JAFGTF010000032.1 GCA_016934265.1 Spirochaetota bacterium
CTTTTCAAGAATAACCCCCTATATGTCATTGCAATGACAAAAGAGAAATCAAGTACGCAGATTGCTTCGCTACCGGACATCTTCGATGTCCGCGCTCGCGATGACTTTTCAAGAATAACCCATATATGTCATTGCGAGACCCGAAGGGTCGACACAATCCGTATGCTTCGGCTACTATAGGCCGGAGGCCAATAATGTCACAGTACGACTGATACTTCCATGATTTAGTTCAATGATCTTCGGATAAACCTTATTTTTCAACCGGTAAATAAAAAAACCGCCCCGCAGGGCGTCCGTTACAAAAATTTATCGATCAGAAATTCCAATGTCAAGCCAAAAAAGATTCTATCGTACCCGGTATTGTATTATATTCTACGAAAACCATCGGCAACTAAAGCACAAAACGGATCGGCGAATGAGTAATATTCACGCAGTGCTCTTTGACCTTGACGGACTGATCGCGGACACCGAAGGACTGCACGTCACCGCATACAGGGAGGCCTTCGATACGTTCGGTATGACCGTATCCGAGGAGGAGATGTACCGCGGCATGGGGGTATCGACGAGGGAGAACGTCGAGCGTCTCATGAAAGACCACAATATTCCGTTCGAAAAGAAGGATGAATTCATCCGGATTCGATATGAGGCATACTTCAGGCTCGTGAAGTCCGAACCGGTGTCTTTCATGGACGGCGCCGTCGAGTGCTTGAAATACGCAAAGGAAAAAGGAGTTAGAAGGGGGCTCGTAACCTCTTCGATCAGAAAACACGGGGAAGCGGTGCTCGCAAACCTTCAGTCGCATAACGATTCCGGCATACTGCTTGACCGGTATTTCGAGATACGGGTCTTCGGAGACGATATCAAAAAGAGCAAACCGGAGCCCGAAATATACCTTAAGGCGCTGGCACGTCTCAGCATCCGGCCCGAGCACTGCGTAGCGCTCGAAGACTCGGAAGCGGGCGTGATTTCCGCAAAAGCTGCAGGTATCCGTGTGTTTGCAGTGCCGAACCGGCATACGCTGAACCACCGTTTCGATATGGCGGACGAGGTCCTGCGTTCACTTTTGGAGATTCCTAAAAGAGGACTTTTAGACTGAGTGCAGACCGGATTATTTGGACGAACCGGCTCGAAGAAAGGCATTTTGCATGTTCAGGAAGGTGCTTATCGCCAATCGAGGCGTGATAGCGGCACGAATACTGAAAACGCTGAGGGAACACGATATCAGCCCGGTTTCCGTATATACGCCGGGAGACGAAAAGTCTCTTCACCTAACAGGCGGCGGCGACCGTATCTGTATCAGATCCTACAACGATATACCCGAGATCATTTCCGTATCGCGGCAGTTCGGCGCCGAGGCGATACATCCGGGTGTCGGCTTTCTCTCGGAGAATAGAGATTTCGCACGGGTCGCCAATCATTACTCGAGGTTCATAGGCCCCCCGACCTCGCTGTTCGTCAAGATGGGGAACAAGGTGAAGGCGAGACTGATCGCGGAGGAAGCCGGCCTTCCCACCACCCCGGGCTCGACGGGACCGGTCAAGAACGAAAGAGACGCCTTCCGCATATGCGACGATATCGGTTTCCCGGTGATTATAAAAGCCGCCGAAGGCGGCGGCGGTATGGGCATGGAACGGGTTACGGACGAGGCGGACCTTTCGGCCGCATTGAAGCGCGTACGATCTCAGGCGAAGACCCTCTTCGGCAACGACGAGGTATTCATCGAGAAGCTCATCGAACCGAACCGGCATATCGAAGTGCAGGTCCTGGCGGATGAACACGGCACCGTCGTCCATCTCGGCGAGCGCGACTGTTCGATACAGAGACGCCATCAGAAGCTCATAGAGTTTTCCCCCGCAGACATATCGGACGAGCTTCGCAGCGCGATTACCGAGGCGGCGTGCACGCTTACGAGGGCGGTCGGATACACAAACGCCGGTACGGTCGAATTCCTCGTCGATGAGGCGGAGAATTTCTACTTCATGGAGATGAACACCAGGATCCAAGTGGAGCACCGGGTGACCGAGCTCGTGTACGGAAAGGACCTTATTTTCGAACAGATACGGATCGCTTCCGGCGAACGCCTGGGGTATTCACAGGCGGATCTGAAACAAAGCGGATTCGCCGTCGAATGCAGGATAAACGCCGAAGACCCGGAACACGATTTCGAGGCGTCTCCGGGGATCATCGACCGCTTCATTCCTCCGGAGGGAAAACACGTCGCCGTCGACACGTTCATTCCTCTCATCGAAAACGGCGAGGAACCATTTGCCATATCCACGGTGTACGACTCTCTTCTTGCCAATCTCGTGGTATGGGGCAAGGACAAACGTTCCGCGCTGCTGCTTATGGCAAAGAAGCTGAAAGAGTTCGTAATCGAGGGCAAAGACGTGAAAACAACAATACCGTTTCATCAGAAGAAGTTGGAAGAGCTCTCCGCACGAACGGACTGAGATATCCCCGAACGATGGTGCCGACACGTATTGGGATAAGTCGATTACGATAGATGCATATAACTAAAAAACAGCTGCCTTTTTTCATTTTCAGACGGCGTACGGAAATAACGCCTGAAAACCATGGCGGCAAATGAATCGATGCATTCTACTACAGTCTAATAAACATTCGCATCCGGTAAATACTGGTTCCGAGCGCGTACTCCTTGCGTAGTGATGATCAGTACGTATCGATACTCGAATAGATGCAGCTGAATTATAGAAGATTCAAAACTGAAAAATGAGGCTCTACTATGAAAAAAAAGATTCGAATCCGCATTGGTGACCGGGAATTCACCGCATCTCTCAACGAGAGTGAGACCGCAACACTGTTTTTTGACCTTCTTCCGGTTACCATATCCATGCAGCGCTGGGGCGACGAGTATTACGGAGATTGCGGTCTCTCTGTTTCTTCGGCTCCCGATTCCCGTCAGGACATAGAGCCGGGAGAGCTCGCAATCTGGCCGGCAGGGAGCGCGCTCTGTATCTTCTTCGGCCGCACTCCCGCATCGACATCAGAGAAGCCGAGGGCGATTTCACCCGTCAATCCCATCGGAAGCCTCGACGGACCGTCGGAATGGCTGAAATCGCTCGGTGGCACCGTAACCGCCGAAGTCGAGACCGTATAATCTGGACGACCAGCGGTCTTCTACCGGTAGTGCATACTTCCTTCGAAAACCTGTATTTTACCGGCGGGAGTCTCTAAAAGCAGTGCGCCCGTTTTCCTGTCTATACCGACGGCCCGTCCGGCATACTCCCTCGATCCATCGACAACCCTGACGTATCTGCCCCTGATGCCGGAGTCTTTTTCCCATTCCCCCATCACCGCTTCTATGCCGTCTCTTTCGGTGGAATCCAGTATGCAGAACAGCTCTCCCGCCATATCACGCAAAAAAAGCTGCGGATCGAGATACCGTCCCGTTTCCTTCAGAAAAGAGGTCGCAACGCCTTCCACCTCCCGCGACAGCTCCCTGTTGTTGAGGTTCACCCCGATCCCGATCACCGTTCTGCCCCGCCTTTCTTCCGCAATCACGCCCGAAATTTTTTTACCGTTTTTCCACAGGACGTCGTTTATCCATTTCAGCGCCACTGTGCCGCCGTGCTTCAGAAAGGCCCGGTATACCCCGTATGAGGCGAGCATGCTGTACGGGACCCTGATATCGAACCTGGTAAGCACGACGGAGCACGCGAGCGACCCCTCATTCGAGTACCAGCGTCTCCCCTTCCTTCCCCTCCCCGTTGTCTGCGTATCGGCGACTATGATGCTTCTGTCCTCCACCTCTTCGAGCGAGAAAGCGGCATCCATAGTCGAGTCGACTGAATCGTACCAGAACACCGTCCCGCTATCGTACGGCAGCTCCTTTAAAAGCGCGGATAATCTCCCCTCTTTGCCGCTGTTTCTCGTCACGGTTGTATCACCCTCTCACACCATATATACTATCGTATCCCTTACGAAAGCCTCACCGCTTTCTGTGTTTCATCGCAATGACGCCGAACAGCTTCTCGCCTTCGCCGCACTGCTGCCCGTTCATGAAATAAATTTTCGCGATTCTCCCCCGTTCTCCCTCGTAGGCGATCTCCCGCCTCTTCTTCATCACCATCGCGATCGCCATGACGGTACCCGGCTCCACATAGTCCCCCACCGAGACGAGCGGTGGCATACCGGGATTGGGGGTGAGATAGTACTGCGCCCCCTGCGGCGCCCTCACGAACTCGAAGGAACGCTCGTCCTCGAGGCTCTGGACCTCGTCGGCCGAAAGCCGGTAGGCAACGTCGAGCACATGGACCCGGTAGCCGCAGAAGGTTCCCTCGATACCGCGGCGTACCTTCTCGACGACCCCCGGCGTCCTGCTCGTACGCTTCTTTAAGAGACCGAGGCGCGAGATGGTATAGAGGGTATCGCCTTCCTCCAGCCGATCCCCTTCTTGTACTTTCACCGATACGATCCCCGTGTGGGCCGTGTAGTACTCGGTAACCCTGTAGTAGCCGTCCTTCCTTTTTTTTACTTCCCTTTCGATCTCCATGACGCTCGCTTTCTTTTCGGATGCCGTTTGCGGCATGCTACCGGCCCCGTACCTTTTTCAGGGTTAAGAGCCCTGAAATCGTCTCCTTCAGCTCGCTTCGTCTCACGACTATATCGACGCCGCCTCTGCCCATCACCATATCCGAATGCTGATAATTCTTCGGTTTCTTCTTCTTCACCGTCTGCTCTATCACGTGTATGCCGGCGAACCCGATCTGAGCGTTGGGTTCGGCGACGGTGAAATCGCCGAGACTCGCGTAGCTCGCGAGCACTCCGGCCATGGTGGGGTCCGTCTGAACCGAGATGTAGGTCCCGCCCATCGCCTTGAAACGCGCAACAGCGATGGACGTCTTGACCATCTGCATCAGCGCGAGAAGCCCCTCCTCTATGCGCGCCCCGCCGGACTGGTGTACCGCGACGATCGGCCTCTTCTCGCGAAGCGCCCGTTTTACCGCACGGGTGAACTTCTCTCCCTCGGCGCCTCCCAGTGTACCGGCCCTGAAACGCACGTCCGTCATTATCATGACCACCGGGCGGCCGTTTACAAGCGCATGGCCTGTAATCATCGCGCACTTCCTTTTGGTCGCTTGTCTCGCCTTTGCCAGCTTTTCATCGAATCCCTCGAAGCCTAGAGGATTTACCGATTCGAGGCCTTCATTGAACTCGCGAAAACTTCCGCGGTCCGCAATGAGATCGATGTAATGATCGATGATCAGCCTGAAGTGATATCCGCAGTGAGGGCAGGCCCCGCTGTACTCTTCGAAAAGGGTCGGGACCCATATATCCTGACAGTCGTGTATCGCCGTGTTCGGGCATTCGACCCAGCGGTCCTCGTAAGAGAGTGTCTTCGGCTGTTCCTCGGCCGAGAGGAGCGACCGTTCCTCCCGTGTCTTCATCTTCCTGTGCAGGTCCATGATCTTCCGCAAGGGGACGAAGAGGGAGTGTATCCAGCGCACCCGGTAGATCTCACCGAGCATATGCTTTAGTCGGTCACGGACGCTCGAATGGTATGCGCCGATCCTCCGGTACTTCCTCCACCGCTTTCTGAGAAGGCTTTTCGCCTGAAAACGGTTGATACGCCAGCAGTCCGGCCCGGCGGTCTGGTATGGATTGAAAAAAGAAACCCGCCGCCGGACCGTATTCAAGCCTTCGACGATCGCCTTTTTCACCTCCGCGAAGAACTCTTTATCGGCCTTTCTGGCGCCTATCGGAGGCTCCGGTACGATCCTGTCGACGACGCCGAGCGAAAGTGCGTCCGTTGCAGTAATCCGGAGGTTCTCTGCCGCCCGGTGAAGATCGTTCTCCGTAATGTGCCGCTTGTCCCGTGCGATGATCGCCGCCCCGCCGCTTACCGAAATGACTGAATAGTACGCCTTGTCGAGCATTATCCTGTAATCGCACAGATCGATGGCGAGCGCCCCTCCGGAGCCCCCCTCGCCGATAACAACCGATATGTGCGGGACCTTCAAAAAGTACTGCATTTCCAGATTCTTCGCGATACGCTGCGCCGGAAGATACTCCTCAAGCGGCCAGGATCCCGGCGTATCGACGAACGTCACGATCGGAACGCCGTATCGCTCCGCGAGCTGCATGGCCTGTATCGCCTTGTAGTTGCCCTGCGGCAGCGCACTCCCCCCCCTTCTGTAGCTCTCCTCGAACCTGCCCTTCTGGTGCCCTACGACCATGACGTCGCAGCCCTCCAGTTTCGCGAATCCGCACACCACCGAAGGGTCCATGCTGTTCGCTTCGAAGCCCTTCAGCTCCTCGAAATCGTCGAACACACAGACGGCATAATCGAGCGTCCTCGGTCTCTGCTCGCTCCGTGAGATGGAGTCTATCGTCATCGGAGAAAGATTCTCGAAATACCGGTGCAGTATCGAATCGAATTCCCTTTTCACGCGCTCGACCCTGGCCGATGCGAAGTAGTACTTTCTGCGATGAACGAACGCGTCCGCTTCCGCAAGCGCGAAATCGAGTTGTTCCAGCTCCGCATGGGGGACATCGGTATCGATGTCCTTGAGATGCCGGACCATCTCGGAATACTCATCCACCTGCTGCAGAACCACCTTCTCTTTCTCACTCATACGAAAGCCGGACCTCTTTCTCCATCGTACGTGTTTTTTATCAAGATAGTGTGATATAATAGTTGTAGTATTCGAATTACAGTCATATGATTTCCATGTACAGGATGCGAACTCCGCCTGGAGGAGGCAAACGGCATGTCATACCCCCGTACCCGGCGGCTTTCTATGCAATCCTCTCTTCAAGCTGCCGTTTTGTGTGTCTTTCATCGGCATGCGTCGTTCTGTTGTAGTGTAAATATTATTTAAAGCCGGGATGTGATAAACTGCGCCGCAGTACGCTGCACCGCAGTACTCTGCGGCACAGGCCGAAACGACTCCGGTCGTTCGAGTTAATCGTCTAATTTATAGGATTACTACATGCGAGTCAATAACTATTCTGTGATTTCCCTTTTCGCTGCAGGGCTGCTTTTCGCCGTCGCGGGGTGCAGCAATACCAGGCAGACTTCGGTCTCCTCGGTCTCCGGGGTTCTCTCCGTGCCGGTGACAGGAGAGCAGCACTACGAGGAATACGAGACGGGCGGCGATTTCGGCGACGACTTCGAAAACGCCAAGGAGATCGGATACGAGGACACCGCGCACGGTACTATCGCTTCATCGGACGACGATTACTTTTGGTTTAACGGAGTCTCAGGAGACTCGGTCGTCATCGACATCGACGCCGAGGCGCTGGGGTCGGGGCTCGATTCATATTTATACCTTTATGATCAGAGCCGGTCTAAGATTGCTGAAAACGACGACTACCCTATAGGCTGGCAGGACGACCCGGCGAACTTCATATTCGTATACGACTCGCATATCGAGACCACGCTCGACGCGAGCGGCACATACTATATACGCGTCGAAGGATACGGGACCACAACAGGCGCCTACCGGCTCCGCCTGTTCCAGTACGACTCGGGCGCAGCGGGAGCGGGGCCCTCCCCACAGAACGCCGAATTCGTTGAAGACGAAATCATCGTGAAGTTCATTCCGGGGTTCGATCCGGAATCGGTGAAAGCCGATCCGTCCACAGGGTACAGGCCGGTCAAGACCGCCCTGGACACCGGTTCGGGTGCGCTCTCGCTCTTTAAACTTTCGGAAGAGGAAAAATCATCCAAAGTTCTATCAACGACGAGAGAGAGAACACTGGCCGAAACGGCGCGGCTGGGCAGGCTTTCATATGTCGAGTATGCGGAGCCGAACTACATAATGCGGCCGACATTCGTTCCGAACGACACGCACTACCACTTGCAGTGGCACTATCCCATCATACGGCTCGACCAGGTCTGGGACGAGTACGCAGGTCTATCAATAGACCTGTCGGACGTCCGTGTCGCGGTGATCGACACCGGTATCGGCAGAACCACTTTAGGTTATGATCACCCCGACCTTGCCGGGATCTTCGCGGACGAGTACGACTTCATCTCGGACCCCGCAAACGCGCTCGACGGCGACGGAATCGACTCCGACGCAACTGACCCGGGCGACGACCCCGCGGGACAATTCTCGAGCTTCCACGGCACGCACGTAACCGGCACCGTCGGAGCCCTGACGAACAACGATGAAATCGGCGTCGCCGGCATCGCGGGCGGAAGCGGCACCGGAAACGGCGTGACGATCATTCCGCTCCGCGCCCTCGGCGCGCAGGGGGGGAATGTGTACGACATCGCGCAGGCGGTGCGGTACGCGGCGGGGTTGGTAAACGATTCCGGGGGCGCGCCCTCATCGATTGCCGACATCATAAATATGAGCCTCGGCGCT
Organism: Spirochaetota bacterium; assembly: GCA_016934265.1. GTDB lineage: Bacteria > Spirochaetota > B62-G9 > B62-G9 > DRHN01 > JAFGTF01. The sequence goes on from JAFGTF010000032.1 coordinate 8,337, forward strand.
CCGGTGGACTCGCAAACGCTTCGTAACGCAATAGACGCCGCTTACAACGCCGGTGTGCTCATCGTCGCTTCCGCAGGAAACGAGGGAACGAGCGTTCCGTTTTACCCGGCCTCTTACACGAACGTCGTCTCCGTGTCCGCGGTGGGGCCGGGAAACGAGCTTGCACCGTACTCGAGCTTCGGCCCAACCGTCGATATCGCGGCGCCGGGCGGTGACACGGGCACGAACCTCACCTTCGACCTCTACCCTGACGGCGTGTTGAGCACGCTCTTCAATCAGAACGGCGCCGCCTATTCGCCTATCTACGCGTTCTACCAGGGAACGAGCATGGCGGCCCCGCATGTGAGCGGCGTCTGCGCGCTCATACTCGCCGCAGATGGAGACCTAGGGCCGTCTGATGTCCGAAACATACTATCCTCGACCGCCATAGACCTCGGCCAACCTGGAACGGACATCTACTACGGCCATGGGCTCGTCAACGCCTACGCGGCGGTGAAATCAGCGCTCGGCGAGACGCAGAATCCGGTGCTCTACCCGTTTCCGCGGGCGATCAAGCTTGAAGGAACGAACCCTTCCGGAAGCTTTCTTTTGAAGAACATCGGGGGAGAAGGGACGATAACGGTGGACGGCATCGCCGAGGCGAACGATCCAGAGGGTCTCGTGTCGTCCATAGATCCGGATGGAACACCATCCTTTAACGTTGATGCCGGTGGAGTCGAGGTCAACGTCACGCTTTCAACCGCCGGCCTCGATGACGGCAAGACCCATTACGCGAGGCTCGAAATCGGCTACGGTGCTTCCAGGACGGAGTACGTGTACGTGCTGTACAACAAAAACGGTATCACCTCGTTTTACGAGAACGAGGATGTGGGGTACGTATTCGTCGTCGCGGTCGACCCGGCGAGCTATCAAACGGTAGCGCAGGACGTGACCTCCTACAACGAGGGGTACTCATATACGGTAGGCGGGCTTTCCGCCGGCGATTACCTGATTATCGCGGGGACCGACCGGGACAGCGACCTTGAGATATGCGACCCTGGAGAGGCCTGCGGCTTCTACCCGCTTTTCGGGAGCTCTACTCCCATAACGGTCGGTGAAGGAACCGTTGTGAGCGGCATCGACTTCCAGGTGATAGACAACGCATCGCAGGGGCCGGGAAGCACCGTATTACGGATACCCTAAGAAACCGAGGAGGCTATTTACACATAGAACGCCCGTTTCGATTTCTGCATTCTATGATAGACACTAGGGGTGGACGAAATACCTCTTTTGGTTCCAATTCTCAGGCAAATGCCGCTTCGAGGAGGCAAACATAGAATATCTCCGATATCCGATGTTTTACGATGCGGCGATCCGACTATAAGGTCTTCTTAGTCGAATAAAACAGTAGCCGAAGGGGGTCGACAATGCGAAAAACCGTTTTTTTTATCCTCCTCCCGCTCGTTTTTCTGCTCGCATTCGGAGGAACACCGCAGGAAAAGGAGGGCGTGGACCACTCGGTTCTGGAATCGGGCGATAACGCCGCGCTCGACTACCGGAAACCGACTGTGGAGGTGCTGTCCGATACGAAGGAGTACGCCTCCTTCTATACGAGGCTGCACAGCGGCCGGGTCCCGAGACCGAAACAACCGCAGGCGGATTTTACCGCCGGCAGGGTCGTATTCATCTCCTTCGGCACGCAGCACACCGCCGGGTACAGGATAGAGCTCATCAATGTCTATCTCAGGGGGGAAATACTCGTCGTTGAGGCGATGATAAACAGCCCCCTGAAAGACAGCATGCAGGCCCAGGTGGTAACCCACCCCTACCTGCTCGTTTTTGTTCCGAAAACGGGGTACAGGAGGGTGGAGCTTCGGGATACGAAGGGGGAGACCCTCGCCTTCAAGTCGCTTTGAGCGCTCTCACCCCAGTATCGACCTGGCCGCCTGCTCCAGCACGCCGAAATCGGCGAGGAGGTCCAGTATGGTGTATCTCCCGCGTATGTAGCGGGCGTAGATGAGGGCTTCCAGCGCCTCGTTTCTGGTCTTGCCGAGGTCTTCGCACGTTACGGGGGCTCCGCTTTTCTTCAAGGCGCGCGCCGCGGTATGTTTCGGCCTGATATACGGCTGAAGCTCGCCGAAGATCGAGTCCCATGTATCCACAATACGCTGAAGCTCCGCTTTCTTCTCTTTCCACGGGAGATATTTGGGAAGGTATTGGGCCTTTATGCCCTCTGAATATACGCCGAACTTCCCCTCCAGGAAGGTCTCGATCTCCTCTCTTGTGGGATAATCGGACTCCAGCTTTTCCATGCTGACCCGCTTGATCCTGAACCCCTTCAGCCACTCGTAGAGATCGAGAACCAGCAGCGTCGACACACCGACCTGGGTCCCGTGTAAAAGCTTTTTTCCGCCTTCCTTCAGCGCCATGAGATCCCAGTAGTGGGAAATAAAATGCTCCGCACCCGAGGAGGGCATGGAGGTCCCGATGACCGTCATGGACAGGCCCGATCTCATGATTCCGTCGGTCAGAACCCGTATTCCTTCCTCGGTTCTTCCACCGATCGCTTCCGCGGCTTCGAGGTACTCCGGCTCTGACTTGTCGGTGATCCGGAACGGGAGCGGGCAGAAGTAGGTCTTTTTCACGATCTGCGAGAGCTTCCAGTCCGCGTTGCATATCGACTTCGAGATGATATCACCGAGCCCGGCCCGCACCATCTCGACCGGCGCGTCCCTCATTATCGCCGTATCGCCGAAGATGCAGCGCGGCGGGTCGATCATAATGGTTTTCTTGATCCCCTCCTCCGAGAGCGCGGCCATCGACGAGGTATATCCGTTCATCGAAGGGGCCGTTCCGATCAACGCACAGGGAATACCGAGCGAGGTCGCCGCATACTTGACGAGGTCGCAGATGACGCCCGACCCGACGGCAACGAGATAGTCCGCTTTGCCCTTTATCTCGCCCGCAATAATCTCGGATCCCGAAACCTCGGGCTTTATGAGCGTTGCGCCGTCTCCGACGGGATGTATTGCGAGATCGAGTCCCCCGGCGCTCAATACGGACATCACCTCCCGGACCACGGTGGACTCTATTCTCCTGTCGCAAACCGCTACTCCCCGACCCCCGAACCCGAAATCATCGAGCACGGCGCCCGCCCTCTCTACCGCCCCGGAACCCATGGAAAGGTATTTGATCGGCACACCGTGGGTTTCCCCGCATATGCAGTCGAACGAAATCCCCATGAGGTCCTCGGTCTTCGACCGGATGACCGTATCGAAGGCCTGCTGCGCTGTCATATTCTTCACTGAACCGCTCCTCGATTTTTTCATAAGATATCACAATTACCGGGATTAAAGAAGAACAAACGTCATTCCCGGCGGTGTATACGCGGTCGAAGGGTTCGATCCGACTGACATAACGGCACGATAGAGAGAATCCGCACCCGTTGCCGGCATCAGGCTACACTGTTATATTAAAAGACCGAACGACGGCCGAATGCGGTCGGACTGTGGTTTTCGAAAAAAAGGCGCAAAAAAGGCGGGTATTATCACGGGAATTATTATCGGACGGTTTTGTGTATTCAAGACCTTTGATCCTGCGGCCATGGTTCCCCGGATTCGCGATTCCGGATTACCGTCTGTGTTCACCCGTAACCGGCACTGTCCGCCGGCCGCCTCGGTGACGTTACTCTCATTTTAGGTATGGTGAGCAAAAAACCACCGGCATCAGGCCGGAAAGGAGTTCGCCAATGGAACGGCTCGAAGTCTTCGACGAAAACGGAATACCCACCGGCACGGTCGAGACTCGTGAGACGATACATAAAAAAGGCCTTCTTCACCGCACCGTCCATATCTGGCTCTACAGGCAAAACGAGATACTCCTCCAGAAGAGATCCAAGAGCAAGGACTCTCACCCCGGTCTCTGGGACATATCCGCCGCGGGTCACATCGATGTCGGTGAAACGCCGTTGCATGCGGCGATACGGGAGATAAAGGAGGAGCTCGGACTTACCGTTAAAAAAAACGCGCTCCGCTACGTGGAGACCAAACGGCTGGACCTCGTGAGTCAGGGCGGGAAGTTCATAGACAAAGAGATTACCGCGCTGTTTCTCTGTCGCTTCGAAGGCGCCATAGACGATCTTTTTCAAAACGATGCGGAGGTCGAAGCCCTTCGCTTTGTTCCGGCGGAAACGTTACGCGAAGAGCTCGACGACCGCTCTCTAAAACAAGAGTATGTGCCGCACTCAAGAGAGTATTACGACCGCGTTATCGCTCTCGTAAAAGAATCGTTCAGCCCGAAAGACGTGCAGTAAACTCCTGCTCCGTCACTATCGCCACTCCGAGCTTTTTCGCCTTTTCGAGTTTCGAGCCCGGATTTTCTCCCGTAAGGAGGTGGGTGGTATTCCCGGTTACGGACGACGCGACCTTCCCCCCTCTTTTTTTCACCTCTTCCATGGCGAGCTCCCTCGGTTTGAACAGGTCGAAACTTCCCGTCACACACCATACCTCTCCGGCAAAGGCGTCGGAAATCCTGATCGTTTCACCTTCCTCCGCTGAAAGCTTGAGCCCCGCCTCCTTCAGCCGCTCTATGACGGCAATGACTTCCGGGTCTCCGAGCTGATCGATGAGCTTTTTTGCGATCTTCGGTCCAATTCCCTCTATACGGGTGAAAAGCCCAGGGTCGCCCTTTTTCGCATCTTCGATAAGCCGGTCGATCGACGTATATCCCGCTTCGATGATGAGCTCGGTCACCTTCGGTCCGATCTCATCCAGACCGAGTGACGCGAGCACAATGGAAAACGGTTTCTTTTTACTGCCAGCTATTCCCTCCCGTATCAGGGCGACCTTTTTCTCTGCAAACCCCTCGTGGCCGAGCAGGTCTTTCGGGTCGAACCGGTATATGTCGGGTATGTCCCGTACCAGACCGAGATCCATGAGCTTCCGTATCGTCTCCCCCCCGAGGTTTTCGATATCCATCTGGCCTCTCCCACAGAAGAAGGAGAGCTTCCCGTACACCCTCGCAGGACAGTCGCGGTTCGGACAGAAATGGTGCGCCCCTTCGATAACGAGCGAAGTCCTGCAGGACGGACACCGTTCGGGCATATCGAACGTGTCGTACCCTTCGTTATTCTTCTGCAGGACCTCCTCGACCGCCGGTATTACGTCCCCCCGTCTCGTTACGGCGACCCTGTCCCCGACCGCGATATCGAGACTCTTGATGTAATCCTGATTGTGCAGGGTGACGTTGCTCACCGTGGTACCGGAGAGTGTAACCGGCTCGATCCGGGCGACGGGCGTCACCCTTCCCGTCCTCCCGACCTGTACCTCGATCGCGTTTATGACGGACACGGCCTGAGGCGCCTCAAACTTGAACGCCATCGCCCATCTCGGATGGTGCGATGTGGAGCCGAGCCGGTTCCTCAGCTGGTAGTCATCCGCTTTCACCACGAGCCCGTCGATCTCGTAATCGAGGGAACTCCTCCCCTCCTTCTTTTGGGCGATGTAGCCCGGGAGATCCTCCAGCCTTCTATGCACCCATTCCGGATGATCGTCGAATATCGCTCCGTACGAACCCGCATCATCCGGTGTAAAAAATCCTATATCCTTTCCAACGCGGAAACCGAGCGAAAAGATCCTGTGCAGGACCGCTATATGCTCCCGGAGGGCGAGATCATCGAAGAATCCCTCGTATACGAAAGAGCGAAGCGGTATCCTCGCCACCTCCGCACTCTTCTTCCGTCTCAGGCTCCCCGCGGCGAAGTTCCTCGGATTCGCATAAATATTATCCACCTCTCTGTTGAGTCTTTCGAAATCCGACAGATTCAGATATATCTCGCCGCGAAATACCGCGGTCACCGGTTCGGTGAGGGAAAGCGGCACGTCCCGTATCGTCCGCACGTTCTCCGTTATATCGTTTCCTACGAAACCGTCTCCCCTCGTCACCGCACGAACCAGCACGCCGTTCTCATAGTGGAGGACTATCGTGGAGCCGTCTATCTTCTCCTCCACCACGAAGGAAAGAGGCCGGTCCGTGTCTTTTTTAATCTTCTCGATCCACTCTAAGAGCTGTTCTTCGGCGTATACCTTGTCAAGGCTGAGCATCGGAATCCGGTGCGGCACCTCGGGAAACTCGTTGTCGAGATCGCTCCCCACCCTCTTGGTCGGGCTGTCCTGCGCGGCAAGCCCGGGATACTCTCTCTCGAGGCGCAGAAGCTCGTCGAAAAGCCTGTCGTATTCTTTGTCCGAGATTTCCGGACGGGCTTTCAAATAGTAGAGCGTTTGGTGCCGCACTATCTCGGATGCCAGACGGTCCATGCGGTCTCTTATTTCAGTATCATCCGGCATTATACGCTCCGCGACGAAAAGTGTTCAGTGCATCTTTAATGTAACATCAATACAGGATTACGACATCCGGAATGTTTCCGTCCCCTCTGCCGTGTATACTTGGACAATGGGTGTGCAGATTGCTTCGTAAAAAAACCTCTCCGAGGTCTTCACTCGCAATGACAACCAGAGGATTCACAGCCCACGCATCGTTACGTGTGAGATAAGAACCGAATCAAAATACATTTGATAGTTGCATGACACGTCAATATATTTTGTACGCATACGAAGCCAAACGGAAAACAAGCGGGTACCTCACAAAATGTTCAAACGCCTCAAGGAAGACATCACCACCGTATTCGAGCGGGATCCCGCAGCGAGAAGCGCGGCGGAGGTTTTATTCTGCTACCCCGGTCTCAGGGCGATCCGAACGCACCGTATCGCCCACCGGCTATGGAACGGAAACCGCGTTCTTCTTGCACGATGGCTCTCACAGCTTTCAAGACTGTTTACCGGGATAGAGATCCACCCGGGTGCGGCCATCGGAAAACGGTTCTTCATCGATCACGGTTCGGGCGTTGTCATCGGCGAGACGGCCGAAATCGGTGATGATGTCACAATGTACCAGGGAGTGGTGCTCGGCGGGGTCTCGTCCGAAAAGAAAAAGCGCCACCCGACGATCGGAAACGAGGTCGTTATCGGCGCAGGCGCCATCCTGCTCGGACCGATCACCATCGGCGACTGCTCGAAAGTAGGCGCGAACTCCGTCGTTCTCAAAGACGTCAAACCGAACACAACCGTGGTCGGCGTACCGGCACGCGAGGCGGGAACGCATATCGTCAAGGACCACCATGTGGACCTCGACCACGCCCGCATCATAGACCCGATCAGAAAGGTGATGGACGAACTCAATAAACGTATCAAGCAACTCGAAGAAGAGGTCGAAAATTTTAAAAAGGAAAAAGTAACTGACGGGAGAGAGGTTCCTTAAGCTCCTGCCCGTCTCGCACGGCACGTTATCCGAGTGACAGAAAGGCTTGATACGAACGTGGCATTACTGTGTACCGCAAGAAATGTTCTAAAGGCTCATGATTCCGTCACCCTGGAGCATGTATCCAGGATGAGCCTGACAAGCAGGCTCATCGGCATCTGCTGCGGGATGACCAAGAGGGAAGCGGACCTTCTGTCCTTCGCAGCCGGCATGCATGATCTGGGCAAGACGGAGATCCCGGTTTCATTGCTGTTGAAGCCCGGGAAACTCGACCGGTATGAATGGGCCGTGATGAAAACTCATACCACTATCGGCGCGGATATAATCGGCAACCGCGGTTCGGAGCGTTATAAAGCGGCAAAGATCGTTATCCTCACCCACCACGAACGTTGGGACGGAAGAGGGTACCCACAAGGGCTTCGCGGCGAACAGATTCCTCTCATGGGAAGGATCGTTGCCATCTCCGACGTTTTCGACGCGCTTACCGGTGAAAGACCCTACAAGCGAACCTGGGACGCGGAAGAAGCGATAGAGGAGATCATACGGGGGAGCGGTTCTCATTTCGATCCGACCCTCGTACCGGTATTTCTCGAGGTATTCCCTGAAATTCGCAAGGCCATATGCCAAACCATGGGATAAGACATAAAAAAGAGGGCCGTCGCGCAATTATCTCAGCCGTTTGTAACAACAGCTACCATCCCGACGTATAAAAAAAGACTTCGGGGCTTTTATGACTCCCCTGTTAATAGGGGCATTGTTACACGTGATAGATGCCATGATTATCTGCTTTTCTTTTGTTTCCCGGTAATAACCATCATCACTCACGTTTCTCGCTGATCGAAAGACAAATCAACCATTCCAAGACACCGAAGCCGGTATTGCGGTGAAGGTTTTTCCCACCTGCGTATTAATAAACTTGATAGCACCGGTATAAACGGGTTATACTTTCATGGCAAAGGAGATAAGCCTGATGAGCAGGGCGTTTGTCGACGAAAACGACGGTAATCTTTCGGAAGTCGATATTCCGAAGCCCGTTATACCGCTGCCCGGAGGAGTCAAGAACTACGTTACTCCTGACGGAGCAACAAAAGCAAAAAAGGAGTTAGAGGAACTGAAAATCACGGTGCGGCCGAAGCTTTCCTCGGAAGTGTCAAAAGACGTCACGGGCGGTGATTCGTCGGACAGCGAAGCGGTCCTCGCCGTTCGCAGGAAGCTTCGGACAGTCGACCATCGCATCGAGTACCTGACTGAGATGATCGGGCGCATGGAAGTAGTCGATCCGAAGAAGCAGGATTCCGACCGGGTGCTGTTCGGCGCTACTGTAACGGTACTGGAAAACGGCAAGGCAAGGCGCACATTCAAAATAATGGGGGTGGACGAGAGCGACCCGAAAAAAGGCGCCATAAGCTGGCTGTCACCGATAGCGCGGGCGCTTCTCTCGCACACGATCGGCGACACGGTGAAGATCGTACTACCCAGGGGTGAAACGGTTTTCAGGATCGAAAAAATTACCTACGGATAAACAAGTCGATATAATGGTTTCTCTGCGAACCTGCAATTGCGCTTGCAGGCGTATTCCCGGTGCGTTCGGACTACCCCTCATGATCCGAACAGATTTCCGCATGTGTGATGACTACTCATATTTTACGGTTTTTGTTCCATATATAATAAATACTTTGCAGCGGCTGTTACGAATCTTGAATGTCGTGATTCTTATTGTTACATTTTGAACCTCGAAGTATTCCTCAATCGTCAACTCAATAAAATAAAGACCCCGGGAGATAATTTCCCCCGGGGTCATTTTTAGTTTCCTTACACAGCTTCCTCGATCTTGGGAAGGTCTTTGAGCGCTTCCTCAATCTTCGCCTTCGGATACTCGTAGTCCTCGAGCTTTCCCGCAAAGTAGGCTTCGTACGCCGCCATATCCACGTGTCCGTGACCGGAGTGGTTGAAGAGTATCGTCTTCTTTTCCCCCGTTTCCTTGCACTTCAACGCCTCTTCGATCGTCGCCCTGATCGCGTGATTCGTCTCGGGCGCGGAGATTATACCCTCGGTTCTTGCGAACTGCACACCCGCCTCGAACGTCACGAGCTGGTGCACCGCTTTCGCTTCCACGAGCCCGAGCTTCAAGAGGTGGCAGATGATCGGCGCCATTCCGTGGTAGCGCAGGCCTCCCGCGTGCACGGGCGGCGGGATGAAACCATGGCCGAGCGTGAACATCTTGGCGATAGGCGCGAGTCCGGCGACGTCGCCGTAGTCATAGGCGTACGGCCCTTTCGTCAGGGTCGGACAGCTGTACGGCTCCACGTTGATGATCCTGAGATCCGGTTTTTTTCCGTCGATCTTGTCCTTGATGAAGGGAAGGAACATACCGGCGAAGTTCGAGCCTCCTCCCACGCAGCCGATGATGATATCGGGATAATCGCCGATATCCTCGAGCATCGCCTTCGTCTCGAGACCGACGACCGTCTGGTGCATGAGCACATGGTTCAGCACACTCCCGAGCGAGTATTTGGTATCGTCTCGGAACATGGCGTCCTCGACCGCCTCGCTGATGGCGAGGCCGAGGGAACCGGGGCAATCCGGGTCCTTTGCCAGCATGTCGCGGCCGGATTTCGTATCCTCTGAAGGGCTCGGCACGCATTGAGCGCCCCACGTCTGCATCATCACCCTGCGGTACGGTTTCTGGTCGTAACTGATCCTCACCATGTACACCTTGATCTCCATATCGAAGCAGGCGCCCGCGAACGACAGCGCGCTCCCCCACTGCCCCGCGCCGGTCTCGGTGGTGATCCTTTTTACCCCCTCCTTCTTGTTGTAGTACACCTGCGCCACTGCGGTGTTCGGCTTGTGCGATCCGGGAGGTGAGGTCCCCTCGTACTTGTAGTAGATCTTCGCAGGGGTGTCGAGCGCCTTTTCGAGCTTGAACGCGCGGTGGAGCGTCGTCGGCCTCCAGAGCCGCAGCACGTCCCTAACCTCCTCCGGTATGTCGATATACCGCTCCTGTGAAACCTCCTGCTTGATGAGCTCCATCGGAAAAAGCGGCGCAAGGTCGGCGGGACCGAGCGGCTTTTTCGTCATGGGGTGCAGATACGGCGGAAGCGGTTCGGGCAGATCGGCCTGGATATTGTACCACTGCGTCGGCATCTTCGATTCATCGAGCACGTATTTCGTCTTGTCCATTTACTTCTCCTTTATAGGTTTTTAAACAACCTTCTTAGCACGGATGTAATTTCCTCTGAACGCTCTCATGCCCCCGAAGGGGGCCACCGTCTGGACGTCGGCGCCATGGCTTCCTCCTCATACGGAAATTAAAAGACCGTGAGAATAATTCCCCACGGTCTTCGGATACAAAAAAACCGTGGACTGTCCCCTCCCCGAGGGGCATCCACGGCGAATATTCGCGTTACGGGCGGACTACCCCACGGAGAGGCCGTTCCACCACCACCAGCAGTCCGGATTCATGTTTATGTTTGATTTTTCGCTTATCATGACTGCTCATATATAGCAGGAAATCACTTTTTTGTCAAATAAAATAATTTTTATGGAAGATGAATAATCCACATGCGGTTAGGACACCCAAAACCATCATCCAACAAATGGCCGCATGATTTTCGACGGAGGGATTATCGAAAAGACGCTTTTCACGCCTTCCTGTTATTCCGGTCGGAGAATCATTTCCATTCCCGGTCTAAATACACCCCGATCTCTGTTGCGATACTCGAAACACTCCCGGTGCCGCCCATCCGCTCTCGGCCGTCCCTCGCCGCGTTCTGAAGGATTGTCTCGTTCTTCAAGACCTCATCGATCTTTCGGGCGACCGCAACGGGGTCCGGCGGGCACAGAAAGAGCGAGTCCCCTAAAAGCCTCTTCTGCGCCACCATGAACTTTTTCGTTATCTGCGGGCCAAAGCCCCAGAACCCGACGACCGGTTTTCCAAGACCTGCGGCCTGCTCGTTTCCCGTACCGGACAGCCCGATAACCAGGTCGGCCTCCCCTATGACGCGGCCGAATCGTTCGGAGGAGATAAAAAGCTCGATGCCGCTTCGCCCGATCCTGAACACGGTAAACGCGGGATCCAGCTCGTACCGGCCGGACTCGGTGAGCCCATGCCTGTCGGCGAGCTCACCGATATCCAGATTCGGAGACACGGCGACAGCGAAAAGGTAGTTTTTCTCTTTCCGGCTCAATCCGACCAGAGCCTCGACCGTTTCTATGATTTTCCCGAAGTTCTCGTACGCCTCGCTTTTGCTCCCCGGGAGAATGCCTATCACCGTCCTGTCCCCGGAAAATACCCGCGCCTTGTACGAGTCGAAACATTCCATCATCGGGTTTCCGAACGAAACGGCGTACGGAATACCCCTCGATCTGAGATAGCGGGCCGTTTTATCGTCGCGCACGATGACGAGCCTGCAGAACAGACGAAGCCACCACCGCTCGAGCAGGCTGTAGTGCTCCTTGAACGGTTTTCTGCTCCCGTACCATTCCGACTGTAGGGTCCCGACGAAAATCTTTCTGTGCCTGTCCGTCTTCGCAAAGAGAGAGGTATACAAAAGAAGGTAGGGATCGCCGGTTACCACGATGAATTGGTTTTGCCGCGATGCGGCGCGGACTCTTGTTCCCATTCGGACGGTCGAACCGACGAGCCCCCGCAGTATATCTCCGACGAGGTCCCGCGTGCTCCTCACGAATCCCTCGCTCGGCATTCGTATCCCCTCCCCTGCAAGGGGGATACCGCACTCGGAATAGAACCTTCCGCCGCCGACGGTGGGGAAACCCAAGACCGTTGTTTCTGGAAACCGCTCTTTCAGCTCTCTCGCGATGTGGGCGGCGACGTTGTCCTCCCCGTACCCGTTCGAAATGAAGAGGACGCCGATCTTTTCCACCATTGCCGTCTCCTGCCTCATGATACTATGATGAAATCCTACGGTTTTCAACGATTACGGCATACCGCGCCGAAGTCCGGCGTTATCTCTCGCGGTCGTAAGAAACCGGAAAATCCACGACGCGTAGGTTTTTACGTCCCATTTTTCGAAATCCCGCCAAGACCGTATCACGCGGTCTTTGCCGTTTAGGAGTAACGGTTACATGCTTTTTACTCCCGCCATCCGCCGTTTTTCGCAATCAGAACAGTGCACACCGTAAAAACCGCGCCCATGATCAGCGCAGCGAGGTTGAAGGCGAACGCAAAGCCCCGCCTGTCTATGAGCCACCCCAGTAGAGCGGTGGAGAGGCCCGGACCTCCCCTGCTCAGGAAGTAGTACACGCCCAAGACCGTGGAACGGTTTTTTCTAGACGTTCCGCCTATCAGATACGCTTCTGTTACGGGCATGCTCATATACTGTGCAACCCCGAAAAAGAGCAGAACCGCCACGATGCCGGCTCCCAACGATACGTGATTCAAAAGGAAAACAAGCGGTGCGGATATCGCCGCGGTAAACAGGATGATGGGCTTCTTCCCCACCCTGTCCGATGCGAACCCTGCGAGCGGACCAGCCCAGAGTCCCGCCGAGTGAGATACGGACAGAAGCGCCGCAGCGGTCTCCTTGCTTCCGGAAAGACTGTCGACGATGTACAGCGGCAGAAACGATACCGAAGAAGAGACGAATATCTGGACTGAAGAGCTCACGATAATAACCGGAATGCATTTTGCAAGCGGACGGGTCCGGCCCCCTCTATCCGTCTCGTCTCCGGGGGTTTCGCGCCGATCGACCCCGCCGTACCCCCACCGCCGCAGGAGCGTGTAGAACAGAATTCCGTACAGGAACACGAGCGACGAGAGCAGGATGAACGATCCGCGCCACCCGAAAACCCGGGCGATACCGACGGCGATGAGGGGGGCTATAAAGTAACTCGCCGTCCCGCCTATCTGGTGGATACCGAGCGCCCTTCCTCGAAGCCTCTCTCCCGCGGCCTGCGAGACCAGAGGGCTCGCTGAAGGGTGGTATCCCCCGCCGGATATCCCCATGAGCACGAGAAACAAAAGAAGCGGTATGTAGCTCGCGGTCAGGCCGAATAGCAGCCCGAAAACGGCGACGCCCGAGATACCGGCAAGGATGAGCGTGGAGTAGCCGAAGATGTCACCGAGCCATCCCCCGGGCAGCTGCGCAACGCCGTACGTTATCGTAAACCCGGAAACAAGCAGCCCCGCCCTCGTATAGGACAACGAGAGACTGTCCCTGATCATCGGAAGAAGCGGCGTAATGAGTGCAGGCACGAGATGGTGGCTCAGGTGGGCGAGCACGAAGAGCGGTATCGTGATAAGGAACACCGAACGTGCATTCACCCTGTCTTTGGAATCGCACCCTCTCTTATCTTCGTTTACCGGCATATGCTCAATTCGCGCGCACCCCTACCTCTTATGCCGAACGTATTCGACTATCGCCCGTGCGGCCCGATTCAGCGCGCCGCTTCCGCCGAGCCGTTCTTTCAAGAGCTTGAGGTCTCTTTTCATTTCACGCGCCTGCTCCGTGTTCTCTAATATGCCCTTTACGATCCTCCCGATCATCTTCGAATCTATCTCCCCCTGGAGGAACTCCGGGACAATTCTTTTCTCCATTATGACATTCGGCATTCCGATATACCGGAATCCGAGCAGCGTTCGTCCGATAAGGTAGGTTATCCACGGCACCCTGTATATGATTATACCCGGTTTTTCATGCAGCGCGATCTCGAGCGTAATCGTCCCGGATGAGGTCACCACCGCATCCGCGCACTCCATGAGGTCGTACGCCCTTCCCTGTACGACACGGACCCCACGCAAGCCCCAAAGACGGTCCTCTATTCTCTCTTTGAACCGGTCGTTAAGCGCGGAGACCAGAAATACGATCTTCACATCGGGAGGCCGGTACGCGGTATCGATCTCGCGGATTATCCGTCGCATCACCGGGAGGTGATAGCGAAGCTCCCCCTCCCTGCTTCCGGGGAAGAAAACCACCGCCTTTTCACCCTTCTGTTTCAGTGGGGGGCCTTTCACGCCCCCGTCGCCCGCTTGTATCTCGTCGATAATCGGGTGACCCACGAATACGGTCTTGGAGCCGGCTTCTTTGTACGCCGCCTCCTCCTGAGGGAATACGGTGAGTATCCGGTCGAACCGTTGAGCGACCCGCTTCGTCTTCCTGTCGCTCCACATCCATACATGGGGTGCGAAGTAGTAAAAAACCGGAACCCCGGCGTCACGGGTAACCTGCGCCATCCTCATCGCGACATACGTCGTGTCATCCGCCAGACCGATCAGGACCGCTATGTCGGGCCGCTCCCTCAGAAGAAAATCACTGTACTCACCGACGATTCTTTTAAGCTTTTTTTTGAACAACAGGCGGGGTAGATACCGGTACTGAAACGCGTTGAGGCTCGAGATGTCGGCAAATACCGAAACGCCCGCGGATTTCATCATCGGGCCCCCGATGCCGTAGATCGAGATCCCCGGTTCGATCCTTGCGAGCGCTTCGGCGAGAAAGGCGCCGTGCCTGTCCCCGGAAACCTCGCCCGTAACGAGTATCACCTTCATACGTCAGCCCCACACGTGCCGGACGATCTCGTCCGCGGGGTCGGATCCGGTATCGAACACCGAAAGCCTTTTTCTGATCTCGTTTATCCCGTTGTTTTCGATAATATCCGAAAGCATTTCGGTGATCTGCTCGACCCGAATCACGCCGAAAAGCTCCGGCACTACGGCTTCGTTCCGGTATATATTCGGGAGAGCGGCGAACCTGAACTTCTTCGTATAGGAAAGCGCCGCTTTTTTCAAGAGCGGCTTTCCTAAAAGCGGTATATATTTCAAAACCGCAAGCGGGCCGACGATCGGTATTATCTCCGGCTTGTTCAGCGGCATGACGGTCAGCATCGGTATCCGCCTGTAGGCAAGCTGCATGGTGTTCGAGCCGGGAAGAGTGACTGCAAGGTCTATCGCCTCCCCCCATTCCTCGAGCCCGCCTTCGAGCACGGGGACCGTTTTGTTCCCCCTTATTTGAATGACCGCCTCGTCTTTGTTTCTGAGAAGGGTGCCGCCGATCGTATTTCCCTCCTTGATTTTCCCCCCTTTTGCCAACGCCTCCTCGATCCACCGATACGTCACGAACGGCGATTTCAGCACGATCACGCGGATATCGGGCACCATGCCGGTGAGATCGTCCGCCGCCTTGAGAAACGCGGGGAGCATGAAATGCACCTGGAACGCCCTGCTTCCCGGCATGACGGCGAGCACCGTCTCCCCCTTCGCCGCACCGAGGCTCTTTCTTGCATCCTCCCTGCTTCTGTTGCTCGCAATCGAGCTTTTCACGAGGTCGCCCACGATGAGAATACTTTTATCCGGCACGCCGCGTGCAAGATATTTGTCACGGACATACTCATTCCTCACGAACACCCGCTCGTACTCCTTTTCACGTCCCGGCAGGTCCGGGTTGTTCGTATATGCGTAGAGAGGGTACCCGACTCCCGCCCGCTTCTTGAAGGCCACGGGGTGCTTCAGGCTGCCCCCCAGCGAGAGGATTACGCCCTCTTTTTTGAAACCGTACCGTTTCCACCACGATCCCCACAGCATGCACCGGAGGTACTGTGCGGGGGGCACCACGGTATCGACTCCCTCGAGAGATTCCGCAACGAACGGCTCGTTCCCGGAGGCGAACTGACAGGGGTGGATCACGAGAAACGTCCGGAAAGATGAAGCAAAAGCGTGGCAAAGAAACCGCCGGAGGACCGGGGCGACCCAGGTTGAGACCTCCCCCGGACTGTTCGAAAAAAGTATCAGGTCCCTCTTTGTTTCCTGCCTCGACAAACCTACCTCCCGACTGTACCCGAATCGACTTTTTCGGTCATCCCGGCCTCGGCCACTCCGTCGAAGTAACCCTTATAGCGGATTATGAGCCGCAGGATACCCTTGAAGCGGGATATCGTATCCTTTCTCAGAAACCAGTTGTTTCTTCCGAGGACACGAAACAGCATTCGGAGCATGCCGTTTTCGACGAGGGTAAATCGCCTCACCCAGGGAAGCGGGTGGCTTTTATAGAAGTACACCGCCGAAGACCCGCGCTCTTTTTCCTTGCCGTATATCTCGGACGGCCGTATCGACCCCTTTTTCGGATCGTAATGGTAGCCTTTTATATTCCGCCTGACCGATTTCAGGCCGTTTTCCGACAGGTGGATCCCGAGATCGAAATCCTCCCATCCGTATACGGTATATCGCTCGTCGAAGCAGCCGGCCATCAGAAGCTGCTCTTTAAGAACCGACGCATTTCCCGTCGCGAGAAACGAAGTGTTTATGTCCTTCGGCTTCCATCTCGCGAAAAACGGGTCTTCGAGGCTTGCGGTGTGTAGTACCGTACCACGCACCACGAGGTCGTCGCCCGGGCGGTGTGCCTCGATATGCTTTTGTACGAACTCCGGCTCTACGAAGATATCGTCATCGGCGAAGATGACGAGAGGATTTTTCGAAACCAGTATACCGATGTTTCGTGCTGCTGAGCGCCCCGATTTCACAATCTTCAGGTAGCATACCCCGGCTTTGCCGCCTTTCGCTTCCAGCCGTCCGGTAACAAGATCAAAGAGGGTACCGAAGCGAGCCTCAAGTACTGTCTTTTTCCTCTCTTTCGAAAGGAAACCGATCTCGAGGCCGGACAATTTCTCGAAGATGGAGGACGTATCGTCGTCGCCGCCGTCGTTCACCACCACGATCTCGAAATCCTCCGGCCCGGCCGTCTGGTTCCCGTAACAGGAGAGCACTCTCGCCAATACGGCCTTTCTGTTGTATGTCGGGATGATAACGGATGCCTTCAGGTTTCCGGACATATGGAGACGCTAATCCTCGTTCTCGAAGAACTCGATGACCGCCTTCGCCACCGCCTCCCGCTCCTCGTCGGTGATTTCCGGGAAGCAGGGCAGAGAGACGACTTTCTCGCTCACCTCTTCGGTCACCGGGAAGTCCCCCTTCTTGTACCCGAGGCCTTTGAAGACTTCCTGAAGGTGAAGGGGCACGGGATAGTATACGGCCGTCGGGATACCCCTCTCCCGGAGGAAACCGCATAATTTATCCCGCCTGTCGGTGAGCACCGAATACTGGTGGTACACATGCCTGCACCCATCCCGCTCGACGGGAACGGACACATACTTCTTCAAAACATCATTGTAATACGACGCGTTTGCCCTCCGTCTCTCGTTCCACGACTCGAGATGCTTGAGCTTGACCCTCAAAACCGCGGCCTGGATCGCGTCCAGCCTCCCGTTGAACCCTACGACCGAATGGTGGTAGCGTTTCTCGGAGCCGTGGTCCTTGATCACCGCCGCTTTTTTCGCAATCGTCTCGCTGTCCGTCAGTATCATTCCTCCGTCTCCGAACGCGCCGAGATTCTTCGAAGGGAAGAAGGAGAGGGCACCGGCCTCGCCGAACCTGCATGCCTGCTTCCCCCCCATCGAGGCGCCGACCGCCTGCGCCGCATCCTCGATCACTCCGATCCCGTGCCCGCCCGCTATCCCACAGATCCGCTCCATATCCGCCATGTGTCCGAAAATATGAACGGGTATAATGCACTTCGTACGATCCGAGATCTTCGACTCCAGCCGGGAGGGATCGATATTGAAGGTATCGGGCTCGATGTCGACGAATACGGGTTTGGCCTTGAGAATGCAGACCACCTCCGCGGTGGCGATGAATGTAAACGGCGTGGTGATCACCTCGTCTCCCTCACAGACGCCCATCGCCATAAGACATGCGAGGAGCGCGTCGGTCCCCGACGCCATGCTTACCCCGAAGCGCACGCCGCAGTAGCCGGCGAGCTCCTCCTCCAGCCGCGCCACCTCCTCGCCGCCGATATATCGGCCGCTTTCCACCACACGGGCGATCGCGGGATCGATCTCCGAGCTCAGCGCCCTGTATTGCCGTGTCAGATCAAGAAACGGAAGATCCATGCGTGTCTTTCCTCCCTGCCCGTTGGCCCCCCTGTGCCCCTGTAAACCATAGTCGCCAGGCTATCTGCTGTCCGAAAAGGTAGTATGTATATCCACGTCCTCCATCTCCTTCAGCCCGATGCTCACCGAGAAGGTGTTGTTCCACAGGTATCTGGAACCGTCGTACGAAAGCTCCCGGTTGCCCGTATAATCGAACTTAAGCTGCCAGTCGTGCAGGTCTCGAATAAGACCGACGCTAATGCTTTTGAGCTTGAAGTTCGAGCTCTTTCTGTCCTCCACGTTGAAGAAGTTGAATGAACGGAACAGGTCGATGATCGGATTCACCGTTTCAACTCCCCTACTTCCCGCGATACTCGGAAAATACCGCCACACATTCTCGTTCCTCGAATAAACGGAGAAATAGAGGGTCAGATACCGGTGAAACGCCATATCGACCTCGAACGTCGAATGGAGCACGTCCAGCATCGGGTCGATGAAATTGTGCTCCCAGTCGAGCTCCCAGTCGACATTAAACCGGTGACGCTGTAAATATATATCATCGCTATTGTAATTCAAAATAAAACTGTTTGTCTTCGGCCTCGAGTTTGCGATGTCGTATACGAACCGGTCGCTTAGGGATAGCGTTTCGACGGGGGTGAAGGTGAGCGTATTGATGAGGGGGGAGAACCTGTCCGGATCTCCGATGTAGGGATCGTAGGTTTTGCTCTGCCAGTCGTACACGGGTCGGATATCGTATGAGGTATGGGCTTCGTCCGTAAGCTTCCAGAACCCGGCGTATCCGCGCAGCCCTAGCTCGTGGATCCTGAACCGCCCGTACTCGTAGAAATCGTCCGGCCCGAACAGTTTGTATTTCAGAGTATGCGAAATCCTCATATTCACGTCTGAAGGCCCCACCTGCAGGGTCTCGGAAGTCTTCCCGTAGACGAGCGTTCTGCTGCTGTCGTCGCTCTGCTCGCCCGTATCCGGGTCCACGTGGCGCTGACCTTCCGCACCGGCTTCCACCTCCGGATAGAAGATGAGCCAGTCCAAAAGCTCATACTCCTTACCGAAATTGACACGGGTGGAGGCGCGGTGCACCTCGCTCGAAAGAACGCCCTCCGCGTTGTAGTAGGCGATATGATTGTAATTTGCATGGCTCTCATAATCGAGCCCCGAAAAGATCTCCGGCTGTATCCCCTCGAGCACGGTGTCGGAATGAGAAAGTGTCACGTTCGGCGCCGTCAGCGTATATACCCTGTACTGGTAGTAGGAGGGCAGGTAGACGGTATCAACGTCGGTATTTCGCTGCGGCATGAAACTCATCGTATTGAGCACCGAGAGCCTGAATGTATCGATCTCGGAATAGTGGTTCACGTACCAGGAAAATCCGCTGTCCTTCCTCGGGCTGTCCGACTCGGCCTGCTGTATGAGCGTGAAGAGGTCGAACTGTTCGCTCCTGCGCTCGAAATCATACTCGTAGTACGGGTCGCTCGCCCAGTACAGGTTGAGCTCGGTTGAGTTGTCCCACGCGTCGCCGTACTCGAACTTCTGGTATGCCCCCGCACGATACCGCAGGTATCGTTGTACCGAGTAGTCCGTGCTCCCGGGAGGACCGTAGGGGCTCCAATTCTCCGTCACGTCGTCGTAGTAGTATACGTCGTTGGCGAGCGCCACCGAGGATTTCAATTCCGTTTCACCGATCGGATAATCGGCGTGAAAATCCGCGCCCAGCATAAGACCGAGCCGCTCGTACAGGTCTCCTTTCAACGCGAGCTGACGCTCATCCGACTTCATCGGGTAGTAGGTGTTCTGTAGGACGAGTCCCGCCCGCTCCCTGAAGTAGACGGAGGACTTTATATCCGGCTCCTCGAGGTTTCTGTAGTAGTACGGCAGCTCTATAAGAGGGTCCTGCCCGTAGTAGAACGAGGCGTTCTCGATGAGGATGTAATCGGAGTCGTAGTAGTAGAGCTTTTCAGCCCCCACCCGGTAGTGGGGATTCTTGAGATTGCAGGTCGAAAGCGAGACGTCTTCCGAGACGAACTTGTCGGTTTCGTGTATCTTCCGTATGGTATCGCCGGAATAGATGAACTTCTTCAAAGAGGTCTTTCCCTCGAAAAAGATCCCCTCGTCCGGACCGGTATCGTAAAAGAACTCGGCTGCGATATATCGCTTCCCGTATTCGTCTACGAAGACGACGTTTCCCTTTCCGGTAATTATGTTCGCATCGGTGTTTATCCGGACTTCGTCCGCTGAGATTTTCTTATCTCTGAACGATATGTCTACGGAACCGCTGAGAAATATGAGCTCCTCTTCCCCCTCGCCTTCGCCGTACTCGATGAAATCGGCATGGTGGAGGATAATGTCTCCCTCCTCCGATAATTCAACTCGTTTTGAAAACGGCAGCAGGTTCTTGGAAAGTTCATGGGTAAGGAGCCTCCTTTTGAGATCCGCCGTATCGCCCTCGCCCGAAAGGCCCCGCTTACTGCATTCTGCGGAAAGCCTCGCAAAAGACCCCTCTTTCAGAAGAGCGTAGAGGTCTTCACCGGCAGGCTCCTCACACCAACCGGGAAACGGTATCACCGCAAGCAACAGAACGAACCACCATCTCGGCCTGCACATAGGTGTAGTATATTTCCAATGAATGCAATATGAAAGGGAAATTTCGGCTTCGGTCGGAACGCTTCGTAAATATTACGATTTATGCAACGGCGGCGACAATTCTCGTATACCGCTCCGAACATACCTAATCATGATTTAGGTAAAACGCAGATTGAAGAACTATGAAAACAGAGAGTCGAGACGGTGTAAGAATAACACCTTATACTGCCATTACAATACGGGATTTGTCTCAATCGTCATACAGGAAGTATTTCAATCGAATAATCGCCACGACCAGGTGATATCGCCTAAGGCCTCAGTGCTCGACTATCGACGGTATCCCATTCAGTCGTGCGGTTACCACCGTCTCGAGGTAGATACGCTCGTTGTCCGTCACACTCGCCTCCCTGTCGTGAACGTTGATATCGATCCCAAACCGCTTCGCTCCCGCTCGGCGTGCCCTCTTTTCAGCCTCTTCACGGACTATTCCGACGATCTCCCGCTTCGCATCCTCAAGCTTCGAGTAGTAGCGGTTTTCCCCCGGTGCATACGCCACAAAACCGTCGTGGTGCATTCGAATGAGAACGGTCACGTTCTCGGTCACTCCTCCCGTAATCGCGCCGACCGCATTCGCCACCTCGTGATACTCAGGGACGTTGATCTCGGCCTGCACGTAATTCTTCAAGCCGGAGGCGATACTCTTCGCCGGCGCCCCTATGAAAACAACCGGTATCTTAATGCTCGCTGAAATTTCCACCGCCTTTTTCGGAAAAACGATGTGCGAAACGAGACGGTCGCAAAAACTTCCAGCTTCCTCCCGCTTTCCACCGTCCTCTTGTTCATTCAGGACGAACCAAAAAAGCTGTGCGAGAAGAGTGCGGTAGAACTCCTCTAGTACTGTCTCCATAAACCGCTTCGGGCTGACTCCCGCACGTTTCGCGTAGAGGGCGACTCCGCGTTTACTCGCCTCCTGATTCCAGAGCGAAAGCTCGCCTTTCGCATGGAGCACGTCCGTCGGTGTGAGGCCCGCACGAATCACGTCTCCGAACGCTTCGAGCCGCTCGGTCCTCACAAGCGATGCGCCGTACGCCCCGACCCGGCGGGAAAGATCGAGGATATGGACCGGCCCTTCTTCCCGCAGGATCTCGAGGATTGTCTGCTCCTGCGGGTGCATGTCCCTCCTTTTTCCGTCACGCCGAAGCAAAAAGAAATCAGCGGGCTGCACCAGCAACTCGTCACCCTTTCGCTTCCGCGGTCTGTCAAGACCATTCAGGACGGACGGATATCTTGCGGCAAGCCAGCAGAGCGGCGCGACCCTCCTCGGTCCTATTGTTACCCGTTTTGCGCCGTCTTCGTATACTATGTGACTGTCCCCTCCGAGGCCGAAGGTATGGACGTCCACGGTCCTGACAGCGGTTCTGAAGCTCTCTATTCTCGCTCCCTTTTTACTGTACTTCAGAAATCCGTTTTCTACGAAGGCAACGTCGGTCGTCGTCCCTCCCATATCGACGATGCATCCGCTCTTTGCCCCAGAAAGCCACACTCCCCCCACGGCGCTTGCTGCCGGGCCGGACAGCACCATCTCTATCGGGTTTGATACCGCGACCGCCTCGCTCATGAGCGAGCCGTCTCCCTTGACCACCATGACGGGAGCTGTTACGGACAGCTCGGAAAGTATTTTCTTGAGAGAAAAAAAGAGATCCCGCACGAGCGGGATCAGCCGCGCGTTGAGGTATGCGCTGTTCGCCCGCTTTACGCAGTTCAACTCATCGGTCAGCTCGGAGCCGAGGACAATGGGAACCATACTTCTTCGGAGCATTGCGCCCTGCAGTGCGCCACCGTCGGGCGTTTTCCCGCGAAGCTCGATTCTCTCCCGAATGATCTCCCTTACCCGCCGTTCGAACCGGGGGTTTCTCACTCCTATCTCGCTGGACACGGCGAAGGCGTCGACCCCCGCCCGAAGCATGTCGTCCGCCGCGCGCCGTGCCCCCTTTTCGTCGAGAGGCTCCATCTCGTCGCCTTCTATCGAATGCCTGCCCCGTATCGTCGCCTTCGGCTCGAACCCGATCTTCCTGACATTGTAGGGGTCGTACCCGATGAGGATGAGCCCAACCCTGCCGCCGGTATCCTCGACGATCGCATTCGTCGCGAGTGTGGTGGAGAGCGAAACGAGTCCTATGCCCAAGACCACGTGATCCTGTACCTTATCTAACAGGATTCCGAGCGTCTCGCGGATCCCTTTCGCATAGTCCTCATGAGTGGTCGGCGACTTCGCCCATGCGAGGACCCTGTTTTCCGAGAACTCGTAGATCACCGCGTCCGTGTAGGTACCGCCGGCATCTATACCGAGGCCGACACCCTTCCTCTCTGAGGCGGTGCTGTCGGAAACCGGCGATTCGGGCGAAGGCATTCCGGTTTCAGGACCATCCGTAATACCGGTATTCACCCTGCCTTCTTTGTCCTTATATTTCATCGCTGCCCTAATATTTCATGAAATTATCATTCGGATAATGAATGTCATTGCGGATTGGACGCAGTTCACCAACGCAATCCGTGTACTTCGTCAGGGGCTTGCAGATTGCTTCGGGATTTCGAAAATCCATACGTATTTCCGAACCCTCGCAATGACGTCTTAAAACGACCCGCGGAAATTCAAAAAACATTCACGCGGACGGTCCGAGTTTCTTGAGATAGCAGCGTCTGCGCTTGTGTTGACGTGCTTCGTAGTAATCCCAGTGGGCCTGGATGAGGCGGTTGTCTTCGAGCTCCCTGGATGTCTCGGCGGAGATGAGGTTGTTTGCAATGGCGGTTTTCGTAAACTCCGTCATGAGGAGTGCGTTTACCCCCTTCCCCTGGAAGTCCGGCCGGACTGCGGCGAGCAGCAGGTCTATATACCGGTTCTTTTTACTCAGCGCACGAAGCATATAAATCCACCCGATAGGGAAAAGCCTCCCGTTCGACTTCTTCAGCGCCCTGCCCAGAGACGGAAATCCGATGACGAACGCAACGGGCATGTCGTCCATATCGACCACGAGCACGACGTAATCGAGCACAATATGCGGAAAGTACTGTTTGATATACATATCCACCTGCCGCTCGGACAGTGGAGCAAAACCATAGAGATTTACGTATGTCATATCGATGACATCGAATATCTTCTTCGCATACGGCAGCAACTCTTTTGTGTTCGCCGCCTTCACGATTCTCAGCTTGTTCCTCTTCAGTACGATCTCCTCCACCCGCAGCGCCTTCTCGGGTATCTCCTTCGGAGTCATGACCTCGAACTCAACCCAGTCCGCGTCCTTCTTGTACCCGAGCCGTTCGAGGTGGTCCTTGTAGTACGGATAATTGTAAATATCGACCATTGTGCCGAGCTCGTCGAATCCCTCCACGAGCATGCCTTCCTTATCGAAATCCGTAAACCCGAGCGGGCCATGAATGCCAACCATCCCCTTCTCACGCGCCCAACCCTCGACGGTCTCGAAGAGTGCGTCTGTTACCTCCTCGTCGTCTATGAAATCGACCCAGCCGAACCGCGCGTAACGGTTGTTCCACTTCTCGATATACCGTCTGTTGATGATCCCGGCGATTCGTCCCACGACCCTATTCCCCCTCATCGCGAGCCAATAGCTCGCCTCGCTGTACTCGAATGAAGGATTCTTGTCTTTTTTGAGCGTTTTCACCTCGTCTCCGTAGAGGGGAGGTATCCACTGCTCGCACTCCTTGTAGAGGTCGTATTCGAAACGAATAAAACGCTTCAGGTCGCGCTTCGTCTGGACTTCCCTGATCTCTATCATGCCGATGGACTCCTTATAATCCCAAGTATGTTTGAAGGTCCCAAATCCCGTATTCGCCTATACCAGTTTCCTGATCAGCGACCGTACGCCGGTCTGGGCCTTCACGAGCACGAGCGGCACGCCGCACGATCCCGCGATCGATTCCGGAAGCGTTTCCCGTACCGCCCTGAACATGCGGGGTCTGTTCGAAATCCCACAGACAACGAGGTCGTACCAGGCGGATTCCCGAATAATCGAACCCGATACATCGTGCGACCTGACCGTTTTCGTCACGACTCGCGCGGGCGGTGTTTTCATTGTATGATACTGCTCATCGGCGAAGCGGGCAATATCAAACCTCCGCTTTCCCGTATCGATCCAAAGAAGGACGATCTCGCCGATTTCCTCTTCCACCAGAATATCGGCGATCTCCAGCGCGAATGCGCTGTGAGGACCGCCCGACACGGGTACGAGCACCCGCTTTACCGGATCCTGCCTCCCGTTTTTGAATATCACTATGTCGCATCCGGAGCGCTCGATAACCGGGTCCAGCGTGCTTCCGAGCCTGAACCCCTACCCCTTTCCACCGCTCGGATAGCCCATTATAAGCATCTCGGTACGTTTCTCACGCTCCGCGCTCAGGATACCGCGCGCTACGCTCCTGCAGTACCGTATCGTCGTACCGACGGGAAACAGCGGGGCGAGATAGAGCATGACCTCGACCATCGCCTCCTTGCCCTCCATCATGTATTCGTGGGCGTCGGAGAGGGGAACCTGCTCGGGCACGGGGACCATGTGAAGAAGCTCGACCCTCGCGTTCTTCGCCCCGCAGAGCTTGTAGGTGCTGCGTACGAGCCCGAGCGCACTGTTCGGATTGGCGCAGGTCACCATGATCCGGTACTCGTCGCCCTCGGGCGCCCGCTCCTCCTCCAGGATCGTTATCTCGTGCTCCGCCTTTACCGTATGGTGCTTCGAGTAGAGATGGTAGATGACGAATCCCGTCGCTATCCATGAGGGGGCGACGATCCAGGCCGTCACGCTCATATTTACGAGCCAGACGGCGAGCACCGCCTGCAGCACCAAGGCGACGACCGGAAAGACGGGAAACAGCGGCATGACGTAGCCGTACACCATCTCGTCGCCCATGCTCCTCCGGATCTTTATAACACACACATTTACCATGAAGAACAGAAAGAGGAACATGATGCTTGCGGAAGAGGCGACATCTGTGGTCGGAAAGGCCGTCGCGATACATATGATGATGATGCCCGTGACAAAAAGGGCGTTCTTCGGCGTCTTTCGCTTCTTCGATATCCTGGCGAAGAACTGCGGGAGCATACGGTCGCGTCCCAGCGCATATGAAACCCGCGTTGCTGAATAGATTGTGGCGTTCAGTGCGGAGGTGGACGCGAATATCACGGCGAGCGTGAGCAGGATATTACCCATCGGGAGGAGGCGGGAGACCGCCTCACCGAACCCGCGCTCCCTGAAGCTCCCTATCCACTCCCACGGCGCACCGGTGATCCCTTCGGCCCCCGGCCTCACCGAAACGACCGTGGCGAAGGCTACGAGTACGTA
Organism: Spirochaetota bacterium; assembly: GCA_016934265.1. Classification (GTDB taxonomy): domain Bacteria; phylum Spirochaetota; class B62-G9; order B62-G9; family DRHN01; genus JAFGTF01. Next base: position 34,463 of record JAFGTF010000032.1, read on the forward strand.
TATCACCGTTACAATGAACACGGAAAACAGCATCGCCCTCGGGAGGTTCTGCCGCGGATTTATCGTCTCGTCACCGGTCTGGGCTATCACTTCGAAGCCCTCGAACGCGACATAGGTGAACCCCATTGTAACGAGAAGCTTCGACCCGCCGTGCGGCAAGAACGGGGTGAAGTTCTGAATCCGTACGGGGTCTCTTGCGGCGACCGCGAAACCGACAAACCCTATGATAACGAGAAAGAGACACTGCCCGACCGTAAAGAAGGCCCCTATCTTCCCCGTTTCTGAAACACCCCGGAAGTTGATGTAGATAAAGAAACATGCGATGAGACCCGCAAACAGCTTTACGGCCGCTTCGGCCGAAAAGGGCAGCCACTCCAATAAGCCCAATCCCTCGAAGTAACGGAGCGTATAGATGGCGAAGGTGAGCGAATAGACGCTACCCGCAACACTCGAGGCGAACCATTCCATCCAACCTGCAAGAAAGCTCGTCCCCCTGCCGAACCCTATTCTAGCGAAGTTGTATGCGCCTCCTGCGCGGGGGATCGCGGAGCTCAGCTCCGCATACGACATTGCGGTGAACATGGCGATGATTCCGTTGAGCGCGAAGGTCAATACCGCCCCGCCCGGCCCTGCGACGAAGATCGAATTTCCGACCCCGAGAAAAACCCCCGCCCCTATCATCATCCCGAGACCCATCATCGTGATATGAAACAGTGAGAGGTCCCGTGAGAGTTCCGCATGAATCTGTGGTTTGTCCGCCACCTCAACCGCCCTTATTATCCATCGAATCTCTGTATCGTCAGTCTTTTTTGTGCCCGGGGGACTTTCGCTCCTTCACTATCTCACGAAGCGACGGGTACCCCCTTTTTTCGATCCTCTTTATTATGTTGTTCGAAAGAAGTACGAGGAGGGTGATGAGCAATAAAGAGACCGCGACAATAGACCATCCGACAATCGTGACGATTTCCATGTTTCAGTGCCAGTCCGCTGGATTGAGCCCCAACATACAGCGGTATTGATAAAAAGTCAATTGTTAGTGGAAACGGGGTCGCCTCAGGCGACCCCGTTGACGTTGATAACGTCGACATCGCTGTAGGCGGCGCCTTCGGCTTCGTCTCGTTTACCGCGTGAAGTATTCCAGTATATGCGGTTTGAGCGCACGAAAGCTCTGTGCGCGGTGACTCACGCTGTTTTTTTCCGCCGTGTCTATCTGTGCCATGGTTTTCTTGAATGCCGGTAGATAAAAAATGGGGTCGTAACCGAACCCGTTATCACCTTCTGGTCCGTAGGTGATAACGCCTCTGATCTCTCCTTTCGTCGTCACGAAGCCGTCCGTATCAAAAAAGAAGCATGCCCAGCAGACGAAGGAGGCGGTGCGAAGTCCCGGCGGCACTCCCTCGAGCATTTCGATCAGGAGCGCGTTGTTCTCGTCGTCGGTTGCCCCGGGTCCCGCGAACCGTGCGGAGTAGATCCCGGGGGTGCCCCTGAGGTAATCCACACAAAGCCCGGAGTCGTCCGTAATTACCGGCATACGGTACCGATGGAACAGGGTTCGCGCCTTAAAAATCGCATTCTCCTCGAAGCTCGAACCGGTCTCCTGGATCTCTTTTGAGAAACCGATCATGTCGAGATCGACAAGCTCGACATCATCGATTTCGAGTATGCTGCTGATCTCCGATATCTTCCCCCTGTTCCTGCTCGCAATGATGAGCTTATTCAATATAGGTGTCCCCTCTTAAAACGATCTCTTTTTTTGTCTTAGAGAGAAAATCGTCCTTCATCGCCGCGTAGAGCGGCGACACCTCCACCCTGTATTTCGGTGAACCGTCGGCATGCTTCGGCACTTCTATTCCAGCCTCTTCGAGCCAGCCGGAGTAGAAAAAAACCTGGTCTTTTTCTACGCTCTGCGGGGATGCGTCTCCGCTTTTATTCTTCAGCGGGGAGAACTCCTCTTCCCGGAGAACCTCCATCACCACCGAATTCCCCGCCGCTTTTAGCGCGTCGAAGATAAACATCTCGATCTTGTAGCCGTTCGGGCTTTCCGGCGACACCTTGTCCCCATCCATTCCGATATGAGCGATGGCTTTATGAGCCCGGTGAAGCGGCAGTCGCGATCCGCCGGAAACCAGTTTTTCCGCAAAACGCACATTAATCATGTGAATAGCGATACTGCCGGCTTTGAAAAGCTCAGGCCTAAGGCCGTTTTTCAGTCCCGAAAGCGTTTCCAGCTCGGTATACTCTATTACCGCCGTTTTCCCGTTTTCGCAGATGAAGACTCCGACCTTTTCCTTCGGATCTTTCTTCATCACGCACTTGGACGACATGTCACTACCCGATAGTGCGTGGTACCCGACGAAAACGGGATCGAGCACCTTTACGAGCACATTGTCCACCTGGCTGTAAAAAATTTCCTCGGCGCCGAGGCCTGAAAGCCAGGCAAGCGCCCCCGAGTTCTTCAATGCGGAGAAGGTCCCCCCGTGTCCCGACGGGTTCATGAAGACCCTGTGCTTTTCCCTCAAGAAGATTTTCCCCGAGACATCGAAGGATGCAAACTCCTCCTGCTCGATGAAACGTATGAGGTCGGGCGTCAAACCGAAGAAGCGGTTCGACTCGAAAAAGGCTATTGTCTGATCCCTGTTCGTCGAGCTCACCATGATGACCCAGGGTATACGAACGGCAAACCGATTCTGCATATACAGAATCTTTTCCGCAAGGACCTGGAACAACGATTTCCTTCGTACCGGCGTGACGGGAAACGTTCCTTTCGGGGAATCGAGCCCGAGCCTCGAGCTCTGCCCGCCTGCAGCGGTGAACACGGCGAGCTTCGAACCGCGCAGAAGACCGCATCCCGCATCAAATGCGGATTTTTCCTTCTCGCGCCGTGCTTTTGTATCCGGCACGGTGATTATGGAGGGCAAACTCAGGTCTCCGCCGTTGTACGACTCTTTTTGGGTAATTTCTTGAAAACGATCGATCAGCTCGAAGTCCAGACGATCCAGATCGGCGACGAGCATGTCGCGTTCCCGTTCGGAAAGCACGTCCCAGAACCGAAGCAGGTGATCCTGGCCTCTTTCTCGAAGCGTCCTGAAAAGAACCGTTTCATGATTGTTTCTGCCTGAAGCCATCACTACTCACCCTTGATAATTTCTCTCACGATCCGCTTGAACTCCCCGCCACGGTGGAACTCATTCTCAAACATTCCGAACGAGGCGAATCCGGGAGAGAGAAGCACCACACCGCGGGGCGCCGTCTTCTCGAACGCATGGCGAACCGCAGCCTCGAAATCGGTGAAAATGCGGCCGCCGATCCCGGTCTCCTTCTGAAAGCGCCTTGTGCCGCTCCCGTCGAGAAGCACGAGCCGTTGCACCCTTTCTTCGATATCTGCGGCGAATTCCGAAAGAACAAGCCCCTTGTCCGATCCTCCCGCGATGAGGGTTATGGGACACGAAAAGCTTTTAATCGCCGCCTGCGCCGCAGCGGGGTTTGTTGCGGCCGAATCGTTATAGAAGGATACTCCGTTTCTTTCGCCGACCCATTCGAGTCTATGCTCCAGGCCCCCGAAACACGACGCCTCGTCCGCGATATCTTCGGGCGGCACACCTTCCGAAAAAGCCGCACATACCGCGGCAAGGATGTTATACCGGTTGTGCCCGCCGACAAGACGCACCCTGTCGTAGTCCACTATCTCCCGAGTGCCTTCCTCCGTCCGCATGCATACGACGCCGTTTTTGAGATATGCCCCCTGCCCCTGGAAATCCGGCGACATTCCGAACGTCAATACCTTCACACCGCTGTTGGGCCGTATAAGCCCGGGGAGCACCCCGTCCCTGTTGTACACGAGAACGTCTTTCGGCCGCTGCCATTCGTACAGAACCGCCTTGTCACGAAAATAGTCTTCCATACTCCGGTAACGATCCAGATGGTCCTCCATGAAAGAGGTGAATACTCCGATCCTCGGTGAGAACATTTTATCTCGTATATCGCCGAGCTGGAAGCTGGAGAGCTCCATCACGAGGTACGTATTGCGTATGATCCGCCCAAGCACGTCGAAAACCGAAACGGCGATATTGCCGCAGAGGACGGTGTCGGGAAACTTCCTCCGAAAGAGGGCCTGTATAAGCGCCGATGTCGTCGATTTGCCCTTTGTTCCCGTAATACCCACGATATTGTCGGTACGCGCTTTCACAAGGTCGAAAAAAACTCCGACGTCCGAATCCACCGGTACACCGTGCGACCGTGCGGTTTCGAGGTATACGGAATCGGATGGAACGGCAGGGTTCTTAATCACGAGGTCGGCATTCTCGAAGTCCGCGAGTTCATGTCTTCCGAGGACGAACCGTACATTTCCGGCGGATTTGATCCGCCGTATACTACCCCAAAGCTCCTCCTTCTTCTTGAGGTCGGTAATCGTCACGCCGCACCCTTTTTCGATGAAGTAGTTGGCCGCACCGACTCCCCCACCGTGGAGCCCGAGCCCCATAATCACGATTTTCTTTTTTCTTCCCATATGTCAGGACCGGCAATAAAAAACCCCTTATCGCAATAAGGGGTTTACGGACGATAGAGGCAGGGTCAATACATCTTTCTGCTCTGCATCTTTCTGATCTTCTTGAGCCGGCGTCTTTCCGCCGCTTTCTTCTTATTCTTACGCTGTGTCGCAGGCTTCTCGTAGTATGCTCGCTTTTTCCATTCCCTGAGGATTCCATCGCGTTCGCATTCCCGCTTGAACCGCTTCAGTGCCTTCTCGATAGGTTCTCCATCTTCGACTTTAACAACAGCCAAGGAGCATTCACCCCCTCTCTCTTCCGTATCATTCTGTACAAAACGGCGGCATTGTACGGCGGGCCGATTCCACTTCTTTACGCCGTTTTCCCGAAACCCGCCCTCTACAGAATAATTAATTACCTCGCCTCAGTCAAACACTATTTCAAAAGATGCTCTTCATGTTTGGAACGCGGTGAGTGTCTTGTTCCACCCATAAGGTCTTATTTCGACGTAATTGACCGAAAAATAACTACCGAAGCTTCACATTAAGGCCCGCCGGCATGATTCTCAGCCGTATTGCTGCCGCGAACCGATGGGCGGTCTAGGTCGAGGCGAACCGTCATCCAGGTGCGCGGCGCTCTTCCGGTTGAAGAACACCACCATGTAGCGCACCGCTAGGCGGAGAACCGCTACGCCGTTCGTGCACCGCTAGGCGATGCGTCTCACTTTGCGCTTAGAAGCGCCGTATGGAACGGGGTAGTACCGCCTTGTCTTTCTCAGTCCCTTTTCGCCCTTGAGCCTGAGATAGGTGCTCAACATCGAATGGAGGTTCCTCTTGAAGGACCTGTCCGAGACCAGCCTAGTGCGTTCGGGTGCATCTTGATTCAGAAACACGGCAAACGCCCTCCTTTGAGATCAGCGTAAGTTCCATCCAACAGCACAATACAATATAACAGCAACGGTACATCTTTACTTCCCTTTTCGACGATTTCTCAAAAGCTTCAAATATTTTTTCTGGGCAAAAGGCCCTGTATGCGGGAATATGCCCTCGCTCACCGCTCTCACGTCCTCTATGGAGTAGAAGGCGCCGGGGTTCATCTTCTCCACCAGACCGATTGCCTCCCCGAGCGCGCTCCTCTTCAGAACCGAATACACGATATTCACCGGCCCCTCGTTGCCTTCTGCGTCTATGCACGTCACACCGAACCCCCTGGACCTCAGATCCTCGGAGAGGGCGGCGGCGTCCTTCCTTGTGATCACCCTGAGTATCACCAGGCCGACGGCGAGCTTCTGCTCTATCCATATGCCGATAAAGTTACCCATGGCGAATCCTCCCCCATAGGCAACGTACGCCATGATGTTGTCCAAGTTCTGCATGATCTTTCCGATCGCCGTAAGCCAGATGAGCACTTCGAAGAAACCCAGAAGCGGCGCAGCCAGCTTATTTCCCCGTGATACGAAGATGATCCGGAGTGTCCCTATCGAGACGTCGCATATTCGCGCGAAAAAGATGAGGAGGGGAAGTATGATCCAGGTAAACGTCCGGCTGTCGAAAGACTGAAGAAACGAAAACATCAAGACCCCCTCTCGTTCTTCTTTTGGGAAAATTTATAGCTCAGAAGCGTGTACACGAGCTTGGCGGCGAGAAAATCGGATGCCCTCGATTTCAGGCGGGGTCGTGCGGGGCAAAGCTCGACGATATCCGCGCCTACGATCTCCCGCTTTTCGGTCACCGTTTTTAACAGTTTCGTTACCGCGTACCAGTCCAACCCCCCCGGCTCGGGGGTACCGACCGAGGGCAGTACGCCGGGGTCGAACACGTCGAGGTCAAGGCTCACATAGACACGCTCCGGAAGCTCGGCCACGACCCGTTCCATCCAATCGGCCGAACCGTTGATGTCGCCTGCAAAAAACACGCGCCCTTTTTCAAGACGGCCGAGCTCCCCTGAATCCATGCTCCGTATTCCCACGGACACGACCGTTTCCACGTATTCGCGCACCCTTGCCATGGCACAGGCGTGACTGTAGCGATCGCCCCTGTACGTGTCACGAAGATCGGTGTGCGCGTCGAGATGAAGCACGCCAATGTCGGTAAAGCGCTCCGCAAAGGCGGCTACCACACCGGCCGAAACGGTGTGTTCCCCTCCGAGCACGACGACGAACTTGCCATCCTCTAGCAGATCCAAAACCGCGGACTTCACTGTTTTTACCATGCGCTCTCCGCGACCGCAGCGAAGGGGCCGGTGGGTGTAAATGCCCTCTTTGTACACCTCCGAATTCGTCTCGATATCATACAGCTCCAGATAGCGGGAAGCCCCGATGATCGCCGCGGGTCCCCGCTTCGAGCCCTTCATCCAGCTGCTCGTCTTCTCGTACGGGACGGGAAGCACGACGATCCTTGAATTCTCGTAGTCCGTGAAAGACACAGGTATCATCAGGAATTTTCGTTCCATCATTTTCTCATTTCGGTTTAAAAATGTAAACGGGAAAACGGCCCCTTACATAATTTCCCGCTCCTCATAATAAAACGATTCAACCCTCTATGCGTTTCTTCGCCCCGGATGATAAGGACTCTATAGTATGAGCACCACCGCCGCAATGACCGTCGTCCATAACCCGTCCTTGTTCCCTTCGGCCGTCTGACAAATATGCTGCGTCTTGAAAATGTGCCCGCTTGCCCTGTAGACTTTCTTTCTATCGTCCCACGCCTGATTCGGATCGAATGGAATTCCGAGTGTCGTTGCGAGCATCGTTGCTGCGAGGTCTTCCGCATAGTCTCCTGCTATCTTGGCCTTTTGGCCGAACGAGTGGTGCTCGGATATGTAGCCGTAATGCTTCCGGTCCTTCGGCATCGCTATGCCGGTCGCAGCCGCTATCAGTCTGTTCGGTTCGTTCGTATCATTCCTGGCCATGACACAGTAGGTAATTCCACCCGGTTTTATATACAAAAGCCCTTGCTCCTTCGGCAGGAGATTACAGTTCGGCGGAAGAATGCTCGAGACGTATACGAGGTTGCATTTCTCGATACCCGCATTCCTGAGCGAAACCTCGAAAGACGAGAGACGGTCTTTGTGCACCCCAAGGCCCTTCGTAGCAAACGCCATCTTTGGAATCATTAATGATCCTCCCCTTTCCGTTCCAGAAATGTGTTGAAATCCTTCTGACTTCTCTTTCTCCATCTGCCGCGGTGGTACGCGTAGCTCGCGATGAGAGGGAACGCAATCGTCGCCTCGCTGAAGACGAGCTGCTCGAACCCTTCGTCAACTTTGCCCCAGGAATGCGCCTCCTTTAATGTGGACCCCGACAAGCCTCCGTCCCGTTCATCGGCGACGGTTATCTGAATCGCATACCGGTGCATCGGGACATCGGCGCCTACCACCTCCGCCGCGACGGTGATGTCCTGCGCGAAGTTCTTCGGCACCCCGCCTCCGAGCATTACAAGCCCCGTATCCTTCGATGCTGTCTTGATTCTGGTGAGCTCGAGGAAGTCCTTTACCGAATCGATGGAGATCATCGGACCGAGGCCCTGCTCCCACTGGTGCGCGACGAGCCCGAATCCGGCGCTGGAATCGGAGAATGCGGGAACGAAAATCGGTACGCCGTTGGTAAATGCGGCCCGTACCACCGATCCCTTTCCCTCATCTCTGTCCGCGAGGTACTCTCCCATGAACCGGATGAACTCCCTCGAAGAATACACGCCGGCGGGCAGTCCGTCGGCTATCTCCTTAACCGTGTTGTCGCAAACACGCAGCTCGTCCTCGTCGATGTAGGTATCGTATATCCTGTCAATCCGCTTTTTCATTAGAAGATCGTCATCCGAACTCGGTGTTCCCTGGTAGTGCCTGAAACCGAGTGCCTCGAAGAAATCCTGGTCCACAATGTTTGCGCCCGTCGATACAACAACGTCGACCATGTTGAGCGAAACCAGGTCGCACACCGTTTTTCTCAGTCCCGCAGAAATAAGGGATCCGGCGAGGCAGAGGATGATCGTGCAGCCGTCATGTGCGAGCATCTCATCGTATATCCGGGCCGCCCGTGCAAGATTCCTCGCCTGAAAAGCCATGTGCTCGAACTGCTCCACAATAGGCTCTGCATTGAACTTCTTTATGTCAATATGCCGCACTTCCTTTTTCAACAGGTCCCGCTTACTCATATCACCCTCCTTTTTTGTCCATTACAACCTCCCGCATCGCACCTCCGCCGGAGAGAGACTCTGTTTCGGAAACACCGATACGAACCCTCCTCTAATTATATGACGGTCGAAAAAAAATCAAACGATTTAAATAAAAATATGCATGATAAAAAGTCAATTGTTTTAGCAAGCATAACGATATATATTTTGCAAACATCTACTTATTAGAAAACTATATCCGAAAATCGATAGAATCAATAAAAGAGGAGAGAAAAAACAGGGCGGGGTAATTTCAGCGCTTCCCGGTAGCAGGAACGACGGAGGAATCCTATGCCCCGGTATTCGTCTCGCTCGGCGCTTCTCTCGGTACGGTGTCGGTATTTAACGTGCTCTTTCGTCTCTTTTTTATGCATCGTGTCGTCTCTGTTACTGCTTTTTCCCACTTCGGACTGTAACGAAAAAAACAGGCCGCTCAGAGCGCTTCCCAATACTCTTCGATTGTGATATAATTACGATCAAAGACGGATTAGGAGGATGTCCATTGAAATTGTGGGAACCGTCTTCTCTCGAACATGAGAGAGACTATTGCTGGTGCATCGGCCCGCTTTATCTCTGGATTAAAAGGAGCGCCGACGAATGGCTTCTCGCATTCAAGCAGCTCACGGAAGACGATCTCCTTGAAGAGGTCGCCGACACGGTCGCCGACATGATGGAAAAACCGAAGGAGATCGAATGGACGCGCTTCATCCTCGCCGGGGAATCTTCCGATGTACAGCTTCTTCCGGTGCTGCATGACCGCGCGGTGGTGGTCGACTCGGAGACGGCGGTCAAGATCCTCCCAGGGAACAGGGCTCTGTTTTACGTCAGTATTCCCGTGTGGATCCGTGTAACGGTCTCGGGCACGAAGAAGAAACGGATAACGCTCACCGAGATACGAACGGTGAACCTCTCGAACACCTGGTTCGGAGACCCGATGACGGGAGAGCTCGGATACAGCCTCACCACGAGAGCACGCCGAAGCCTGGAAGAAAGCTCTCCGCTCAGCTACCGCGCAATCTGCCCGGTCCTGGTAAAAAACACCGCATCCGAGCCGCTCGACTTTAAGAAGCTGTGTATCCATGTGGAGCACCTCCGTGTCTATGCGGGGAAAGAACGGCTCTGGACGAACGAAGTCACCATCACGTATACGGGTGCGGACCAGCCGACTCTCATCGACTTCTCGGACTCCCCTCCTCAGCGTGAAAAAGACTGCTTGCTTTTAAGCGAGGAGCGTATACCGGTCACAAGGAGCCTTTTGAAGAAAAGTGTCGGCATTCTCAAGTACTTTACTTCTTTTGAATAGGACGGAACCGAACCATGCTCGATCTCTTCTCTTTCGATTTCGGTAAGCTATTGAATCCCGACACCCTTCTTATCGTTCTCAGGGTCCTGCTCATCGTCGTTGCCGGTTTCGTGCTTCTCAAGCTCTTAAACTTCTCAATAGGAAAGGCGATTAAGAAGAAGTTCTCACAGCAGACGGCGATGCTTGTAAAGAAGGGGATATTCTACACGGGCTCGTTCATCATTCTCGTGACGGTGCTTCGCCAGCTTGGGTTCAAGCTTACCGCTTTGCTCGGCGCGGCGGGGATCGCGGGGATCGCGATCGGCTTCGCTTCGCAGACCTCTGTTTCCAATATCATAAGCGGGCTGTTCCTCATTTCCGAAAAGCCGTTCGCCGTCGGCGACATCATCAAAGTGGGAACCACGACGGGGATCATCCTCTCCATCGACCTTCTGTCCGTGAAAATACGGACCTTTGACAACCTGTATATCAGAATCCCGAACGAACAGCTGATAAAGCAGGAGGTGACGAACATCACTAAGTTTCCCATCAGACGTCTCAACATCGACGTCAGCATTGCATACAAGGACGACATAGGAAAGGCAAAAGAGGCCCTCTTTGACGTTGCGAAAAACAACCCCTACTGCCTCGACAACCCGGAGCCCTACTTCACGATAAAGGAGTTCGGCTCTCACGGGATAGAGCTCATGCTCGGGGCGTGGTTCTCGAAGCCGGACTATACCCCATTGAAAAATTCGATAATGCAGGAGATCAAGGAGCGGTTCGATGCGGAAGGCATCGAGATCCCGTTCCCGCACGTCTCGGTTTATGCGGGCACCGCAACCGCTCCGTTTCCCGTTCAGCTCGCACCCGGGGAGAGGGAAAAGAAAGACCAATCGAATCAGGGAGATGGCACATGAGCAGATATGTTAAGAAGCGGACAAAAAGCCTCGGACAGCCACCGGGCTCGCTTGTCCACATAGGCGAGATCGTAACGGAGAAAACGAAGATAACGGTCATCGATTATAACGAGAAGAAGTACGAACACAAAACGGATGTGCCTTTAAAGGAATGCTCCCGTTATTTCGACAGCGCTACCGTGACCTGGATAAATATAGACGGCGTCCACGACGTGAGCGTCATCGAGCGGATCGGAGAGATGTACCGTATTCACCCGCTCCTTCTCGAAGACGTAATGCATACCGGTCAGCGCCCGAAGATAGAGGATTTCGGGGAGCACCTGTTTATTATCCTCAAGATGCTCACGTTCAACGAAGAGAAAGACAGGGTCGAGGCCGAGCAGGTGAGCCTCCTACTTGGAAAAAATTTCGTGATCTCCTTTCAGGAACGGGAGGGCGATGTCTTCACATCGATACGAGAGAGGATACAGGGCGACAAGGGGAGGATCAGGAAAATGGGTGCGGACTACCTCGCCTACTCGCTCATGGACTCGATCGTCGACCACTACTTCATTATACTCGAAAACTTCGGTGATAAAATAGAGGAGCTCGAGGAAGAGCTCCTCGAGGATACATCGCCAAAAACGTCATCGAGGATACACAGCCTCAAGCGTGAGCTCGTATTCCTGCGCCGTTCCGTATGGCCACTGCGCGACATCGTCAACAGCCTCGAGCGGGGAGAAAACGCACTCATAAAGAAGAGTACGCTGATTTTTCTAAGGGACGTGTATGATCACACGATCAACATCATCGACACCATAGAGGCGTACAGGGACTCGACTTCGGGGATGCTCGACACATACCTCACCCAGATGAGCAACAGGATGAACGAGACGATGAAGGTGCTCACCGTGATTGCGACGATTTTCATTCCACTCACTTTTATCGCAGGAATCTACGGAATGAATTTCAAGTTCATGCCGGAGCTCGGCTGGAAATGGGCCTATCCCACAGTGTGGGGTGTGATTGCTCTCGTCGGCGTCGGAATGGTGATCTTCTTCAGAAGAAGACGGTGGCTATAAATCACACTATCTCTCCAGTGTGGGTTATCCTTTGACTTTTCCGATGAAATGGAAACCCGTGCGGTCCGAACCGCCGGTATGAGTGAGCATCAAAGAAGAAAGTCGAAAATATATTGTTCATCTGATACGGCAAGCAACCGGACCCTCCCCTCTTAGAGTCCATTCATTGTTTCCGATACGATTATTTTCGCAGCGTTTTGAGCATACCGAAAAAAGACCTCCATCTGTGTTTGTAATCTCCTGTTTCCTGTAGTAATATGTAATGGGGGGATAATTTAATGGCATGCAGCAGACTTTACCGCGAAAAACTATCCGATCGTTGCCGGTACACGGGAGATATAAGGGGGATAAGAGAATGAAAATCGCCTGGCTTTCCAGTTGGCCGCCCCGCCCCTGCGGTATCGCGACCTACTCAGTCGATCTCGTCCGGGCCCTCGAGGCCGAAGGCGCTTGTGTGCATGTCGTATGCCATACGGACGGCGGAACAGAAAACGAGAAGAACGTATATCCGGTAATCGACCTCTCGAAACCGGGCTGGGACGATGCGGTATACGAGACGGTGAAGGGCATACGGCCGGACGTCGTGCATATCCAGCACGAATACGGCCTGTACCGACAGGGTACGGATAACGCGTCCGGGCTCTTCCGCCCGCTCTTCCGGTGGAAGACGGACGGACTTTTTCCCGTTGCGGTGACCTACCACTCCGTATATACGGAGATGAACCGGATGATGTCCTTCTACATGACGGTGCTGCAGCAGCTCGCGGATGCGGGCATCGTGCATGAGGAGTACCAGTGGGCACGGCTGCCGGTGAACACAGGCGTGCTTTTCGAGAACATCTATATCATTCCGCACGGGGCCGCTGTTCACGAGCGGACCGACAGGGAAGCGGCGAAAAACGCACTCGACGTCGGAAATAAGAGAGTCGTCGGGATGATCGGCTGGTTCAACCGGACAAAGGGCTTTCACCGGCTGATCGGGGGATGGGACGGGATTTCGGACCGTCTCGGACCGGATACCGTGCTCGTGCTCGCAGGCGACGCGCGAACGCTCGATCCGAACCAGCAGGAATACAAAAAAAAGCTCCTCGAACTGGTCGACGGATGCCGGCACAAGGACCGAATCAAAATCATCCTCGGAAGCTTCAGTCCAGTTCAATACGAAAAGATACTGCGGGCATTCGACTTGATGGTCATGCCGTATATCTACGCGTCCCAGAGCGGCAACCTCGCTCATTCACTGTCGCTCGGTGTTCCCGTCGTCGCCACGGCGATGGAGGGACTCGAGGAGGAGATAAAAAAGAGCAGGGCTGGTATCGCGGTGCCTCCCGATGATGACGAAGAGCTCAATAACGCGGTCTGTACTCTTTTAGAAGACGACCGCATGCGGAGCCGGTATTCGGACAATGCGCTGAAATACGTCAAGAATAAGCTGGCTTGGCATCGTATTGCACATAAACACCTCGCGTTGTATGATAACCTCATAAAAAGAAAAAAGACCGGTTTTCCCGACCGGCTTGTAAAAGCGAAGATCGAACCGCAGGGGGAAGCGGAAACATGAAACTTCATCTCGGTATAGGACATTACGGAATAGGATTCAAGGACGGCGTGAACACGGTCATATCGCGTAACGTCCGGGCGCTTCAAAAGATAGATCCGGAACTGAAAATCACCCTCTTCGGGAAACTGTCCGTTGATTACCCAGACTTTATGGAGCCCGTTCCCGGAAGCCTCGAGTATCTCAACATAGACGAGTTCGATCCATCCTCGCCGTCGGGAAGAATAAGGGACAGATCGATCGTGAACCAGCAGGTACACGACTACGTCTGGCAGGGAACGAACCTCGCGGAAATTCTCGTGGAAAAGCTTAAAAATATGGACGTGATCATGACGGAGAACCTGGGAATAGGAATAGATCCCTCGGTCACCTACGCCTTCTACCTGTACGCCCAGTACTGCTATACGAGGAGAGAACCGAAACGGTTCATCTACCGGTGCCATGATTTCGTGCAGCAGCGTCCTGTGAATTTCAAAAACGTAAAGAAGTTTTACGAGTCGCGGTTCGGCATAGTCCCCCACTGGCACAGCGTCCTCTACCCCGCCTTCCCGAACATCAGGTATATCGCAATCAACCGTTACGATAGAGCGCGCCTGTTCGAGCACGGAATCGAGGAGAAAAGCGTGTACCATATTCCGAATTCGGTCGACCGGACCATCGTCCCCGAAGACGACCGCGGCGGCGAGCTGGGCGGGCTGATCAAAAAAAAAGAGGGCTTAGACCCTGAAACCCGCTTCATCCTCTATCCGGTTCGCTGCGTTCGAAGAAAAAACGTAGAGGAAGCGATATTTCTGACAGAGCTGTTCAACATCATATCGAAGAACAAAAATCTGGTCAAAAACCACGGTATAGACGGCAAATACCATCTTCTGGTAAGCATCAGGCCTTCATCAGAAAACGAGGCAGCGACCGATGCATCGTCCGATGCAGCGTATGCGGCCCGTCTTACCGAGTTCGCAAAGGAAAACGACCTCCCCGTTACAATAGGCATAGAGGACATGGTCGGACTGGAGAGAGAGTATGACCCGAAGGCTAAAGGCGGGATAGCGAGATACGGGATCGGCGATCTCTATATGGCTTCCGAGCTCGTCATTACCACGAGTATTCTCGAAGGCTTCGGGTTCGTCTATATAGAGCCGTGGCTCTTGAATCGCGCCGTCATCGGCCGCAGCATCCCATACGTCACCCCCGATTTCCAGGCCTCGGGAATGAAGCTCGGCCATCTGTACACCGCCCTCATCGTCAATCGCCACGATTACAAGGACGTCGGCTCTGAAGAAGCGGATCCGAACGGCTCGCTGGAAAAGAGGCTCGAGTTTATCCTGAAGCTGAAAGAGCCCGGATTCGTCGAGCGGTTCATAGAGAGCAACGAGACAATGATCACCGCAACGATCAGGCTCTTCGATCCTGAAAACAGGAAAAAGGTCATCGAAAAGAACAGGGAGGTCGTGGAGGACGTATACTCGCAGGAAGCGGTCGGCAGGAAACTGTACGATCTCGTAACCACTTCGGTATGATGTCGGGTGCGCCTTTTAACGCTGCGTCATCTCCGAGAGGAGATCCCCGATGCCGATTGCGGCGAACGACGCCCCGTAATCCGCCATCCCGTACGGAATGAGTATCTCCCCGTTTATCGCGATCGAGCCGCAGGAATACACGATGTTCGGCACATACCCGTCCCGCTCCTCTTCATTCGGGGCGATGAGGGGCTCTTTAAGCCTTGCGATCAGTTTAGAGGGGTTCTCGAGATCCAAAAGCGCGGCCCCGAGGCAGTACTCCCGCATCGGACCGACCCCGTGGGTGATGAGAATCCAGCCCTCCTTTGTCTCTATCGGCGATCCGCAGTTCCCTATCTGCACGAACTCCCATGGAAAACGCGGCTCCTCTATCACCTTCGCGTTGTTCCAGACGTTGATGTTGTCCGAGAACATGATGTAGTTGTTCACCCCGTCGCACCGGGAGACCATGGCGTATCTTCCCCTCACCTTTCTGGGAAAAAGGGACACCCCTTTGTTCTGCATTCCCCCCCCGTGAAGGGGCATTATCCTGAAATGGTAGAAATCCTCCGTCTGGAGGAGCTTGGGAAGAATGGTGTAGCCGTTGTATGCGGTGTAGGTCGCGTAATACTGGACTTTTCCGTCGTCCTCCAAAAACCGGACAAACCGCGCGTCCTCTATTCCGTTGCTCTCGGCCCAGGATACGGGAAAGAGGACCCGTTCGGAAAGCGCCGTGTCCTCCGAAAAAGACACCTCATAGTGGGAATCCGCGAGCCAGTTGATGGCATGTATTACCTGTTTTCTTGAATAGGAGAGATCCATCTTCATCGTCTCGTAGATGCTCTCCTGGAGCTCTCCGTAGGTAAACTCGTCTCCGAGCGGGTCCATCACCATGCCGATTACGTCTTTATAGATGTGCATTTCTTCAAGCTTCTTCAGAAATGCGCGCTTTTCGTACAGATGACGCATGACCACTTCCGGCATTTCCAAGAAATTGCTCGCCCTGTCGAAGTAAAGGTCGTTTCTCCCGTCGATGACCCCTTTCCTGAACACGATCGACGATATATGCCCCTCTCCGGTGGCGCGGAAGCTCACGATCACCCTGGTACCGCCGTCTTGAGCCCCCGTCTGTACCGGAGCCACTACTATGGAGGGATTAAAAAAGGCAGCGGACTCGATGGCGTACTCCATCGTGAAATATGAGCTGATAAGAAGCTTCTTTTCATGGGAAAGCGAATCCCAGTTCACCTCTTTTTCGCCTATCTCCCCCTTTACGTGCTCGAAGTTGTTTTCGAGTACGCGCTGCAGGTCTCTGTGTCGATTCGAGAAGCCCTTGAGCACCTGCTCGAATGTTTTTTTCGCCTCTTTGCCTGACAGCTTTTCAACCCGGTGCACTATCGATCTGGCCCTGTCCGGCTGCCCGGGCATGAAAAACCGCGCAACGACCCGTTTGGGATCCGGGTAGAGCTTTACCGGTTTTCTCTTTACCTGTATCGCCATGATACGAGACTCCTTACAAAAAAGCTAGGAATATGTACGATAAATTGCTATTTTCGTCAAGATAAAACGGCACCGAAAAATCCCAGAAGCAGTGCCTTTTCACTATTGTAATCGTTCATGAAGGAAGAATGCAACCCTTGATTTTACCTGCCGTCTGTGCCATTATAAAGATAAAAGAGGAGGGAATTCCGGCATGAAGATCACCATCTGGGGATGCAGGGGCTCGATTCCGACCCCCGGTCTCTCTACGGTAAAATACGGTGGAAACACCACATGCGTCGAGGTAGAGCTCGAGGATAAAACCCTGCTCATCCTCGATGCGGGAAGCGGTATCAGAAATCTCGGCAAGAAGATACTCGAAGAAGGAATAACGGAAGAAATCTACCTCATTCTCACCCACTCCCACTGGGACCACCTCATCGGTTTCCCCTTTTTCACCCCCGCCTACTCGGCGGGCTTCAGGATCCATGTGCGGGGAGGCCCGGTCGCAAAGGAAACGGTGAAAAGTTACCTCGAGCACCAGATGGAGCCGCCCTACTTTCCTGCACGCTTCAGCGTGATGAGGGCGGAGTTCGATTTCACACACGGCATACCCATGGTGAAACATATCGGTTCCTCTACCGTGACGCCGATCCCGCTCAGCCATCCGAACGGCGGGTACGGATTCAAAATCTCAGACGGCGGAAGGACGTTTGTGTTCCTCACCGACAACGAGCTCGAATACCAGCACGAGGGTGGGAGGCTCCGCGGCGACTACCTGCGCTTCTGCGAGGGAGCCGACCTCCTCCTCCACGACGCGCAGTATACCGAACCCGAATACAGGAGGTCCGTAGGATTCGGGCACAGCACCGTGAGCTCCGCATTCACCCTCGCGGTGAGGGCGGGGGTCAAACGGTTCGGTCTCTTCCACCACGATCCGGACCACTCGGATTCGGTCATGGACGCCATCACGACAAAGCTCCAAGACCTGCTCGATAAAAAAAACGACGATTTGAACCTCTTCTGTGCGAGCGAAGGGAGGGAGATCGTCCTTTAACCGTTTCTGGGAATTTTCGGGCGACCTGTAAGAACCGAAGACGGATAGAGGAGTACGGCATGAGCGATAAACGGAGGATCGCGGTAGTAACGGGGGGCGGCGACTGTCCAGGGATCAATGCGGTGATTCGTGCAGTCGTAAAAAGGGCGATCATGGAGCTCGATGCGGAGGTGATCGGATTCGAAGACGGGTACCACGGCCTAGTGGAGAACCGATTCAAGCCTCTGCAGTACGAAGATGTATCGGGAATACTCACCTTAGGGGGTACCATCCTCGGCACGTCCAAGACGGCAAATCCCTTCCGGTACCCGAAAAAAACCGGCGATAAAACGGTGTTTGCCGATCTATCGAAGCATGCGATCGAGAATATCCGGGCCCTCGGTATCGAGTGCCTGGTGGTCATCGGAGGGGACGGAACACTCGGAATCGCCAGCCGGCTTTGGGAAGAAAAAGTCCCCATCATAGGCATCCCGAAGACCATCGACAACGACATCATGGAAACGGAGACGACCTTCGGTTTCGATACCGCGGTGCAGATCGCCACAGACGGGATAGACAGGCTCCATTCGACCGCTCAGTCTCACCACCGGATTATGATAGTCGAGGTCATGGGGCACCACGCGGGCTGTGGATAGCGCTCCATGCCGGAACCGCAAGCGGCGGCGATGTGATACTCATCCCGGAAATACCGTACGATATAGACATCGTTACCAACTTTGTGAAACAGCGAAACAGGAAAGGGAAACGCTTCAGCATCGTTGTCGTCGCCGAAGGGGCAAAGCCTTTGGGGGGAAACGTGGTGGTAAAAAGGCTCGTCAAAGAAAGCCTCGATCCCGTTCGTCTCGGCGGAATCGGGTTTGTGCTCGGCGAGCAGGTGGAGCGGCTCACGGGGCTCGAGATACGAACGGTCGTCATGGGGCACCTGCTCCGGGGAGGGACGCCGACGGCGTACGACAGAGTCCTCGCGACACAGCTCGGCACCGAAGCGGTTTCACTGATCCGGGAGGGTATATTCGGCAGAATGGTGGGGATACAGAACGGCAGGCTCGTGCGCATACCGATAAATAAGGTCGCAAGCGGCGCGAGAAAGATTCCCCTCACGCATCCCCTGCTCAAGGCCGCACGGGCCGTCGGCACATGCTTCGGCGACAAATTACTTTGAAAGTATGTATTCCCTTTTTTAATAAGATGACTTAATAAACTCGGGAGCCGGTTCTCATGTCATTACGCACACCATCGCCGTGTTGCCGACTGGAGCGTCCGGTATTCATGATAAAAAACAGGTGCAACTCGGAACGCCGAAAGAGTAGTTGCATTTTTCAGTGTTTGGTTTATCCTCGATACTGAAAGAACTAATATATAATCACCATGCCGTTATGATCACTTCGACCGTTCTGGAATATATACTGTTCGGCGCTGGATTTCCCCTTCTCATATTCGGCGCCGACATGCTCGTTAAGGGGTCCTCCGCTCTCGCGCGGAGGCTTCGCGTTTCCGATCTCGTCATCGGGCTTACGATAGTGGCGTTCGGCACCTCGACGCCGGAGCTCTTCGTCAACATCGTTTCGAGCGTGCAGCAGGAGCCCTCGATTGCGGTGGGAAACATCATAGGGAGCAACATCTTCAACATCCTGATTATTCTCGGCATCTGTGCGGTTATCTTTCCCCTCTCAGTAACGGTCGGCACCGTATACAAAGAAATCCCGCTCTGCTTTCTCGCGTCACTCATCATCGGAATCATGGGCAACGACGGCCTCATCGACAAAGCGCCCTCTTCCGCGCTCACGAGAATCGACGGGATAGTAATGATCGCATTCTTCATCGTTTTTCTTTACCATATCTTCGAACTGATACGGTCGCAAAAGGGAACTTTGGAGCTCGTGCATCAGAAAGGATACGGGACCCGGAAAGCGATTCTGCTCATCGCTTCAGGCTTCGTGATGCTTTTTATCGGATCGAGGTTCGTAGTGGACGGGGCCGTGAGGATAGCCGTGGCGCTCGGCGTTGATCAATCCAAAATAGCGCTCACGATTGTCGCGTGCGGGACCTCGATACCGGAGCTTGCCACATCCGCGGTGGCCGCCGCACGGAAGAAGACCGACATCGCAGTGGGGAACATCGTTGGATCCAACATCTTTAACGTGTTCTTCATTCTCGGCGCCAGCTCGGTCATATGCCCAATCCCTCTTGTTCCAGAACGGGACGATATAAGTATCGCGGTTTCCGTCGTCGCCAGTTTTCTGCTCTTTATTATGATGTTTACCGGAAGGAAGTACTACCTTCTCGAACGATGGGAGGGAATCGTCTTCATCCTGCTCTACACAGGATTTATCTATTATCTGCTCGTATATATATAAACGACGGGTCCGTAACCCTCGTTCAGAACAATCCGGAGTCCGCGTCATATATCTTCCAGATGCTTCCCTCTCTTCTAAGAACTACCCTGACGGAATACGCCCTGTAAGTGACCGGTCCCTCATCGCTTTTCGAATATCTCAATAAAACATCGGCTCTGTCGTCTTTTTTTTTCAAGACCTCTATCGAATCCGGCGGAATAAAAATCGGATCTCCCGATCTCAAGACAGAAAACTTTTCTCCGTCCTCATCCTCACCCTCCATCCAGTAGTACTCGGAGAGATCCCGTGCTACTTTTTCCCCGAATCCTTTCCTGAAAAGTGTAAACACGTCCTCTTTGCTCCTTATCCCGCTCTCATTCTCCCAGAGCTCCGCCTCGATACCGTACGCATATAACACCGCCTCTTCGATCTCCCTATCGGCCCCGGCTTCGACAGGGGCCTCCCCTCTCTTTCTTTTCCCCGCAGTAAAGATGACGAGTACCGCGAGAAGCACACACCCTATTACGACCACTCTCATACCACACCTCTCTCTTGCGATTTCAATACCGCAATGCTTGCAGTTCTATAATCTTGGCATCTCGAATCCGAGCCCGGGCGTATCGTTCGTATAGAGGACTCCCCGTACGAGCCGAAGGGCACCAGTCGTAGGATCGTCTTTCAGGCCCATATACCCGTCGAGGTCGGCGTAGCGTACGTTCGGCCGGGCGAGCGCGAAGTGGAGGCCCGCCGCTATGCCGAGCTGCGCTTCGTCCATGCATCCCACCATTACCTCGAGCCCGGCCGAACGCGCGACTGCGTTTATCATCATTGCCTCGTAAATACCTCCCGACTTCATCAGCTTTATGTTCACCATGTCGACGAGCTCGCCTTTTGCCAGCCTGTACACATCGCGCAGGGACATGACGCTCTCGTCCGCCATGACCGGAATGGAAACACTTCTCGTCACATGTCCGAGCTCCTGTGATCCATCTCGCGGAGTCGGCTGTTCTAAAAGCTCGACGCCGTACGTCACCGTCTCTTTCACGAACAGGACCGCCTCCTCGACACCGTACCCCTGGTTCGCGTCGAACCGGAGCTCTATTTTCTTCCCAACCGCCTCTCTCACCGCACGCACCCTCTCGATGTCCTCCCGGACGTCGTGTCCGCCCTTGAGCTTCAATGCGGAAAAACCCGCCTCCGTATGCCCCTTCGCCTTGCGGACGGTCTCTTCGACCGAAAGGATGCCCACCGTGATGCTGGTCGGTATCCGGTCTCTATACCCGCCTAGAAGCTTGTACAGGGGCACGCCTCCGGCTTTACCGAGTATGTCGTAAAGGGCCATGTCCACCGATGCGAGCAGCGCCGGACTGTCCGGCAGTCTCTTCTTCAACCGCTCGATATGGAGCGCACAGCGGAGAGGATCCTCCCCCCTCAATAGGGGCTCGACGACATCACCGATACCGCGTAAAACCGTCGCCGGGCTCTCTCCGGTCACCTTGAGGTCCGGCGCGGCGCATCCGTATCCGGCGATACCGCTGTCTGTATCGATGGAAAGCAGCACGTTCACGGCGCGGTCTATCTTCTCGTAGGCGATCGTGTACGGCTCATCGAGCTCCATCTCTACCTGCCATGCTTCCAGCCCCGTTATCTTCATTTCAGTATCGTCTCTCGTAGATTTCCTCGAGCGTGAGGTCGCGGAGCTCGGCGACGAAGCTGGCGAGTTGCGCTATCATAATCCGCCATATTTCACGCCCCTTTTCAACGCTCGCTTTCGACGGGTCGCCCAGGACACCGTTCGCGGAAATCTTTTCCGTACGAGCGTACCACTCCACGCTCCTGGAGGAGCTGAAATCAAGGTATCTGCTCGAGAAATCAGGTATGAAGGGCTCCGCCCTGTCCATTTGGACGAGATGAGGCCTCAGCGCAAGCGACGTGCTCGTCTCGATCTCTCCTGCGTGCGCGTCGTTGGGCGTCTCGACCAGACCGCTGATATCGACATCGCTCGTCTCTCCCGTATCCACGCACGTGAAGATACCGGAATCCCTGTTGATCATCTGCGCGGCGTTCTTCAGCGCCGGAGTATTGCCGCCGTGGCCGTTGATAATGATGAGCTTTTTCACCCCGTGTTGCGCCACGCTCATGCCGATCTCGTAGACGAGCCTCGTAAGCGTCTCGTTGGTTATGCTTATCGTTCCGCAAAAATCCATGTGATGGTACGAAACACCGTACGGGAGGGGCGGCAGCACGAGGGGCTTTGGGTCGGGGAACGAACACGCGACCTCCCGGGATAGATGCAGCGCGTCGAAGGCATCCGTATCGAGGGGAAGGTGGGGACCGTGCTGCTCGGTCGCCCCGACGGGAAGAAGGGCGATATCGATCACCTCGAGACGCGCCTGTGCTTCCGGCCATGTAAGCTCACCGAGCATATAGCTTTTTCTTTCATCTTTCATGTCTTCACCCCCTGCGAAGTTCGGCTTCAGACAGAGTACGGATCGAACTCGATCCATTCATCCTTTTCTTTTTTCAGGGCAACGGATGCGTGCGCCTTCTGAATATCGAGCACGCGTTTTCTTATTTTGTCGGGTACGGCCCGAGGCGGCGAACACAGCGGATCGAAACGAAGGGCCTCCACCTCTTCGCACGGCTTCAACGCTGTCGATGTGTCTATCAATTTTTTTTCGAATAGGCGGTAGAGGGTCCGGCGAGTGCTCGCCGAATCCTGATGGAGGCTCTTTTCCGGAAGCTTTTTCAAAATCCGCGCGGACTGCTCGGCAGTATAGCCGCAGCGTGCGGGGTCCGCTCCGAGCGCGTAAAGCATCCCTACGACCCGGTGGCACTTCTCGCACTTTCCGCACGGTCGGACGCGACCCTCCCGTATGCTCGCCATGTGACACGAAACCTGCTGCTCTTGGAGGGACGGGTATCGCTCGACCAGCGTTTTCAGTACCAAAAGCTCCGAGAGCGGCCGAAGTATCGAGAACTGCGTGATGTTCCACCCTTTTTCCGCGAAGTAGCCGGTAAGGGCTTCGTCAAAGAACCGACTCTGATCGAAGAGTCCGTCGTAGTGCGGAATCCCACGGTACTCCTCTTTCCTCGTGGTATCGTACTCGTCCCCGATAACGAGATACCCCGCCTGCCGCTTCTTCATGAGAGGAAGCGCACCGAACAGAAACACCGCGACTGTCCAGAGCCGTATGGGATAGTCGTCCGCCCGAAGGGCGGTGAAGTCTCCTCTGATAAACGGGAGGCGTCTCGCCATCCATATAAACAGCCGGTCCGAGTTAGTCCAGACCCGCGCCGTATTTGGAACAAGGTCTCTGAAGTACCGGTAGCTGTTGAGCGCGGTATACCAGTGCCTCCCCGACTCGTTGATGAAAACCGGATGCGTCTCGATTCCGATCTCATTCAGTATTCCATGGCTCAGGAGGCTCTCCTTGCCGCCGCTGAGAAGTACGCCGCACGCTGCTTCTTTCGTGTCCCACCGCAGACCTGTTTCGGAGAACGTGTCGGCGGGAAACAGGATCTCGGCATTGGTATAAGAGCCGAGCTTCAGCGCTTCCGGTCTGAAAAACGACCGAACCAAAAAAATATTGGGTTCGAGGAACTTCTTCACATAGATCTCGCGGGATGTGTTCTCGATCATCTCTTCTATGAGCCGCCGGTCATATGAGTCGTAAATGCCGTGAAATATGATTTTCCTACAGAACAGCCCGTAATTGAACGCCACCTGTGAGGCGATCATGCTCACGAGGTTGCCGGTATGGGGATCTTCCGGGTCAAACACGTCCTCCCCGTACCGGTAGATCAGGGTGAAAGTCTCAACCGTACCGCTGCGCGTTATCGAATACGGAACCTTGAACCGATTGGACGAAATATCAGCCGGGCCTACTTCGAGCGAATCGAAAACCACGAGATGATCCAGGTTTTTTCCGGAGACTGAAAACGCCTTCTCTCTCCCGCTTCGGTACTTCCTATGGATCCGTTTGTCGCGGGCGGTCAAATCCTCAAGGAGACTGTCCGCTCCCGATCTCAGTACATCGGCGGTCGGCAGGCCCGTTTCGGTGGATATGCGGCGGCAGACCCCGTCCATATCGTCGACTTCGATTTTCTCATGATTGATCGTGATCGCTTGAACCTTCGATTCGGAGACCGTCTCTATCGCCCGTATCTGGGTGTCGAGCGGATGGAGGCGGTATCCCGGAAAACCGTCGTACTCCATCCGCGCGGGCGCGTGCTGCAGCACTACGATCCGGGGCTTCCCCGCTGAGAGGATCTCCATACCTCCGGGATACGCCGGGTTGAGCAGGCTTCCCTGTCCCTCTATGACGATCACGTCCGGTTTCTTCTCGTTCCAGGCCCGCCATACCGCATGCTCGATCTCGCCGGTCACGAAATCGACGACGAGAGAGTCTAAGACGATACCGTACTGCACACCCTGCATCCAGGCCGTCTGGCCGGTGCCGATCATCTCGGCTGAAAGACCCGCCCGTTCGAAGGCCTCGACTAAAAGCCAGGCCGTTGTACGTTTTCCCACCGCGGAGTCTGTCCCTAACACCGCGATCGTAAGCGAGCCGACCTCTTCTATCTTACCGGAGAAAAAGTGCAGCTTTTCTATGGGCGGCGGCTTTCTGACGTCCCGTATCCCGACTCCGTGCGAATTCGCGAGCCGCATGATGGCGTCGTCCTCCGAAAGGTAGTCGTGAAGCCCGCAGTCTATTGAAAGCCCGAGCTCGATCGCCCGCATTACGTCCTCTCTCCCCGTACTGCCGAGCCTTCCTCCGTCCGGCGCGAGTCCTACGACGAGATGGGTCGCTGGCATACCGTAGAGCTCGGCGTTCGCGACCGCCTCCTTGACGTCGCCGTAAACGGGGATGCCGTTTGTTCTCCCGTCGAGCACCTCGCCCGCGTCCTTTCCGCCGTGTCTCGAGTCGACGATGGACAGGACCCGGTACCGCCTGGTCCTTCGCACGAGCCCGTGTGCTGTCTTGCCGTTTGTGGTGGCGAACGCCCCCTCGCAATAGACGATCGCGTTGCCTTCAGGAAAATCCGTCATCCGCTCCTCCCCTTTTGCCCCTTACTCCGTTCCGCCTCTTTTACGAAATACCGTGCGGGCCGTGCTGCATATTGCGGCGTATTCTTTTTTAGGAATTCATCTCACTCACGCGTTCCGGGAGAGTACTGGGTAACACCCGCACATAAAATTACCGGTTCTTTCACATACACGTGTTCGCGGCGGGACCAGAGATATAATCCTCCTCATTTTCTTCCCGTCAATATCGCGACATAACGGTCCGACGGCTGCGGCTGTTCTTTGTGCCTGTTTACGAGGGCGATAAGCCCCGCCGTGGAAGCGGGCAGCACGCTTAAACCCTCTCGTTCCCGCAGTATTCTCGAAAAGTCCGTCATGTTCCTGTCCGTCACATAGGCGGCGAACCCTCCCGACGTACGGATCGCTTCGAGCGAGTGGTCGCCGTCAATGGAATGCCAGTTTATCAGCGGCTCGTTCACCTTCGTTTCCCTGATCTGATCCGCCTTAAGATCCTCGCAGCGGGGAAGATTTTTTATGTAAGCGCCGATGATCGGATTCTTTTTAAAAGAGGAGCCGGCGACGAGTTTCGGGATCCTCGACGTCTTTCCCCTCCTGTAAAGACCTATGAATCCTCTGTATACACCCGCAAGCGTCGTCCCGTTCGAAACGGGAAGCGCGACCACGGCCGGCGCGTCCCCGAGCTCGTCGTATATCTCGTATGCGATCTCACCGTAGGCCTTCAGCTGAATCGCAGTGTTCTCCCCTCCGGGATTTGCATCGTACAGCTCGTCGTCTTTTGCACGCCGTTTCGACACCGCCACCGCCTCTTCGTAGCCCCCGGGCACCCTTTCTATCGTCGCACCGAACAACGATATCTCTTCCGTGCGCCTGGTATGGTACTGCTCGGGGATATAGATAATCGCCCTGATGCCGGCGAGATAGGTCGCGAGCGAGATCGCCACTCCATAGTTCCCGCAGGTCGCGACCGTTATCGCCTCGAACCCGCGTCTTAACGCGTCCGCCGCCTGTGCGAACGCGATCCTGTCCTTCTGCGTGCCGGTCGGGTTCCCCCCCTCGAATTTGAGATAGAGCTGGTGCAGCCCCACCTCCCGCTCGATGTTACGCGCGCGGTTCATCCCGGTATCGCCGACCTGCGACTCGACGATGTTCTCGAACGCCTCGAGCCGCTGCTCCAGAGGATACGCAGAGGACGCCGCTATCCGTTTCTGCCCCTCGGTATCAAGCAAGAGCTCCGATGTGTCGGCCTGCGCGCCGTCCAGGAGGTTGTTTTCCACAGGCTCCTCCGGAGCCGTCTCCTCCGGAGCCGTCTCCTCCGGGAACGTCCCCCCCAAGGTCCGCTCTTCCCCTGCGGTGCCGCTGTCCGTATCACTCATCACGCTGCTCCGTAATTATTTATAACGGTCAATAATACGTTATGCCGATACCGTGTGCAATCTATTTCTTCATGCTCCTTTTTACCCGTCCGGGGATCGACTCCACCCTACTGACGCCGGAGCCGTGGAAGACAAGCATTTTCGAGCCGGCATCGAGCGTTACGTCGATCCCGAACGGGAGCGTAATGTTCAACCCGTCGTCATTCTGGTGCCCGGAGGGAAAACCCAAGAGGACCGGTATCTCTCTATTTCCGAATACGTCGTCGATGACGTCCGCTATCGTAAAGTTTCGCCCGGAGGTATCCCTGCACCCGATCATCTGGCCGAGCAAAAGCCCCTTTATCTGTTTCAGTTTCCCCGCCAGTTTGAGCTGCATGAAGTGATTGTCTATGGTTTCGAGAGTCTCGTTTATATCCTCTAAAAACAGTATCTTGTTCCTCGTGTCTATCTCGTACGGCGTGCCGATCGAGCTGATGAGCATCGAGAGATTGCCGCCTAAAAGCACGCCGCTCACCCGTCCGGGTCGCAGGGTCCTGCATGAGTTCGCTTCTATCTCACCGTACGTCGATGTGTTCTGAAGCGACGAAAGCAGGAACTCTAGCGCTTCTTTGTTCATTCCTTCGTGTATTTCGCCGGAGACGACCGGACCGTGAAACACCACCATGCGTGCGACGGTCCGGAGGTAAGAGAGCAGTATCGTGATATCGCTGTATCCCACGAATATTTTCGGGTTCTTTCTGATCACCCTCCTGTCGAGATACGGCAGCGTGCGGATCGAGCCGTACCCGGCATTCGCGCAGAATATCGCTTTAACCTCACTATCGCCGAACATGGCGTTGATCTGCTCGGCCCGCCCCTTGTCCATACCGGCCATTGACCAGTATTTCGAGAAGATGGAGGGGTCGTACTTTACCCTGAAGCCGAGCGACTCGAGCTTTCTGACCCCTTCCATGAATCTGTCAGTTTCGAACGACCATGCGGGCGCGACGACGCCGATCGTATCTCCTTCCGTAAGACACGGAGGCTTGACCACGCTGGTGTCAGATTCCCTCATCACGCACTTTCATCCTCGGAAACCAGATCGATCGATAGCTCAGAAGGCCCCTCTCGGTCTTGTACATCCACGCCTTTTCCGTAAGGCGCTGCACGAAAAGGAGGACGAGATCGTCCGGAACGCCGGCCTCCCGCTGGGACTGCGAGGAGACGTCGAACTGGTCGTTCATGTAATCTATCACGATATACCGATCGGTTTTGACGCTCAGGGCGATTTCACAGGAGAACCACTCTATATTCGTCACGGAGGCGATCTCCGAAGCGATCCTCGCCAGAGGGGACAGCCTATACCGTTCGAACTCACGGAGCGTGAGCTGGCGGTATATGCCGTTCTGTGGATTCCACCAGCAGATCATTATCTCGCCGAAGATGAAGAAGACCCGAAACCACGCGGACGATCCGTCGAGCTTCTTCGGACTGACGAACTCCTGTAAGAGGAAGTTGTCGCCCGGATCGAATGCCCTGACTTCGGCGATCTCCGCAAGGCTCATCCAGTTCGAGACGACCTTTACCCCCCGCTGCCCGTACCCTGACGCCGGTTTCACCACAAAAGGAAGGCCAAGGCCTCCTCTCTCGTATTCGGTAAGCCTCCTCGCGGGCTCCCAGTTACGAACGACCACGGTGAAGGGCACGTCTATCCCCGCGTCGGACAGCGTGTAGTGCGTCACCGACTTGTCCTGGGCGGACTTGACACGGTCGGGATCGGCGACGACGCGTGTACCGGAATCCTTGAGAAGATACACGAATCTGGTGAACTCGTTGTTTTCGTCCGTTATTTCGGACGCAAGATCGAGGAAGAAACGTATCTTTATCTTGTCTTTTTTCACCCCCTCGGCGATAGCTCCCACCGTTTTCTCATCCACCATGAGGAACCGGAGGCCACGTGCGGCGCACTCCTTCCTTAACACCGTGGCGAACATGTACTCCTGCCCCTCGTCGATCCAACCGAAGCCGAAATCGTAAACCTCCAAATTTCCGATCCTCCCTTTTATCTCGTATGGCGGCGCATGAATCCCCGGGCGGAGATCAGAGGTCTTTTCTCATCTTCTCCGCGAGGTCGAGATCCCGTTCGACGAGCACTATTTCGATCCTCCGGTTTTTCGCCCTCCCGGACTTGCTCCTGTTGGAGGCTACCGGCCTGTACTGCGCGTAGGAAACCGCGCTCAGCCGGAGCGGATCGATGCCCGTCTCCGCTTCGAGATAGCGAACCACGTTCACCGCGCGTACGGCGCCGAGCTCCCAGTTGCTCGGGTATACTTCCCTCAGGGCCTTTCCGATCCGAACATTGTCCGTGTGCCCCTCGACCCGAATGTTCTTTTCCGGGATATCCTTCAATATCACGGCTATCCTCGAGAGCAGCTGTTTGCCTTCCTCTTTCAGTTCCGCCCTTCCCGAGTCGAAGAAGACCTCCTCGGCCATCGTGAGCTGCAGCTTTCCCTTTATCTGCTCGACCTCTACCCTTCCCTGCGATATCTCGTCCTTGAGATCTTCTACGAGCGCGCCGTACGTTTCCTGGATCTTGGCGAGCTCCTCGGCGGAGGCGGTCTTTTCTTTCTCGAGCTCCCCGCGAAGCTCCTCGACCTCACTGTCCATAGCGTCGAGCTCCCTCATCGCCGCGTCGTATCCCGCCTGCAGGCTTGCGTACGCTGCCTCGAGTTGTTCGTACCGCTTGGAAGACACACAGCCGGTCGTGACCAAAGCCGCCGCCAAGAGCGGGGACAGGATTAAAACGAGCCGTCTCATATACACCCCCTTTTTTTTGTATTTACCTGATAAATAGCACAACATCGTGGACTTCCCCTTGGAGAAGACCTCGGCATTTAATGATTAGTATATGTGCGCTTTCCCTAAATACTTATTTTAAGGTAGTAAGAAATAATTTAGTGTTGTTGTAATACGTTTATTTCAACCCTTAAGAATATAATTAAATTGACGATCTCCACACTGTCCACGGTGTTATGCGAATTTAGTGTACATGTTGTGCAAATTGACATTTACCGTCTATCGTCGTTCGAACCGTTGTTCCCACATATGACGAAATCCTTTTTAAATTCGCCCCCCCATGCGTGAAACGAGAGCATACGGTACAGTTTACATTTTCCACCACGCCCGATCGTCTTATACTATTATGATAATAAGCGCCCCTTCTTGTCAAGGCCGTACAAATCACGTGTCGGTTCCGAAACGGGGACAATCCTTGACCGACGCGTAATATCGCATCATTATTGTAAGTAAATTCGATTCGGGAGTCCAACGATGAAGATGCTTTTTGTACCACTCATATTCCTCGCCGCTCTCACGTTTTCCGGCCGGTCAGCCGTCGCAGACGAGAAACGGATAAAGGCACCGGAGGGATACGTCGTCATCGACGAGAAAGACTGGGCATATTTCATGGAGGACCCGGCCATATATCTCAGGGAGGGCCGGGAGCATTTCCTGGCAAACGAGATGAAGCGTGCTGCGTTCGAGCTGAGAAAGGGAGCCATCTACCTGCGCGCGGAGGCTTCTCGTGCCTCGGATCTCGCATCCGTCAGGCTCAGACGGTCCGCCGCCGAGATAGAATCCCTCGCCGACGAGATCGAGAGAGGCGGCGTGCAATCCGTATCCAGGATCGACGGCGTCCTCTCAAAGGCCTACTTCGCCCTCTCGGCGCACTACTACGAGCTTGCTTCGAAGTCCCGCATACGAAAAGAGCTCGATAAAACAGCCGACCGTCTCTCGGCGTCCGTGTATTACCTCGACCGCGCGATCGAACGGTCGGGGCAAAAAGCCGATTCAGCCGCGAGGACCCTCATAAATAGGGTCATGAAAACCGCCGCGACGATCAGGAGGGAAACGGGATATTCCATCGAAGAGCTGGGTAGAACGATGAGCGATCTCGGAAAAGAGATAGAGCGGACCGGGGACACGATCTCCGGGAAATGATTCTAAAAAACCAATAAGGAGGCGGGAAATGAAAAAAGCGGTCTTACTGCCTGTATTATTCATGCTCATGCTGATCTTAACGACGCCGTATCTCACGATTGCGGGGTATACGGAGGAACGGAAGGTCGACGCATCGGCCGAAGTGCTCGACGCAATCATGACGATACCTGAGCAGAGGATACCTCCCGCGCTCCTGAAAAACGCATACGGCGTCGCCGTCATACCGGAGGTCATCAAGGCGGGGTTCGTCGTCGGCGGACGATACGGGCAGGGGATCGTCGTCGTCAGGACGGAACGAGGGTCGTGGAGCGATCCCCTCTTCATCACCCTCGCAGGCGCGAGCGTCGGCTTCCAGGCCGGAGTACAGTCGTCCGACGTGATACTCGTATTCAAGAGCAAGCGGAGCGTCGACGGGATCATTCAGGGCAAGGTGACGCTCGGAGCCGACGCCGCGGTCGCAGCGGGACCCGTGGGACGGCAGGCCGCGGCCGCGACAGACATCGAATTCAAGGCGGAGATATACTCGTATTCGAGAAGCAGGGGAATATTCGCCGGCGTATCTTTGGACGGTGCGGTGCTGCAGGTCGAGCGTGAAATGACATCCTTATTTTATGGCGTGAAGAACATCGATCCGGGCGAGGTGTTCAAGGGCGGCAGATATACCGCACCCGCAGTTTCCGATCGGTTCAGGAAGGTGCTGTTGAAATACTCCGAGTAAGGCCTGAGAAAGTCGACAGCCGAAACCGTTCATCCGGGGGGAAGAAAGCAGAGCCGGCTCATACCGCGAAGCCCGGGGCGCCGAAGGTGAAGAGAACATCCCCCTCCCTCCCGGTCTCCGTATCGGGCCCGATCGTATCGACCCCACTTTGAGGACGACGACTTCCGAGATATACGTGTAACCTACCCGCTTTCGGATCCGAATGCCCCGACCCCTCACGATCGAAGCGGGGCGCCCCTCACGGCTTTTTTTTCGCATGCAAGTATATCTTCCCGTTCGTATATGCCTGTCCTCCTATTTATGAGGTGTTCGATAATAGGGAGAAGTATCGGGGTAAAAGCGGTTCAACCGCCCTTTTTTTCCAGCTCTTTTTCCTTCTTATCGATGTTCTTTTCTATCTCTTCGATTTCCTCAAGAAGCTTTTTTATTTCCGGCGTGCCCTTCGAGATCGTCTGCTGCCCCTCCTTCACCAAAACCTCGTACACGTGCGTTCCTATTTTACAGAACCTCTTCTCGGCCTGTTTTTCGAGCTGCATGATCTCGAACTTCATGGCTCCCTTTTCGCCCAGCTCCTTCGTTTTGTCTTTCGCCTTCTCCAGGACGTCCTTCGAAGTCTCCAGGCCCTCTTTCACCGCCTTCTTCATCTTGTCCCAGAATGCCATAGTTCCTCCTTTACGACTGATATTCTTATTGTATATTTCATACCGTGGTGATAGCAAGAATAAATTTCTCCGATTATAAAAAAACCTTTGAATTTCTTCCTAATACTACTTACCGTTACTATATTACACAAGTAAAGGGGACTATGGATGAAAAAACCATTAATTATCGTGATGGGATTGTCGACCCTCATATCTATTTTTCTTCTCGGCTGCGTTTCGACTCAGAAATATAACGATCTCGATGAGAAAAACAGGAGAACGGAGGATGAATTAGCCGCCCTGAAACGTGATAACGAGGACTCTAATCGGAAGATCGGCGAGCTCGAAAACAAGCTCAACGAAGCCGACATGACGATCACGGCCATGAAGACGGAAAGCGACACGCAGCGGGGGCAGTCGGTAAAGGAAATCGACGCGGTGAAGCGGACGTATGACAGCCTGGTTAAAAATCTCGAGAAAGAGATCTCTCAAGGCAAGATACAGGTCCAGCAGGAGAAGGAGCGGCTCACGATGAAGATCGCCGAGGAGCTTTTCTTCGATACGGGCAAGGCCGACATCAAGCCGGAAGGCAAGGAGGTCTTAGTACGCATCGGGGCCGTCCTGAAGAAGATCCCGGAGAAGAACATCAGGATCGAGGGTCATACCGACAACGTGCCGATCGTGTCTTCACTCAAGCTGAAATACCCGACGAACTGGGAGCTCGGCTCAGCACGCGCCACGACCGTGGTGCGGTTTTTTCAAGAGGAGACCGGAATAGACCCGCTGCGCCTGAGCGCGGTATCATACGGGGAATTCCGCCCCGTTGCATCGAACCGAACCGATCTCGGACGTTCCAAGAACAGGAGAATCGAGATAATCCTCATCGCGCGCGATCTCGACCTTGCAAAACGCATGCGGGAAAACCTGCGATAAGAAATACCCAGATACTTACTAAGAGCTTACAGCTGCCGCTCGAGGTCGAAGAGAGAGGTTCTGAGGTAGATAATGGGAGCGAAAGGTACCCCTAAGTGCTGCGCGGCATAGAGCCTGATCTCGAAATGACCGCCCTCCTTGCCAGACAGCACAAAGGCGAAACCGCCTCCCATACTCGTATATGAAAAGAGTGGTGAATGTGCATCGAGACACTGCTGCGTTAAAAGCTCGTCCACGAACAGAAACAGCCTGAACTGGTGAAGGCGGGTCTGCAGCTTGAATGGAGTGAAGGGGACCTCCGCGCCCGGAAAGATCTCCTTCTCAAAGTTGGTCGAAAAAAACAGAAAACGGTAGGAAGGAATCGATCCGAATATAACTCCCCGTATCGAGTCGAAACCGCCGAGAGCGTAAAAGGATACGAGTCTTTCGTTCCACACGACCATCGGATATTCCAGGATTACCTTCTGCTCGAGCTTCCAGTACTCGCCTATGTTGAAGTGGAAAAGAAGGTTGTTCGAATGCGTAAGCGATACGGGATTATCGAAGGTCTGCCTGAAACGCATCGAAAAAACCGATCCGAAATATATGCCGTTGAAGTACAACCCCTTCTCCGGCGATCTCGCCTTGAGGTCGTTATACACGAAACCGATCCTCGGCACGAGGTCCACTCCGTCGTCGAGCACGCTGGTGGTCGTGAGGCTCCCCTTGAATATATCGGATATCAAGAATGCCGGAACGACTGAGAAGTAATCGGTAATCCTGTACCCGAGACTGAGCTCGATGTCCCGCCTGCGGGCTATATACTTTTCCGTCGGCATAAGAGAAAACGTCCCGTTCGTCAGGGCGGGTGCGATATAGTTCTCGAAGTCGAGCTCTTCCGTGAAAGTAACGGCCGGTGTAAAACGGTCGAGCGAGTATGCGAAGCCGACGGTCCCGTTTATATCGTTGTCCAGTATGTTGTAGTTGAGCGTGAAGGAAAGCCTGAGGTCGTTGAAATCATGGACGAAGTGCTGGTATATATTGCCGCTCGGCAGGGCGAATTCGAAAGTCGGGCTGAGTTTCGCCTTCACTTTGACCACTTCCACATCCACACGCCGGTCTTCCTGGGCACATGACCGGCGCGGCTGCACGACGAGAAAAAGCGAAATGATGCATAAGGCGGAAAGAAATCCAGAAAATCGAAAAGAAGACATTAAGAACCCGATACGGGAGCGAAATTTCCTTGAAGCATCCGGCATTATGTTTATAATTAGTATCATATGTGTCCATATCTGAAAGCACTGCGCAACATTTTTTATTTATGTATAAATCTCATACGTAAATCCCTTTTTCCCCTCATAGATAAAAC
>JAFGTF010000033.1 GCA_016934265.1 Spirochaetota bacterium
ACATCGGA
The DNA here is from genome assembly GCA_016934265.1 of Spirochaetota bacterium. Lineage (GTDB taxonomy): Bacteria > Spirochaetota > B62-G9 > B62-G9 > DRHN01 > JAFGTF01. The sequence goes on from JAFGTF010000033.1 coordinate 9, forward strand.
TGATGTTGTCTTACGCCTCGTAATGACACAGTATGATCAATACGTCCATATTTATTGCAACTAATTTGGAGATGAACCTATTTCTTTTTCTTCGACACAGATATGAAGTGAATCAATTACACTAATACGTCAAGTCAACGGGTATTGCGGAGTCCGAAGATCTCGGGATTGACGATATACCTCGGTCTTTTTCCGGAAAGCACGCCGACGACCTCGTCCATGCCCTGCACCTTGACCCTCGCCAGACTCTCCTCTGAATACCACGCGATATGCGGCGTTACGACCAGGGTATCGCACCGTAGAAGCCTGTTTTCCTTCTTCGGAGGCTCCATGCTCAACACATCCACCCCCGCCCCCGCGATACCGCTCGTTTCGAGCGCGGCATACAGTGCATCTTCGTCGATGATGTTTCCTCTTGCGGTGTTTACAAGAACGGCGGTTTCCTTCATATGTGAAAAAGCCTCTTTGTCGAGAAGATGCCGGGTTTCCGGCGTGAGCCTGGCATGCACGCTGATATAGTCGGCCTCCTCTAAAAGCTCGAACAGCTCATAATGTCTTTTTACACGGAGATGCTCGAAAATATCGTCGTCGACGTACGGGTCGTATGCGGCAACCTCCATTCCGAACCCCTGCGCCTTTCCGACTACCGCCCTGCCTATCTTACCCAGCCCGATTATACCCAGTGTCTTCCCCCGGTAGTTGAATACCGGTTTCGCGATGTTGTAATCCCACTTTGCGAGCCTGGTCTCCCTGATGAGGGCCGGTATCTTTCGCGAAATGGTCAGGATAAGGGTCATCGCGTGGTTGGCGACATCATCGGTACAGTAGACGGGAACATTGCTTACGACAATGTTCTTTTCCGTTGCGGCGTCGACGTCTATACAGTCGTAGCCGACCGAAAGAGCGAGGATGATCTCGCAGCAACTGCACTTTTCTATCGTCGCACACGATACCTTTCGGGCGATAACGACTACCGCCGACGCATCGTGCACCGCGGATGCGAATTCGTTCTCATCCTCCGAGTATACCGGCACAATTATAGCATTCGCCTCTTCGGCCCTCCTCTCGAAGTATGTCAGATCCCGCCACTTCATGAAAAGCCTCTGTCCCGAGAGCACGATTTTTTTCAAAATATACCCCTTGATCGGTAATGACCCCAATATACATACTGCTCGTATCGAAGGCGAAAAAAAAACGTCAAGAACATAAAAAAACAGTTGTTGATTCATTTTCTGCGAGTTATATTGGTATTCGAATAAAAAACCGAAATGGTCGATAGTTCCAATGAAAGATAAGAAAAAAGAAAAGATCATCGAGATAGCAACGAAGGTATTCTCCAGGTTCGGTATGAAAAAATCGACCATGGACGAGATCGCGCAAAAGATACGAATGGGAAAATCCTCCATCTACCACTATTTCAAGAGCAAGGAGGACATATACCTCGAGGTCGTGAGAAAGGAGGCGCTGACCTTCAGGACCTACCTCGAAGATGAGCTGAAACAGGCCGTGACACCCGAAGATAAATTCAGGATATACGCCAAAGGGAGAATGAAGTATCTCATGGAACTCGTCAACTACTATTCAACCCTTACCGACGCATACCTCGAAATATACCCGTTCACCGACGGGATACGGAAGGAGTTTACGGAGTTCGAGATATCGACGATCTGCGGCATTTTCGAAGAAGGCATCGAAAAGGGCGTCTTCTCCATGAAGAACGTCTATCTTACGGCGAAAGTCGTGACGGTCGCATTCAAGGGATTCGAATACCTGCTCGTAACAAAGGAGTGGGACCCGGAGTTCGAGGACCAGATCGATATGCTGATTGATATGTTCTATAGCGGAATAATGAAAAAGAAGTAATTTTTTTTATAGATATATCGAATAAAAAACTAATTTAGTCGAAAGGACGAAACCGGATGAGGCGCTTTGCAGAAACAGTCCTGAAATGGCGGGTTGTTATCATCGTCCTGACGGTCATAATTACCGTCGTATTCGGCTTCGGTATGACGAAGCTCACGATAAACAGCGACTTCACCTCCTACCTGAAGCCGAGCGACCCGGCGATGAAGCTGTTCAACCGGATCGGCGACGAGTACGGGGGTAGCCATATCCTCATGGTAGCGGTTCGCTCCGGGGATATCGTCACCTACCCCTCCCTCCTCTTTATTAAGGATCTTACCGATCTCTATGAAGAGATCGAAGGCGTTTCGACTGTCACGAGCCTTCTCAACATCATCGATATACGGGACGCCGGATATGGTCTTGAAGTCGGAAAGCTTATAGATGAAAACGCCATACCGGAAGACGACACCGAGCTGAGCTCGCTGCGCGAATATATCCTCTCCAACGATACCTATAGTGGGAAAATCATATCCCCGGACGGATCGACCACTCTCATTATCTGCAAGCTCGACCCGGATTTCAACAAGATCGATGTCGCACGCGAGCTCCTGGGCGGTACGGAGGCGAAACGCGGAGACTACGAAGTGTTCTATTCAGGCTTTCCCGTACAGATGACCGAGCTGTCCAGGTTTATAGCGAAAGACATCATGACGCTTATTCCGATCGTCTTTGTCGTCATTCTCGTCGTCCTCTTCTTCAGTTTCAGGACGGCCCGCGGGGTGCTCTGCCCCCTGATGATCGTCGTGGTTTCGACGATATGGACCATGGGCTTGTTGGGTTTCACGAACACGCCGCTCACTGTGCTTTCGGACATCATACCGGTGATTCTCCTCGCGCTGGGAACGGCGTACGGAATCCATTTTTTGTCGCGATACTATGAGGACGTTTCTGATGAACACGCGAAGCTGCAGGAGATTATGACGACGATCCGCCACATCGGCATACCGATCCTCCTCACCGCGCTTACCACGATCGCCGGGTTTCTCTCCTTTACAGGCGCCTACATCACCGCGATAAGCGATTTCGGGATATTCACCGCTATCGGTATTTTCTTTGCGATGATCCTCTCTCTTACTTTTTTGCCGGCGGTGCTTTCATTCCTCAAGGTGAAACCGATCGTCCTGGCCAAGAAAGAGAAGGAGCATGTACTGAAAAAACTGATGCACAGGACATCGGGGCTCGTCTTCGGGAGTGAAAAGAAGATACTCATAATCGGACTCGGGATCGCCCTGCTGTGCCTCGCAGTAATACCCCGAATAAAACCCGAAACCGCTATCATCAACTTCTTTCCGAAGCGTTCGGAAATCAGAAAAGCGGACGCGGTGATCCAGGACACCTTCGGGGGCTCGACCACGATTACCATCGCGCTGAAAGGAGATATCAAGTCTCCCCACGTGCTGAAAGAGATGCTGCTCTTGGAAAAGTACCTCGACCATCTACCGCAGGTACAAAACTCCCAGTCGCTCGCGGACCTCATCGCCCGCATGAACGATACCCTGAACGGACACCGCACCGTTCCGCAGACGAAAGAAGAGGTCGCGAACCTCATGTTCCTTCTCGAGGGCGAGGAGATGCTGAAACAGATGGTGAACCCGGACTATTCCGAAGCGATAATCCAGGCCACATTCGGTTCTCTCGACGCCGGAGCGATCAAGGGTACTATCGAGAGTATCGAGCGGTATATCGACGAGCATATCACCGGTACCCGTACGGCCGTAACGGCGGACTCGACCGGTTCGGCGGATCTCCGCGAATGGCAATTCGACCGGCTGTCCCGTGCGATCTATTACGATACAAACGCACGGTATCCCGAAACATCCCAGGCCCCGGAAGAGATCAAGAAAGCCGTCGCCTCCGCCATCGGCCAGGATGATGGTACACGCGTGCTTCTGAGCGACGAGATGAAAGAGAAGCTTCGAGCAAACCTTTTAGTCTTCTTTGAAGAGGAATCGGAGGTCTATATCGAGTCGCCTACTGATATCGAAAAGACGGTGGATGCGCTGCTTATCTACGCCGGGGAAACTACGGCGGCTGTTTCCGACATCGAGGCGCTGCTTGAGGAGAATATACCGGACAAATACTACGCCGACTATCCCGAGGCCCTGTCTTATACGGCCGAATTCGTGTACGCGAAGCTTGAAAACGCCCAGAACGAATCCTGGATAGAATCGATCGCCGTATCCCTCATAGACACGCTGTTCGCGGCAAGGACGGACGATCCGGGCTTCAAGAAAATGATAAAAGACGACCTGTGGATTCTGACGGAGAACACCCCGCTTTTATCTGCGCCCCATGATATGGGATCGGCCGACTCAAAGCCGGCCGACTCCGAAACCGTAACAATGGATGCGTCTCTCAGCGGAATGATACGCATCGTACAACGGCTCAACGAATCCCTGGTAAAAAGCCAGGTTCAGAGTATCATAATCGCGATCATCGTGGTATTCCTCATGCTCTCAGTGCAATTTCGTTCCGTCAGGATGGGCGCAGTGGTGCTCTCCCCCATCGTATTGATTATTCTGGTCAATTTTGCGCTCATGGGGTTTTTCGGCCTGCCGCTCGACTACGCGACCATGCTCGTAGGAAGCATCATGATCGGTGTAGGGATCGACTATTCCATACACTTCTCCTCACGCTTTCGGATCGAGTATAAAGCCTCTCACGACGAGCGGAAGGCGCTCGAGCGCACCCTTAAGACGACTGGAATCGCCGTTTTTTCTAATGCGCTCATGGTCGCGCTGGGGTTTTTCGTGCTCGTGGGCGGAAAATTCATCCCTGTAAGAAGAGAGGGCTGGATGATCGGCACTCTCATGTTTTTAAGCGCCTTCGCCGCGCTTGTCTTCCTGCCCTCGTTTATCATCACAACCAAGAAGTGGCTGCGGCTCAACAACAACCATACCAATAGGAGAAAAAAATGAATAAGCTGATCTACCCGTTGATAACGTCCGTCCTTCTTTTAACGGCGGCAACCTGTTTCGCACTGGACCCTCACGAGATCGTGAAGAAAGGCGACGAGGTCGCCAATGCGCCGAAAGACGCGCATATACTCTCCACCATGATACTGATAGAAGGCGACGGAAAACAAAGCGAACGAAAATCGGAGATGTACCAGAAGGGGACCGAGAAGCGGCTCGTCCAATTCCTCTCCCCCGCCGATCAGAAAGGCATCGGATTCTTGACGCTCCCGGACGATATAATGTATCTCTACCTGCCCGCCTTTCACAAGGTCCGCCAGATCGCTTCGCATGTGAAGAACCAGAACTTCGCCGGAACGGACCTCACCTATGAAGACCTCAGCGAATTCGAGCTCGCCGAGGCGCACCGGGTGGAGCTTATCGATGAGACCGGAGAGGAGTGGGTGATCAAGCTCTTCCCGAACGACACGGAGGGCAAAGACTACACGTATCTGCATATTCACTATAGAAAGGACAACAACTATCCAGTGCTTGTGGAGTATTTCAACAGCTCGGGCGCGGTATGGAAAACCATCGAGAGAACCGAGCTTCAGAAAATAAGCGGGTACTGGACCGCAAAAAAACTCGAGGTCAAGAACATAGAGAAAAACCATTCCACCATAAACAGGATCGATAAAGTCGAGTACGACCTCGGTCTCGACGACTCGATCTTTACAAAGCGATATCTCATGAGGACCAGATAGGAGAAACGCCATGAAAAAGAGGATCTTTCTCGCTTTCGCAGCTCTTTTTTCCTTCAGCGCGGCCGTCGGACTCGCGGAGGTCTCATTAAACGGCACAATCGAGACTGAGAACGCGCTGAATTTCAAGACGACACAGGTCGAAACCCAGATGAATACACTACTGCTAAAGTTCGAATACGCCGGTGAGGGCTACCATCTTTTTGCGAGCCCGGAGCTAAAAGTATCCGGGTTGGGCACGGTATCCGACCTGGACGGACTGAAACAGGTCGATTCCATATACCCGTATACGTTGAATCTGAAGGAAGCGTACCTCGATGTCTACGAATTCCTTCTTCCTGCGGTCGATATGCGGGTGGGGAAACAGATCGTCGTGTGGGGCACCGGTGACCGGATCAATCCGACGGGCAACGTCTGCCCGTCGGACCTCTCCGACCTCTTCGACTGGGGAGAGAAGCTCGGCGTTCCCTCCCTGCTCTTGAACGTCTACCTCGGGGACGTCATCGTTTCCGGCTTCTATACGCCCGTCTTCACCCCGGCGCTCCTCCCCGCGAATTTCCTCGAGATGGCGGGGGCTGACCTCGGGTCCAATACGCTCGAGCTGCCCGGGCAGGTGCTCGGGGAGAGCCAGCAGGCGGCATTGAAGGTCAACTGGCCGATGTTCGGATATGATTTCTCGCTGAGCTACTATTTCGGTAGATACGCGATTCCCGTTGTGAACGAGGTCCGGGTGGCAACGGACCAGTCGATAGAATCCTCGAAATCCGGTTTTCCGAGGCTGCATGTTGTGGGGGCGGATTTTTCCGGAAGCCTGTTCGATCTCGGCGTGTGGGGCGAGCTCGGCGTCTTCCTGCCGGAAGCGTACTCGACGAAATCGTACTACAACCACCCGTCGTACGGATGGATACTTACCGGCGATACCGCGGCTGAAGGGTATGTCAGGTACGTCGTCGGGACTGATTACACATTCGAAGGCGGCACGTATATCAACGTACAGTTCGTCCACGGATTCGACCACGAGATCGGAAAGGACCTGCTCAACGACTATCTCATCACCAGGGTCGAAAAGAGCTTCTTTCAAGACAAGCTCAAAGTGATCCCGCTCACCGTTATCTTTACGGTAAGCGAGTGGAACGACGTCGCCAACAACTACGGATTCGGGTGGGTGCCGGAAATCCAGTATTTCCCCTCGGACAATCTCGAACTCGATTTGGGGTGTTATATCCTTCACGGAAGCGGCAGTAACATCTTCACCAACCTGAAAGACGACGATGCGCTCTTCTTCAAGGCGAAGGTGAGCTTCTGAGCGTTTGTAATCGTCGGGGGGAAGGCCGTCGTTTTCCGCCCCAGGCTCCGACGTGGACCGCTTTTTCAGAGCTGAGATGAAACGCCCGTCTCAGATTAATCCTTTTCGACGACAACTCTTTCCATTACTATTATAGTGAACGGCATACTACGTAACGAAAGGCTTGTGCGATGTCAGATATGAACATGGAGCAGTACTCGTCGGCTTTCACTATGTCCGATATGGAGATATTCGTATTTCCGGACCTTCTATACGCGCTTGTGCTTGCCAATATAATGTCACCGGTCATCTGGGAATGGCGCCGAGACCCCTGGTTTCAGGGTATAGAGAAAAAGTCCCCGATACGGAGGATAAACCGCCTGAAACAGTTCATCATGGATCATTTCGTCTTCAACCTCGACCTCGAGACATGGGGCCTGACCACGAAGGAGAATGAGCTTGCACGATTCTCCGGCTTCATCGACGAGAAAACGCTCGCCGCCTCGAATGCCCTGTTCGGCTACGAGGGCGATAAGTACTATTTCAGCATAGACATACGAAAACATTTCGGGCTGGACCGCTACGAGGGGAACGTGATCCCATACTGGAAGACGGAGACCGTCGAGGCGATGCAGGCGTTCGAATACAAACCAGGGTACGATACCGGCGCGGGGGAGTGCGTCTCGCTCTCAGCACTGTATACCGCGGCCCTGTTCATCGTTGCGAGGATACCGATCGAGGATATATTTCTCATTGCAACGCCGCTTCACTCGCAGAACTTCATCGATATCGACGACGGCGTGCTCACCAACAACAGGCGCATAGTAACGAAGAACATGTGGTTCAACGGCACCACGCTCTCCACCAAAGCCAGGCGGGCGCTGGAGAACGAGGAGGTAACGATCGTCTCTCACCTGTCAGGCCATATCCACACGGTGTACGAAAGAGCGACGATAGCGCCCGAGCGTTACGATGCCTTTAAAAACGCGCTTCACGGGTACCTCAGGGCGGACTTCAAGCAGGATATCATATCCAATTTCCTCAGGAAGGAGCGCGATTTCCAGTGCTGTTTCCAGTACCGCCACGAGATACACGGCAAGCCGATGTTTATCGAGGTGGAGAGGATATACGGGTACGAACATACGAGCTCGAAGAACTTCTCGACCGATGCAAGAAACGCCCTGCTGAATGAGATAGACGCGGAAGAGTTCAGTTTCGCTCCCATACCGGAACGGATTATGCTCAACGACTTCGAGGAGTTCATCAGGAACAACCCGGACTCCTCCATTGAAGAGCTCGACAAAGCTATGTTCGAAAAGTTCATGATAGAGAAATGCCCGAGGATAAAGGAGATGTTCAAGAGCCTGGAGTCGTTTCTCGAGGTGAGGCCCCGCCTCCCGGGAAACGACAAGACCTTTTTTCGCGGCGCTTCGCTGAAGCTTTCGAACGATCACGATCGGGAAGAGATCGTCGAATACATACATGAAAAGGCCCCGGACAACGAAGTGTGCAGACTCGCACAGTATGCCTTCAGGGACATGTCCCGCATCTCATGGGAGCCGTTCGTCAAGGCTTCGATGGAGCGAAACCCGGTTTCCATAAGCGGGCTCGATGAAAAATCAAACGATGAAACGGAAGCGTTCATACGGGCGCTCCCCGATATCTCCATATACGATGGAAAACGTCTCGCCATGCCCGATGAGGTCTACAACTACGGACGGGGCGACGGCATCGAAAAGGCGTTTCTTCTCGCAAATGTGTTGAAACGGAAAGAGGGTACGGGTGAGATCGTCATCGAGATCGACGGGAAGAGCGTGACCCTGGCATCGGGGCGAATGAGCTGCCGTTTCTCATCTTCAAAGGGCATCAAAGCACGCGTAGTCATATGAATCTTGTCATATGACTATATTCATCCGACTCTTGTCATCCATCGGGCGGTATTTACGAACCGGAAGCTGACATGGATGATCCGCCCGCACCACGGGCCGGATAAGAAGGCACCCGTCTACTTGATTTTCGTTGAAAAGAATTGGAGGTTGTTCTTTCCCTGCCGCTTCGCTTTGTACATCGCCATATCGGACTTCTTCAAGAGCTCCTGTGTCGTGTCGCCGTCTGCGGGATACACACTGACACCGATACTGATGGTAACCGTCGATTCATGACTGCCCAGAGCGAACGGTTTGGATACGCTCTCTATAATTCTATTTGCAACCGTGACGATATCGTCGATCTGATATGCGTCTTCGAGAATTACCGTGAATTCGTCCCCGCCTATACGGGCGACGGTATCGTTTTCACGGACGCACTCGAGCACCCTGCCTGCCAGCAACCTGAGGAGCAGATCTCCCATGTCGTGACCGAATGTATCGTTCACGTACTTGAAGTCGTCGAGATCGAGATACAGCACGCCGAGCAGTGAATTATGCCGGTGCGCGCGAATGAGCGCATGCTCGAGCCGCTGCTGGAACAGCCTTCTGTTCGGCAGCTTCGTCAGCTCATCGTGCGTCGCCATCCGCTGCAGGTGCATCTCGGCCTGTTTCCGGTCCGTGATGTCTAAAAGCGATGCAACGCAATTTTTAGTTCCCGGTAAAAGTTCCATGTTTATCAGGACCTGCTTCACGTTTCCTTCGCTGTCAACGAAGTTGCATTCGTACCCCTTCGGGACATCCGAAGATTCCTGCAGTTTCCGCCTGTGAAACTCAACGACCTGTTCCTTTTCCTCCTCCTTGAGAAAATCGGTGCATTTCATCCTACCCTCGATCCGTTCCTTTTCGAAGCCGGAGATGCGCTCGAATTCGCCGTTTGCGAGCGAAATAGTACCGTCCTCCTCTACGATGACTGAAGCGGTTCCCGTGTTTTCGAATATCGTGCGGTACTGCTCCTCGCTTCGTCTGAGCTCGTGTTCTGCCTTTTTCCGTTTCGTGATATCCGTTATTATCCCTAAAATAGCCTGTTTGCCCTCATAGTTGATGAGCTTCGAGGAGATAATTGCTTCGATCCGTTTCCCCTCTTTCGTAAGAAGGGTATACTCGTACGGAAGAACCTCTTCTCCCTTGTTATGCTGTCTGAACGCGGTCTTGACGAGGTCTCTCGACTCCGGCGCGATGATAGTCAAGAAATCGAAACCATGTTCGTAGAACTCCTCCCGCCCGTACCCCAAGAGCTCCTCGCATATTCTATTGGCGTATATGACCTTCCCCTCTATGTTGATGAAGATCATATTAGGAGAATATTCCGCAAGGTAGGTGAAGAGCTTCTCCGATTCGCGGCGCTTCATTTCCGCTTCCCGGCGCTCTGAAACATCACGCCCGATGCCGACGATACCCGCGACCCTGTTCCTCTTGTCGCGCAGCGGTACCTTTGTAGTAGAAATAAGATGCACCGCCCCACCTTTCGTGATGACCTTTTCTTCCTTGTTAAATATCGCGTTTCCTGTTTGCATTACCGTTTTCTCGTCGTCATAGTATTTTTTTGCCAAATCCTTCGGGTAGAAATCGAAATCGGTCTTCCCGATAAGACCGTTGGGGTCTTCGGCACCCATGATCCTGGCAACCGACTTGTTTGCCGCAAGGAAAACACTGTGCTTGTCCTTGACATAGATAAAATCCGGCAGGTTATCGATCATGGCACGGAGAAGGCCGAATTCCGCTTCGATCGCGGATAAACTATCACCGCATCGCCCGTCCCTCAAACTCCGCGACCTGAAGATTTTTCTCTTTTTACCCCTCTCTTTCAACCCGTATACCCCTTTTTAGAAGGATCGGCAAAATAAGTGGTCATAAAAAGCATTATCGGGGTTTTACCGTGTATTTTTCCATAATCGGTTACCAAACCTACTTTAAAACGCTCCCACCCTACAGACGGTATCATCTTTGTATGAACTTGGAGGCCTTTCGCATTGAAAACCCCGGGTCCTATAAAATCTCGTCCAATTTTTTTAAAAGAGTCTCCTTTGAAAACGGCTTCTGCAGAAAAGAAACGCCTTCATCCAGCACCCCATGATGCACGATCGCGTTGTCCGTGTAGCCCGATATGAACAGGACCTTCATCTTGGGATTCTCCCCCGAAAGCGCTTGGGCGAGTTTTTTCCCGCTCATCCCGGGCATCACCACGTCCGTGATCAAGAGCCGTATCGGCCCTCCTTTGTGCTCCCGGTACACTGAAAGCGCCTCCTCGCCGCTTCCCGCAGTAATCACCGTATACCCCTGCTTTTTCAGTATCGTCATTACCGTATCCCTTACGAACTCGTCGTCCTCGACAAACAATACCGTCTCTTCTCTCTTCTGTTCCCTAAACGGCTTATCTTCCGACCGCGCTTTTATCCCCCCGCCCGCAACGGCGGGCAGGTATATCTTGAAAGTCGTCCCCACTCCCGGCTCGCTGTACACGAAAATATGACCCCCGGATTGTTTCACGATCCCGTATACCGTCGAGAGCCCGAGTCCCGTCCCCTCCCCTGTTTTTTTGGTCGTGAAAAACGGCTCGAATATATTCTTCTTCGTCTCCTCTTTCATCCCTACTCCGTTGTCGCTCACCGCAAGCATTACGTACCGCCCGGGCGCCACCTCTGCGTGCTGCGACGCATACCGGCCGTCAAGCAGGACGTTGCCCGTCTCGATCGTGAGCTTTCCTCCGTCAGGCATGGCATCCCGTGCGTTCACCACGAGATTCGTAAGGACCTGCTCGATCTGGCCCGGATCTGCCATAACAGGCGGCAGCCCGGAGTCGAGCTTCGTCAAGAGGTCTATGTTTTCCCCGATCACCCGCCGGAGCATCTTATCGAGCTCCCTCACAAGACCGTTGAGATCGATCACCTTCGGCTGAAGCATCTGTTTCCTCGAGAATGCGAGCAGCTGCTGCGTGAGAGATGCGGCCCTATACGCTGCTTTCTGTATCTCGTCTATGCTCTCGATAGTCCCGCCGTCGAGCTCCTTGCTCTGCTTCAGCAGGTCGGTGTACATGATGATTCCGGTGAGAATGTTGTTGAAGTCGTGGGCGATACCTCCCGCGAGCCTGCCGATCGATTCCAGCTTCCGCGACTGTAAAAGCTGCTCTTCGAGTCTCTCCCGCTCCTTCTCGGCGTTTACACGGTCGGTAATGTCCATCGCATACACGTTCACGAAATTCATTTCGTGCACAGGCGCGAATACGAGCACGTACACCGTCCCGGCGACCTGTATTTCGGATCGGACCTCCCGCCGGAGATCGAGCGCTTGCTTGACCGATATGAGCCACTCTTCGGGTATTACGAAGTGATCGGGTCCCCCCCACAACGTCATCAGATTAGCGGCCGCGGGGTTGCTGTACAGAAACGTACCGTCCGCAGCAACCCGAAGTACTGGATTCGGGTTTTCCTCGGGAAACCGCGCCAGTTTCAGGGCTGCGGACTCGGCCTTTTTCCTGTCTGTAATATCCGTAATAAATCCCTCGAGGAACAGCAGCGTATCATCCTCCGAGAACACCGCCGTTCCCTGCTCCCAAATCCACTTCTCCTCGCCTGAGGCGGTGTTCACACGGTACTCGAGCCGAAACGGCTTCTTCTCCCGGACCGCCTTCTGTGTCTCCTTCCATATACGTTCCCTGTCGTCGGGATGAATGATATCCGCGTATGAGGTTTTCCTGTTGTCGATGAGGTCCCCAGGGTCGTGCCCGAGAAGGCGCCTCGAACCTTCGCTCAAGAATTGCATAGTCCACTTTTTATCGTTCCGGCAGCGGTAGGCAATTCCCGGGAGGTTTCCCATGAGCGTTGTGATCATACGGTCGTATTCTCTCAGCGTGTCCTCGGCGTACTTTCTGTCCGTTATGTCCTGTATCGATCCCGCCATCCGTAAGGCCTCGCCCTTCTTTGACCATAAGGCCTGTCCCCTCGCGTGGACCCATCGGTACTCGCCGGACTTCGTACGAAGACGGTACTCTATGTCATACGGCTTTTTTTCCTTTAAGTGGGCTTCGAGCGCCTCCTTTATCCTCGCACGGTCGTCGGGATGCATGAGCGTTCTGAACTTCGCAATAGACGACTCGATCTCGTCGGGGCGGTAGCCGATGAGCTCGTATACGCGCGGGGCCCACCACTCCTCGTCCTTGGAGATGTCAGGCCAGTCCCACAGGCCGTTCGCCGAACCTCGAACCGCGAGGTCGTAGCGCTCCTCACTTTTTCGGAGCTCCTCGGTACGCGCCTCAACGAGCGCTTCGAGGTCCTGCTTGTACCGTTTGAGCTCCTCCTCCGTATTCTTTCGCTCGACCGTTTTTGATACGGTTTGTGGAAGGAGCGCGAGGTAGTTGCCGTCGGGATCCTTGATGAGGTAATCGTACGCCCCCATCTTCATGGCCCTGACCGCTGTCTCCTCATCCCCCTGGCCGGTCACGATAATGACGGGAGTATCCGTATGTTCCTTGAGAAGGTCCAACGCCATACCGTCGGGGAGCATGAAATCGGAAACGATCACGTCGTACCCGCCGGAATCGAGTAATCTATCGGCCTCTTCGAGCGTCTCGACGATGACGTAGTCGTACGGCAGTTTTTCTTTCTTTACCACCCGCTCGAACGCGAGGCGGTCTACCTCGTCGTCCTCGACATAGAGGATCTTCAGCTTTTCTTCCTGCATATGCATATAGTTAGACTCCCGCGGACTCACTGAGCGTCCAGTAGAGGTCAATCGTCCGGACGACATCGACGAACTGCTTATAGTCGACCGGTTTCAGCATGTATCCCGCCACCCCGAGGTCGAAGCTTTCCGTCTTATCCCTCTCCTCGTCGGAGCTCGTTAATATGACGACCGGGATCCTTCTGAGTATATGGTCCTTTTTCACCTCCCGCAGGAATTCGATGCCGTTCATCCTCGGCATATTGAGGTCCAGGAGTATGATGCTCGGCAGCTCTCTCTCGCTGTCGTGAAGATAATCGAGCGCCGCTTCACCGTTTTCCGCAACCTCGAGCTTGTTTACGACGTGAAGCTCGGCGAGCGCCCTTTTGATCATCATAACGTCCACGCTGTCGTCCTCTGCGAGGAGTATCGGTTTCGTTCCCTTCATCGTTCTTTTCCCCTTTTAGGAATCGTGAAAAAAAAGACACTGCCTTTTCCCACCTCCGATTCGACCCATATCGAGCCTCCCTGAAGCTCCACGATCCGTTTCACGAGGCTCAGGCCGATGCCGGTATTCTCCTCTCCCTTTCTCCGGTCCAGTGTCTGGAATATCTGGAATATCTTCTCGTGGTACTTTTCGGCTACACCGGGCCCGTTGTCCTCGACGCTGAACCTGAACCGCCCCCCCTCGTCTTCGCACTTAATTATAATCCGCCCCTGCTCCTTGTCCATGTGTTTTATCGCGTTCCCGATCAGGTTCTGGAAAAGCTGGGTCATGCGTGTCGGCTCCCCGACAACGGTGGGAAGCCCGGGCATGACCTCTATCCTGAAGCTCTCTGGCGGCGCGAGTATGTCTATTACCTCCGAAACCGTTACGTTGAGATCGATATCCTCTTCCGGCTCTTTCATCCTGCCGATCCGGGAGTACTGGAGGATGCCGTCTATGAGCCTGTTCATCCGCAGAACCCTCGACTGGAGCAGGTCGAGCATGCGAGCCCCCTCCTCGTCGAGCTTCCCCTGGTAATCGTTTTTAATCCACGAAGCAAGCTGTCCTATCCCCCTGACCGGAGCTTTCAGGTCGTGGGACACGATATAGGAAAAATTTTCAAGCTCCCTGTTCGCAGCCTCGAGATCCCGGGTGCGGAGCTTCACCCGTACTTCAAGTTCGCGGTTCATCCGTTCTAGCTTTTTACGCGCTTCATTTACTCCGCGTACCATGCCGTTGAACGCGGAAATGAGCACTTCTATATCGCTGTACTCCGGAAACGTGCGGCCGGACGAAAGGACGATCTCGTTCTCCGGTTTCCCGCTTTCCGCCGCTTTGTACGCCTCTTTCGTAAGTAGCTCGATCGGGTAGAGCGCCCGTTTTAAAAGCCCCCTGAGCAGGAAAACGACCACGAGAATGCTCAGCAGCGTGAAAAAAAGCGAGCCGGCGATGATCCACCGGCTTAAGCCCAGCGATGGGCCGAGCCTCTGGTCCACCGCTACGTACAACTGCAGGTACTGACCGGAAGGGTAAATCGAGACCGTGTGCTTCTGCCGCCCTTCCTTGTAGGAGTGCGTTCCCGGCTGACGGAAATCGATCCCCTCGATCGGCCAGGTGTTTCCCAGCTCTCGCCGGTTGCTGCCTGCCACGATCTTTCCCTCCGAATCCAAGACATACAGGGAGCCGTCCTTGAGCAGGTACTTGCCGAGCCTCGTCCAGAGCGTCCTGAGGTCCACGTTGACCACGAAAAACGCGGCGTTTCCGGTGATTGCCGAGATCCCGACCGGGACCGTCATTATGATGTAGGGAGTCCCGGTATAGTTGTAAAACCTGCTTCCGGATACCGTGATAAGGCCTGAGGCGACGGCCCGATTCACGCTTTCGTCGAGCTCCATCTCAACCGGGGGCTCGTACACCTCGACCCCCTTTTTCATCACATCATAGAGCGTGCCGCCCAATTTTACACGCACCCTGCCGGTACCGTCTAAAAGATACAGGTTCCCGAAGGTATAGGCGTACTGCTCGCGAAACGTCACGAGCATCTCCGACTGAGACTCTTGGGAATGCTGCAACACGATCTGGCGGGCCTGAGATTCGAGTATATCGAGCAGATCGTTGAAGAAGTCCGTTACGTTCAAGCTTATGTTCTTTGCAAGCTCGTAGTTTCGGGACTCGATAAAATGGTCTACAATCCTTCGTCCCATAATTACCGTGAAAGCGCCCTGGGCAGAGAGGAGAACGACGCAGATCCAGACGACCGACAGCACGACGCGATGAGAGAGCTTCTCGTACCACCACTTCTTGACATAGAAAAAAAAGCGATTCATTCGCGTACGTATTCCTCTACCTTAATCTTTCCCTTGATTAAATCTTTTTCGAGCTGTGGCATTCTCTTTTTGACACTGTTCGGGATACGGTCGCTTTCCAAAGGCGC
This sequence comes from Spirochaetota bacterium, assembly GCA_016934265.1. Lineage (GTDB taxonomy): Bacteria > Spirochaetota > B62-G9 > B62-G9 > DRHN01 > JAFGTF01. The sequence continues at coordinate 15,858 of JAFGTF010000033.1, forward strand.
GAGACCGACACCTCCGGTGGCGAGATCGAGCTCTATCGTCTCTGTTTTGAGCTCCCCCTTTATGAGCCTCTCAACGAGCATGTAGGCGGCGGTCCCCATATTTTTCGTCCTGCTGGACATTACGTGCTCCGGGGAGATCCAGCGTTGATCCGTGCTCGTCATGACGATGAGTTTGTCTTTGGCCTCTGCGGCCTCAATCGCTCCAAGGCCCGTCTTGCCCGCCGCACAGTAGAGTATATCGGCACCTTCATCATACATCTGCACCGCGAGTGTCCGACCGAGCTCAGGTCTTCCGAACCCGGTGAAATCGTTTTTTCCGCCCGCGAGCCGCGAGATGATGACCGCATCGGGGTTTATGTAGCGCACTCCCTGGACGAAGCCGTGCTCTATTCTCCTGATCACGGGCACGTCCGCCCCGCCGAGATACCCCACCTTGCCGCTTTGTGAGAGCAGGGCGCACAAAGCGCCCGCGAGAAAGTCACCCTCAAGCTCCCTGAATACCACAGAGGTGATGTTCGGCGCTTCGACCACCTCCTCGAGGTACGCAAACCGCTGATTGGGAAATTGCTGTGCCGCCTCGCGAAGGGGCCCGATGTTCTCCCAGCCTATTACGATGATGAGATCGAGGCCTTCCTGAACAAACCCCTTAAGATGCGCCGACTGCGCCTCTCCGAGAAATTCGAGCACATCGTACCGTATGCCGAGCTTCTGGCTCGCCCTCTCTATCCCTTCGTACGCGCTGTCGTTGAACCCCTTGTCCCCGAGCCCTCCCGCCCCTAACACAAGACCTATACTAAAAACCGTTGAGGTCCGCCCGGCCTTTTCGGCGCCCGCGTAAACCAGGCAAGGAATAATAAGAATAAGAAACGCCATTATATACGCTCTGTTTTTTTTCATACTCCCTCCTTTCTCCATTCGGAATTGGAGATATGTCCGCTACATCCCGTTCGCCGTCTATGCTATAAGAATTTTACTTGTTTTTCTATTCTTGGGTATAAGGAATTATGCATAATACATACCGGATCTACGGCCCCGATGGATGCGGCGGCTTTCGAAGTCCCGGAAGTATTCCTTGTGCGGCAGCGTTGTCAGCGCTGCCGTACCGCGAGCGTCCTGAGACGGTTTATCGCGCAGGCAAGATCGAGCGGCCGAAACTGCGCGTAATCTCCGGCGAAGCGCGAGCCCACGCAATTGAGTCCTTTTGTTTCGATATCTTTCGCCACGAGATCGAGTATAACCCGCAGGGTGCGCTTACCGTCCATATACCGGGTCGCGTAGTGGATCGCGTCCCCTATGGTCCGGGTCTGGCTCAGGTGTACAAGCTGTTCGATCGCGCCGAGGTCTATCAGGTGCGTGCCGAATACGATGAAATGAAGCCCTTTGGAGGAGATTCTGACCTCCCGCTTGCCCCTGCTCGGGTCGAAGCTTCCCGCAATCGGAACCCGTTCCGTAACGGATCCGAAAGCCTCTCCACCCTCGCGCGCGCGCTCGGCCTTGTATTTTTCGGCGATCCGTTTGGCGTTCCGGGTCACGTCCACGGGGATGTACTCCTCCATGCAGATCACCAGGTCTGCGACGTCGAAATAGTCTCCCGACCCGCCGATCGCGAGCACCGTCGAGACGCCGTGGTCCTGGTACAGCTGCCGGACCCTGTCTATAAAGGGAGTGATCGGCTCCTTCTCTTTTGCCACGAGCTCCTGCATGCGGTGGTCTCGGATCATGAAGTTCGTCGCCGACGTGTCCTCGTCTATGATGAGCGTTTTCGCCCCCGCCTCCATCGCCTCCATGATGTTCGCCGCCTGCGAGGTGCTACCGCTCGCGTCGTCCGTGGAAAAGCTCTTCGTATCCCGTCCGAACGGGAGGTTCGAGACGAATGCGGAGATATCGACTTTTTCCACCCTTCTTGAGTCCTCCGCCCTGATCTTTACGGTGCTGAAATCCGAGACCACGAGCTCTCTGCCATCGCCGGGGATATGGTCGTAGATCCCGAGCTCCAACGCTTCGAGCAGGGTGGATTTTCCGTGGTACCCACCGCCGACGATGAGGGTGACCCCCTTTGGTATGCCCATACCCGTTATCTTCCCCCTGTTGGGGAGCAAGACGGCGACCCGTAGAGATTTCGGCGACGAGAAAGCAACCACGCGCCCCTCGGAAAGCGGCCGTGGGTCGACCCCGCTTTTCCTCGGCAGCACCGCGCCGTCCGCGACGAACGCGACGAGCCCCATCTCCCCGAGCCTGCCCCGCAGAAAGTCCGCGTCCTCTACGGTCTTTATATGCTCGTTCAGCTTCCGGCCGTCGAGGTTCTCGTACCGCATCGAGTAGCGGACGATCTTCGGCAGCTGTTCGAACAGCATCCGCTCGGCGAGCTTTCCCGCGACCCTTCTCCCGAATGCGGGTAAGCCGACCGTAAACCTCGTCTCTACCCAGGATTTGTCGATAAAACAGGAGGTCTTGTCGAGCACCTCCTGTGAAGGACGGTCTATCGAGATTGTCCCGCTCTTTCCCGATGCGTGAACACCTTTTGCGAATCGCCCGGCGGCATCGAAAAAACGCCTCGTAATGAAATCGCAGGCCGCTTTCCTCCTGCTCGGGCTTTCGTACGCGTCCTCTGGAAACCCCGCCTGCGTCTGCCGCACCTTAACCCTGAACCTGCTCGGCGAGGCGAACGGGTCGCCCTGCACGTAATCTACAATGAGCACAAACTCTCCGAAGTCATACTCACCCTTGATGTCTTTGTATGCCTTGTACCCGCTTCCGTCGATCCTCTGAAGCGTGTGCTGTAACTCATGTGCGATGCGCATCGTCTCTCCCGCTATTTTACCGGCGGACGCCCGTGTCCGTGTATTCGTGTGTCCGATGATTCTCCTGCGTGATCGAAACTCCCTTCAGAATGCCGCTGGATACGATGTGACCCGGTTTTCCCGCGCGTTTTGTTCCGTTACGCGCGGCATGCGCGGATAAGAAGACGCCCATGCATCATTACGAATTGCCTGCAGGCGTATAACCCTCTCCCTCTATACCTTTATCGAGAGGACCTGCTATCGGCTCCGGAAAACTTATATATATGAAACGCCGCTACCCCAATCCCGGCAGGGCCGCCTCCGGCATCACCGCGGTTCTTCCGGACCGCCTACAGGTCGCGTTTACAGAAGTACCAGTCCTTGCAC
>JAFGTF010000004.1 GCA_016934265.1 Spirochaetota bacterium
GTGGAGATCGTGTCGAGCCCGTAGCGGTTGCACAGTTCGTTCCCCTTTATAATTGCGTCGAGATCGTCCACGAGGCAGTTCGATCCGAGCAGCGACATCGTCTCGTACTCCGGCCCGGCGACCTCCATCCCCTCGTACGGGCCCCCTATCGCCTTGACGACCCTGCCGCAGTTGATGACGCACGATCCGCAGTGGTACCGGTTCACGAGCCTTTTTTCGACCATCGTCATACCGGTGATCTTCTTCGCGCCCTCCTTCCATTCGGCGCCGTACCAGTTTTTGACGGGATGGTTTCCTATGGACTCGCAGAAGTCGAGACCAACCGTGGTCCCGCCCCTTCTAAGCGCTTCAGGCCCGTCCTTCATGAGCGGGCCGAGCTTCTTCATTATCCCGCTCATACGTTCCTCATCCGCTATCTCGACCTTCTTTTTCCCGTTCACCGCGACGGCCTTCAGGTTCTTCGACCCCATCACCGCGCCGACACCGGCACGGCCCGTGGCACGGCCGTGGGTTCCGTCGTCTATGAGGCACGCGTACTTCACGCCGTTCTCTCCTGCTGGGCCTATCGTCGTAATCCGTACGTCCGTGCCGAGGTCCTCCTTGAAAAGCCTGTTCGTCTCGAAGGTGTCCTTTCCCCAGTACTTCTTCGCGTCGCGGATCTCGACACCATCCTCATCGATATTGATGTAGACCGGTGAATCCGATTTCCCGGTAACCACAAGCGCATCGTACCCGCACCGTTTGAACTTGGATCCCCAATAGCCGCCGCAGTTCGATTCGGCGTAAATACCGGTGAGCGGAGATCTCGTCACCGTATCGAACCTGTCGGAATTAAACGCTTTCGTGCCGTTTACCGGACCCACCGCGAAGATGACGGGATTGTCCGGTCCCAACGGGTCCGTTTCGGGAGTCGTCTCCTCATACAGAATTTTTGTGCCGAGCCCGTTTCCGCCGATATACTTCTCCACTACCGCATCCGTGTTGTCCTCCACTTCGATTTTTTTCGAAGAGAGATCGATTCGAAGAATTTTTCCCATATACCCTTTTGCCTTCACCTTATCCTACCTCCTTGAGAATATTCGTGTATAAGATAATACTGCCCTAAGGGCCTTCCGGCCACCTTTACGAGACGCCATTCTCATCCTATGCCGCCTCTATCCATCCGAGCCTTTCTATGATCTCGTCCGTCCCCTTCTTGCATTTTGCTGTCACATTCCATGCATCCGTCCGCCCGCAGAGGCCGATCGGCCACCGTTTTTAATCATGCCCCGCGTCGAAGATCGCCGGAAGCACCGGACTCGATCCGGTTGAATCCCCGAGAGGACAGCCCTTTTCATATCTCCTCCCGCAACATAGGAAAGGCGGTACAATGACCGGCTGCGTATGCTTAGACTCCCTATACGGATTTTCGGCCTTTTCTCATCCTCCCCGTTTTCAGTATGAGTAGTACAATAGACCCATTGTATGATAAAACGATCTATCTTTGCAACGTTCTTTTTTACTGCCGTACGCTCCGGAACGGTTCCAAATCCTCGTTCGAAGCGGGGAATATCCGCTGTAAGTATTCGAGCGTTTCTTCGCAGGCGGAAACGGGGTCCGTAATATACATCCCGCCGAGCTCGGCGGACACATACCCGTCATACCCTATCTCGGAAAGCGCGCTCTGCAGCGACCCGAAGTCGATTGTCCCCCTTCCCGGGATGAGGTGGCTGTCGAAATCGCCGTTGTTGTCGTCGATATGTATATGAAGAGGCACGCCCCTGCATTTCAAAACGGCGGACTCAAGGTCCTCCCCGTTGAGGTGACAGTGACCGGTATCGAGCAGGATACCGAACCTGTCGGACCCCAGCTCGTCGATCATTCTGAGCCCGTCGTCGATCGTGAGGATAAGGTTCGACTCGAAACGGTGCGCCGGTTCTATGAGAAGGTTCAACCCTTCCTCGTTTTCCACATACTCGCCGAGCTCCTCGAAGCTCTTTTTAAGGCAACGCCGTCCTTTCTCGAGGTCTTCGTCCCACGCGGCCATACCCCCGCAGAGGTGCACCGTGGGAGCGCCGATCTTCTTCGCGTTCTCGATTGCCGACTTTATATATTCGACGCTGTCCTTTCTGACGATCTCGTTTTCTGAGCAGAGCAGAGACGGGTAGCGGTACTGCGCGGCGATGATGTTGCATACTTCGAGACCGTTCGCATCGAGAAGTGACCTCAACGTTTCCATCTCAACATCGAGATCGTGCCTGTACATATGAGGCCGCCCCCCCCAGATCTCGATACCGTCATATCCCATGCCGCCCAACTCGGCGATCGCATGTCGTAGAGAATAATTGAAGAATACTGCGGAGCTCTGCGAGAACTTCATGGTCGATACCTCCTCCACCCCTTCTTTTGGCATTCACCGTCCGGCCCGGCCGGTACGACTTTGTTGCTGGCGGCAGCGATCCCTGCCGAAACGAGAGGACTGCAACAGGTAACTATACTACGAATGCACGCGATTTCCAAGACAAGTCTGCATGGGTCTTGTCGTATCATGCCATCTTAAAAATTAATTTTTTTAATAAATAATCATAATTATATTGACATATTAAATTATTTATGGTAGTTTTATTGTAAAAATAAACCGGAGGGGGGCATGGCGGCTGACTGGGGGGAACTTTTACAAATAACGGGCGGCTCGTCACTGATAATCGAGCGGGTACGGCTATCCGGATCGAAAATATCGGTGGAGGGAGAATTCGAGCTCCCTCCGCTTGCGCAGCTCGCTATACAAGACCAGATGTTCGTCACCGCGTTCGTAAAGTGTCACGGGTCGATCAAGGAGATGGAAAAGCTCTTCGGAATCAGCTATCCCACGGTGAAGAACCGTCTTAACCGTATTTCCGGCCGCCTGGAGTTCGTGGAGTTCGTCCCGCCTTCATCGCAGGAGGAGATACTCGACAGGATAGACGAAGGCGAGCTGTCGGTTGAAGAAGCGATAGAAAAACTAAGGGGGGGGAAATGATACCGGTACTGTTCAGGTTGAAACTGAAACGGAAAAACAAGCGGCCGCTCAGGCTGTGGGTTCCTCTCTGCCTCATATGGCTTTTGGTCATACCTCTCGCCGCCGTACTCGGTCCGTTTATGCTCACCGCTGCATGGGTCATGAAACGGAAGGAATACAAAACGCTTCTTCTCCACTTCTATCCGCTGTTGTTCTCCGCACTGTGGTCCCTCCCGAGCCTCTCGGTCGAGATAGAGGGGAAGGATACGGCTGTATCGATGACGTTTATATGAAAGAGGAGAAAAATGGGAAAAGAAAAAAGAAAGATACTCGAGATGCTTTCCAAGGGAAAGATCGACATCGACGAGGCGGAACGGCTGCTCAACGCTCTCTCATTCGAAGCCGCAGCGGTGGATACGAGCGGCCGCGGGCCTGCTGAGAGCGGGCCGTCTTTGCCGCGGTATCTCAGGGTCGTCGTCGAACCCGGGGAAAACAGCAAGAAGAAGGAGCGGGTGAACGTGCGCGTCCCGCTCAAGCTGATACGCTCGGGCATCAAGTGGGCGTCCTTCATCCCGAAGGAAGCGCAGGAAAAGGTCAACGAGGCCTTTATCGAGAAGGGATTCGACATGGACTTCACGAAGATGAATGAGGAGGATCTCTCCGACCTCGTCTTTAACCTCCGGGACCTCACCGTCGATGTAGACGTGGAGGGGGAGGAGCATGTGAAGGTCTTCTGCGAATAGCCTTCGGCCGGGACGCACGCAGCATACGGTGTTTCGGGCCCGCTTCAGGTTGCTGTCTCCCGAAGCGGGCCCGCTCGTTTTTTATTTTCATGCCCGCACGCTAAATACTGTTTTCAAATTCCCGCGATAAGGATATAATATAGCTGCTCATAGGTGCGGCGCATCGCAACGGGAGGGGAATCTGCTCCCGAATCAAATCTATCGATTCAAGGAGGGTACAAGTGAAGAAGGCGGTACTGTTTGCATTATGCCTTGTGTTCCTGCTCACAGGGGCAATCGGCCTCCAGGCGCAGGACAAGCTGAAGGTAGGTTTCATCTATGTCGGGCCCATCGGCGACATGGGGTGGACCCATGCCCACGAGGTCGCGAGGCGGATCGTGGAGGACACGTTTCCGTGGGTCGAAACGGTATACCAGGAGTCGGTTCCGGAAGCCAAGGTGGAGGGCGTCATCGACCGCATGGTTCGACGCGAACGGTGCGCCGTGGTCTTCACCACGAGCTTCGGGTTCTGGGAAGGAACCGTCGCGGCTGCGAAGAAATATCCCGACACGATCTTCGCCCACTGCTCCGGTTTCATGCGCGCTCCCAACCTCGCCACCTACATGGCAGACTTCTACCAGATCTACTACCTCAACGGGCTCATGGCGGGAGCCCTCACGAAGTCGAATAAGGTGGGATACGTCGGCGCGTTTCCTATCCCGGAAGTCAAGCGCCATATCAATGCGTTTACCATGGGAGTACGGGAAGTGAACCCGAAGGCCGAGGTACACGTGCGCTGGATAGAGGCGTGGTTCGATCCGGCGAAGGCGAAGGAGGCGACGAACTCGCTTATCGACGCGGGCTGCGATGTGTTCGCCTTCACCGAGGACTCCGACACGGTGGTCCAGGTCGCGGCCGAGAACCGGATGCCCGTATTCGGACACTACTCTCCGATGTACAACTCCGCGCCGGACTACGTCGTTTCCGGCCAGCTCGTCCACTGGGAGAACTTCTACCTCGATTTTCTCTCCAAGGTGCATGCGGGATACTACACCTCGAAAAATCTCGAGAATGTGGACTACTGGGACCTTCTTAAGGAGGGATCGGTCGAGGTGGGGGCCAAGTTCGGCATGCCCGTAAATCCCAAGTGGAAATCGCGCCTCGGGAAGACCTATGACCTCGTTATGGAGCGGATCGCCCAGATGTCCGATTTCCAGATGGTTTTCGACCCGTTCACCGGGCCGATCTACTCGAGAAAGGGTGCGGTCGTTGTTCCTGTGGGCGTACGCGCAAACTACGGACACCTCCTGAGCCTGGAGTATGCGGTAAAGGGCGTCGTCGGGTCGTGGCCTGGAGAGCCGAAGTAAAACTTCGTTCGAACGTAATACGGCCACCGCTTCAGGCGGTGGCCGTTCTCCATGAAACGGGTACGAATGAGACGGTTAAAAGTTGAGAAGAGAACGAATCCATCGGCGTGGACCGTGTTCTGCATATCTCTGGTCTCCATCCTTCTCGCCTTCGTCGTCATCGGCTTCATATTCCTGGGGTTCGGCATCAACCCCCTCGAAGCATACCTCGAGATCATCATCGAGACGGTGGGCAACTCCTACGGACTCTCCCAGATCGTATGGCAGAGCATACCGCTCCTTCTGTGCGGTGTGGGGCTTCTGCTCGCGTTCAAGACCTCGTTCTGGAACATCGGCGCCGAGGGGCAGCTCCTCATGGGAGCTACCGCGGCGACCTGGGTCGCCCTCTTCAGCCCCCTCCCGGAACCGTTTCTTATACCCGCGGCATTCATACTCGGCTTCGCGGGCGGTGCGGTGTGGGGTCTTCTCTCGACAAGCCTCCGTTCCCGCTTCGGCATCAACGAGGTGATCACCACGCTGATGATGAACTACATCGCATCGAATATCGTACTCTATCTCATACACGGGCCGTGGAAGGGAGAGACGATGCGGGGATTCGCCTACACGGATCAGTTCCCGGAATCGGTCTGGCTTCCGACGATCGGCATGAGCGATATCCACTGGCCGACACTGCTGCTCGGGCTCTTCGCCGCGGTCTGCGTGTTTTTCATACTGAATAGAACGAGGCTCGGATACGAGGTGAAGGTGGTGGGCCAGAGCCCCAAGGCGGCGCGCTATGCGGGAATTTCCTACTTCAAGACTATCTTCTATGTGATGGTGATATCCGGAGGACTCGCCGGGCTTGCCGGTGCGGGCGAGGTCTTGGGCGTTCACCACATGCTGCGGCACTCGGACCAGGTCTCACTCGGGTACGGGTATACGGCGATCATCGTCGCCTGGCTCGCACGGGGAAATCCCCTAATCGTGATCCTCACCTCCCTGCTCTTCGGCGCGATCTATGTGGCGGGCGACGTGCTGCAGCTCTCCTTCAACCTGCCCTTTCAGATCGTCAATGTCTTCACCGGCCTCATACTGTTCTTCCTCATCTCGAGCGACACGCTTTTGAAGCACAAACTATCGTTCAGGAAGGGGGAATGATAGCATGGAGTGGCAGCTTTGGGTCATAGAGACGCTCAGACGGGCGCTCGTCTACGGCACGCCGATCCTCCTCGGCACGCTCGGTGAGATATACGCGGAACGGTCCGGAATACTCAACCTCGGGGTCGAGGGGATGATGATACTCGGAGCGTTTGTCGGATTCACCACCGCATTCGTGACAAAAAATCCATGGCTCGGCTTTCTTGCCGGTGCGTTCGTCGGCGGCGCCGCGTCGCTTCTTCACGGGTTTCTCTCGATTCACCTTAGGGTCATCCAGGTCGTCTCCGGGCTCGCCCTTACCCTTTTCGGCCTCGGCCTTACCGGCGTGCTCGGAAGGGGGTGGGAGGGCCAGCCGCTGAAAGCATCGATTGCCGAGCTCAGCGTTCCCGGATTGAGCCGAATCCCCGTACTCGGTCCGATCCTGTTCACCGATCAGAATCTCCTCGTATATATCGGGATAGGGCTCGCCGTCCTGCTCTGGTGGGTCCTGTTCAAGACCTCATGGGGAATCACGGTTCGTTCCGTCGGCGAGGACCCGCGGACGGCGGACGCCCTGGGAATCAACGTCGCCCTCGTTCGGTACTGCTGCACGTTCATCGGCGGGCTCCTCGCAGGACTCGGCGGCGCCTACCTTTCCATCGTCTACCGTCCCTCCTGGACCCAGGGAATGACTGCGGGAATGGGATGGATCGTGATCGCGCTTACCATCTTCAGCCTGTGGCACCCGCTCGTGGCGATCGGCGGTTCGTACGCCTTCGGCTCCCTCTTCTACCTCTCCTTCCGGCTGCAGCCATGGGTGGCGCCGGAGCTTCTGACGATTATGCCCTACCTTTTCACCATTCTCGCGCCCCTTCTCCTTCACGCGAGCAGAAGGCTCAGGCGGCGGATGGGCGCGCCCGGCGCGCTCGGTCTTCCCTACCGCAGGGAGGAGGAATAGGTATGGAAGAAAAGAAAAAAAACACCCCCCTGATTTCTATGCGGAGCGTGATAAAGACCTTCGGCGGGGTGCGGGCGAACGACGGGATCGACATCGACATCTACGGCGGCGAAGTCCACGCGATACTCGGCGAGAACGGCGCGGGAAAGACCACCCTGATGAACATCCTTTCCGGCATATACCGCGCGGACTCCGGCGAGTTCATCCTGCGCGGATCGCCCGTTTCGATAAAAACCCCGAAGGACGCCATACGTCGCGGGATCGTGATGGTGCACCAGCACTTCAGGCTTATCGGACCGCACACGGTCGCCGAAAACGTGGCGCTCGGCCTTTCGGTCCCTTTTATCTCCCCGCTCAAGGGAATCGAGCGGACCATCGAGGAGTTCTCCGCACGCTACAACCTCCTCGTGCACCCGCGCGCCCGGATCTGCGACCTGTCGGTCGGAGAGCAGCAGCGCGTTGAGATCGTCAAGGCGCTCATACGCGGCGCCGAAATTCTGATCCTCGACGAGCCCACCTCGGTGCTCACTCCGCAGGAAACGAAGGAGCTCTTCTGGATCCTCGAACGGATGAAGGAGGAAAACAAGGCCGTCATATTCATCACGCACAAGCTTGAGGAGGTACTGGAGGTCTCTGACCGCATCACCATTCTCCGCCGCGGCAGGGTCACGGCGAGCATGCCGGCACTCGATGTGAAAAAAGCCGGCAGAAAAGCGAAGGAAGATCTCGCGAAAAAGATGGTCGGCAGGGAAGTGCTCCTCTCGATCGAAAAAAAACCGGTGGCAAAATCGCAGCCCGTGCTGGAGGTGAAAGACCTCAGAGTGGAAGACGACCGCGGGCACGAGACCGTCAGGGGGCTCTCGTTCGACGTGTGCAGGGGCGAGGTGTTCGGTATCGTAGGCGTCGCGGGAAACGGGCAGAACCAGCTCGTAGAGGCGCTCTTCGGTCTGCGTCCCGCAACGGGCGGAACAATCACGGTCCGCGGCGACACGGGCTATATTCCTGAGGACAGAATGGGAATGGGCTCGGTCGGCGAGCTCACGCTTTCTGAGAACTGCATCCTCACCGGGTACAAGAACAGCTGTTTCGGCACAGGGATTTTTTTCGACCTCGCCTATATACGAGAATATACCGAAGCGCTCGTCTGTAAGTTCTCGGTCACCGCACCTTCCATATCCGCACCCGCGAAGCAGCTGTCCGGCGGGAACCTGCAGCGGCTGATACTTGCACGCGAGCTTTCGAGGAACACGTCCCTGCTCATCGCGGAGCAGCCGACGCACGGTCTCGACGTCGGCTCCATCGAATACGTATGGAAGTTTTTGCTGGAACAGCGAAAAAACGCGGGTATACTGCTTTTGTCCAACGATCTCGGCGAGGTGTTGGCGCTCTCGGACCGCATCGGCGTGCTGTACAGGGGAACGCTCACCCTGTTCGATCAACCCTTTGAGGACAAAGAGGAGCAGATCGGCATGAAGATGACCGGCTTATGACGGTCGTCACGGACGGCCCCCGACCCAAAAAAACAGCGGGCCGCAGCGGAAACCGGCCTTTGAGACCGCCAAAAAAAAGAAGCGGGGCCACAGCAAACGAAAAACGGGCATCACCACCACGTTGCGATGCCCGCCCGTATCTTTCGTCGTTGTTCCGTATTACGGCTTCCCGCCTACTCTTTCAGCGTATAGTACTTCATGAACTGGGCGCGGCCGAAAACCCTTCTCTCCTCCTCCGACTTCGGGCCGAGCAGCCCACGTATCTCCTTCACCGACGCATACCCGTGTGCATCAAGCCATGCGTCCGCCCGGCTCACGATGTCACCGATATGCTCGATACCCTTGAGGTAGAGGGCGGAGCAGACCTGCACGGTAGTCGCGCCGACTAAGAGGAGCTTTATCACGCCGTTTCCGTCATGGACCCCCGTAGTGGCCGATATGTCGCACTCGACGAGATTGGAAATCAGCCCGATCCACCGTAAGGGCACCGTGATCTCCTCGGGAGAGCTGTATACGTTGCCGGAGGAAACGGCCATCTCGTCGAGGTCGATATCGGGGCTCCAGTAGCGGTTGAAGAGCACGAGCCCGTCCGCGCCGCTGCTCAGGCCGGTCAACATCCGCGGTATGTTCGTGAACAGCGTCGATACCTTGAGCGCCAGCGGAATGTCCACGATGCCTTTCACCTTCTCGACGATCCTGACGTAGTCCTTCTCGATCTCCTTCGAATCCCGGTTTTTGTAGTCCGTAATCAGAATGTTGAGCTCGAGCGCATCCGCGCCCGCCTCCTGAATCCGCTTCGAAAACTTAGTCCATTCTCCGCTTGTAAGACAGTTGACGCTCGCGATGACCGGTATGGAAACCGCCTTTTTCGCCTCCTCGATGAGCTCGAGATAGCCGTAGACGCTGTGCTCTTTCGTCATGGTGGTCAGATATCCGGCCGCTTCCGAATGCGATACGAGGTCGGCCGCGCTGACCTCCCTGTCCGTCTCTATGAGGATCTGCTCCTCGAATATGCTCTTCAGCACCACTGCACCAGCCCCGAACTTCTCGAGCCGTTTCAGGTTTTCAATGTCGTTCGTGAGCCCCGAGCTTCCCGCTATCACGGGATTTTTAAGCTTCAGTCCCAAATAGGTGGTAGTGAGATCAGCCATACCGCACCCCCGTTTCTCGTTTGTGTGTCCGCCGCCGATTCTTTTTCACTGTTGTTCCATGTGGGAATTCCCCCCCGCTCATAGTATTATAATTTATAATCCGCTTTTGGAAAGAAAAAGTTTGCTTTGCTTTTTTCCTGATGCGGGTGTTTACGTGATGGTGGAGGGATGATGAAGCGGGCACGAAGCCGGTCTTGAATCAGGGGCACACAAACACAACCGCCGCAGCGATCGAGCGTCACGCGGCGAGCCGGAAACACCCCCTGCCGCCGTATAGGGGCTTGTTACCAAAATGATACGGAACAATGCCGCGTATGTCAAGATGCCGGATAATTTACTTGTCAAGATTGAAAGAGGTGCAATAAAATTTTATTTCCCGCAGCGATATATATTACATTATAATCTAGAATCGGTGGTTTATTACTATACAGTGTTACACAAGGGTATCCGAGAAGAGGAAGAGAAGGTAACTGGCATATGACCGAACGGGTTGCACGATTACGGGACGAAAGTTACTCGAGGCCGGTGGTTCTCTCCTCGGAAAGGGCGGAGCTCGTCACCGATTTCTACAGGAAAAACCACGGAAAATATCCCGCACCCGAATTGCGTGCTAGGCTTTTCAGACACCTGTGCAGGAACAAAACGATATACATCGGAAAGGAAGAGCTCATAGTGGGAGAGCGGGGTCCGTTTCCGAAGGCGGTGCCGACCTATCCAGAGCTCGTCTGCCACTCCCTCGAAGACCTCGATATACTCGACTCGAGGCCCAAGACGACCTACAGGGTATCCGAAGAAGTCAGACGAACCTACGAGGAAAAGATCATCCCCTACTGGAAAAACCGCACGATGCGCGACCGCATCTTCTCGTCACTCCCCGAACGCTGGCACGACGCGTACAACGCGGGCATATTCACCGAGTTCATGGAGCAGCGCGCCCCCGGCCATACCGCTCTGGACGGGAAATTCTATAAAAAGGGACTCGCCGGTTTCGTACGGGACATACGGGCCTCCATCGGGAACCTCGACTTCGAAACCGACCCGGACGCGACGTTCAGGCTGCACCAGCTCGAAGCGATGCGAATCGCCTGCGACGCGGCGGTGACGTTCGCGCACCGGCACGCGGAGCTCGCGGAGCGAATGGCGAAAAAGGAGCCGGACAAAACGAGAAAAGAGGAGCTTTTTACCATCGCAGCCGTCTGCAGGCGGGTACCCCAAAATCCGCCCGAGACCTTCCATGAGGCGCTTCAGATGTACTGGTTCATTCATCTCGGCACCATCACCGAGCTGAACGGCTGGGACGCCATGAACCCCGGGCACCTCGACCGCTATTTCTACCCTTTTTATAAGAAAGACATCGAAGAAAAACGGCTCACGAGAGAGCGGGCCAAAGAGCTTCTTCAGTGCTTCTGGATCAAGTTCAACAACCATCCCGCCCCCCCCAAGGTGGGAGTAACGGCTGAGGAAAGCGGTACCTACAACGACTTCACGAACATCAATCTAGGCGGCGTTCTTGTAAACGGAAAAAGCGGGGTTAACGAGCTCTCCTACCTGATGCTCGAGGTGATGGACGAGATCCATCTCCTGCAGCCGCAGGGCAATATCCAACTCAGCAGAAAAAACCCCGACCGTTTTCTGAAGGCGGCGCTTCGGGTCGTCCGCAAGGGGTACGGATACCCCTCGATCTTCAACGCGGACACGGTGATCGTACAGCTCCTCAGGATGGGGAAAAAAATCGAGGACGCGCGTGAGGGCGGTACCTCCGGCTGCATCGAGACCGGGGCGTTCGGCAAGGAGGCCTACATCCTCACCGGGTATCTCAATATGCCGAAGATACTCGAGCTCGTTTTTAACAACGGTACCGACCCGATGACCGGAAAGCGTATCGGCATCAAAACCGGCAACCCCCTGCGATTCGAATCGTACGATGATCTGTTTGGCGCCTTTAGGCGCCAGCTCGAGTATTTCGTCGCCGTCAAGATCAGAGGCAACCAGTACATCGAGCGGATGTATGCACATACCATGCCGGCTGTTTTCCTCTCCGTCGTCATCGACGACTGTATCAAAAAGGGAAAAGACTACAACGACGGCGGCCCGCGGTACAACACCACCTACATCCAGTGCGTGGGAATCGGTACGATCACGGACAGCCTCTCCGCCGTACGAACGCACGTATTCGACACGCGGGACGTCGGCATGGACGCGCTGCTCGACGCGCTCGCTTCCGACTTTAAGGAAAGCGGGCGGCTTAGGCTCCTCCTTTCCAACCGCACTCCCCGATATGGAAACGACGACGATTACGCGGACGACATCATGCGTGACGTCTTCGATGCTCTTTTCGACACCATCGACGGCAGAAAAAACACGAAGGGCGGCGAGTACCACATCGACATGCTGCCGACCACCTGCCATATCTATTTCGGAAGCGTTACCGGCGCGACGCCCGACGGCCGGAAAGCCGGCACGCCCCTTTCGGAAGGGATCTCGCCCGTACAGGGCGCGGATCGCAAAGGGCCGACCGCGGTGACACGCTCGTGCGGGAAGATGGACCATATCCGTACCGGAGGAACGCTTCTGAACATGAAGCTCACGCCCGGTCTGCTGGCCGGGGAGGAAGGTATCGACAAGCTCGCCGCATTGGTACGGGCGTATTTCAAAGACGACGCCCACCACGTGCAGTTCAACGTCGTCAACAAGGATACACTGCGCGCCGCCCAGAAGGAGCCGGACCGATACAGGGACCTCATCGTGCGGGTGGCGGGGTACAGCGACTATTTCGTCGACATCGGAAAAGAGCTCCAGGACGAGATTATCTCACGAACCGCACAGTCTTCCTTCTGATCTTCGTACCCGGCACCCCTCCAAAAAAAGCAGTACGAGTATCGATACTTAACGAGCCCGCAAGAAGACGAATATTCCGCGGTAAAACCCAAGCTGAACAACACCGCCTGCCGTACCGTCCCTGTGACGGCGTACCGTCACTGACGGCGTACCGTCCCGGACGGCGCTTTCCCGCCTTCCGGATAACGTCTGAATCCGCTAACCGGGAGCAGGAAGCCGAATTCCCGAAAGGCCCGCCGCCTGAGACCGTGTACGCCTGGCTACAGATACCGCTCTATCTTTGCCTCGCTTTTCAGCCGTTCCACGATCTCTCTCAACTTGGCGTACACCTTCTGCTCGCCGAGATACTGTTCGATATCGCCCTTGACCTCGTCGAACGGAACGGTTCGCTCAGGCCGCCGGTCGACGAGCTTGATAAGGTGGTAGCCGAACCTGGTCTCCACGATACCGCTTATCTCTCCCACTTTGAGGGCGAACGCCGCGTCCTCGAACGGCTTTACCATCTGGCCTTTCTGGAAATAGCCGAGATCGCCGCCCTGAGAGCCGCTCGGGCAGTCCGAGTGCTCCTTGGCGAGAGATTCGAACGACTCCCCCTTGTCGACTTTTTTCTTTATATCATTGATCGCGCGATACGCCGTCTTCTTCTGCTCCTCGTCCGTCCAGTCCGAGACCATGGCGAGGATATGGCTCGCCTTGAGCGCCTCCGGTTCGTGGAAGAAGTTCGGATTTTCGTCGTAATAGCCGCGCACCTCCGTTTGGGTGACATCCAGCCCGGTGGCGACCTCCCCGCCTATATAGTCATCGATCGCCATCACCCTTCCGAGCTCTTCCCGAAGCGAATCCGCAGTGTATCCCCGCTGCGACAGCATTTCCAGGAATTCGTCTTCTGTGCCGAACTGCCCTTTGATGTTTGAAAACTGCATCTCCACCTTGAGCTCGTTGGGCTCGTACCCCCCACGCAGGCTCTCCTGATATAAAAGCTCGTTGTTTATGAGCGTCTCAAGCATGTCCTTCTTCAGCTGATCGGGGTCCACCGACTTTCCGTCCGCAAAAAGCTTTGCGAACGCCTCGCTGACCTTTCTCTCGAGTATCTCGGTCGAGATCAGCACCCCGTTTACCAGGGCCGCCTTGTGTTGTTCCGTATCGTCCGCCCTCGAGACGAATGAGGGAAAAACCATCATGACGATTAATACCGCTGTTACAATATGCTTCTTCATAGGTGTCATCTCCCGGAATAGTAGATACCGCCGCGCGTTTCGACGCCGGTATCCCGACCGAAAAGAGGAACGTATGTACCCTCCGGCCCATAGCACCGTCATGGGCGCCGGTCTTTATCCTTTTTCTTTCCCATTAATGTCTTATAATAGGCCTTCATCGGCAAGGTAATATCACGGTACCGTTCCCGGTACCGTATCGTAAGGACCAAGTGTGCGATGTACCGCTGTATCATGCCCAACGCGTTCTCGAATGAGACGAACGCCCATCTCCTGACTGCATTCTCCCGCCATATGAAACACGCACCGTCTCTCAGGAAAACGAGCACGAACGCCCCGCCGGATACCGCCTGCAGTGTAGTGAAAAAAACGAACCCCATTCCTTTTTTCAGCATAGTGAGCCCCTTCTAACGAACTTCTTCACGAATCAACATGCGTTTCGGTATAATATCCGCAACTCTGATCGGCGGAATTAAAACGCCGTGCGACTTTCGTCCTGCCGCGGCAAGTGGGAACAGAGAATCGGCGACGTCCGGAAATGCGTCCAGGTCAATGGAACTCGTTCTCTTGTGCCCGATATTCATCGCAAGATGGTAGAATGGATGATCGAGGTGGTAAAAAAGCCTTCTCATCATCGACGAGAACCGGGTAAATTCTTTCAGCACCCACAGCCGCCCCGCCTGAAGTTCAAGGGGGGTCATATTCTTCGGCGTGTACACCACCGTCTTGTGGTCGAAAAACCGCCAGTCATCGGTGAGAAGTCTCTGCTCTTCTTCGAACTGACTGTATATTTTCGTGCCGGGATATGGAGTCAGCACATTGAGCGTTGCGGAGCTTATCCTGTTTCTCTCGAGAAAGGCGAGCGTTTCGGGAAATATGTCACTAGTATCCGTATCGAACCCGAAGATCATCGAAGCGTGAAAGAAGATACCGAGGTCTTCAACCGTCCGGATCGATTGCTCGATCTCTTCAAGCTTCTTCGACGATTTTCTCATTCTTGCTAGTTGCTCCTTTGAGACGCTCTCGACACCGAAGAACAGCGCCTCGCATCCGCTTTTTCTCGCCAGCCTCAGTATATCGATGTTCTTCACGATGGACAATGACGCCTGTCCCCCCCATTTGATACCGAGGGGCGTGATCGCTTCAAAAAGGCTTTTCGCATACACCGGGTCCCCCGCGATGTTGTCGTCGAGGAAGAGAAAGAAGCGGCCACCGGAATCGCAAATATCCTGCACCACGTTTTTCACAGGCACGTGACGTATCCGTCTCCCGTAAAGATCGCTGACGCAACAAAATTCACAATGGTACGGACAACCGCGTGTGGTCATCACCGGGACGACGCCGAACGCCCGCTTCTTCGTCTTGCGCCGTGAGGATCCCACCGGAATATAGCCGTCGAGGCTCGGGAACGGTTTGTGGTACCGCCTCTGGAGCCTTCCCGCCTTTGCGTCGCGGCATACATCCTCCCAGACCCCTTCTGCCTCGCCGATCACCACCGAATCGGCGTGCCGCAACGCCTCGCCCGGCAGGATGGTGGGGTGCACGCCGCCGAGCACGACCTTCTTACCGCGCTTTCTGAACTCCTCCGAAAGCGCATACGCCCGGGGGGCGTTCGCCGTCATGCAGCTTATTCCGACGAGATCGCACTCCTCGTCGAGATTTATCGCCTCTATTTCCTCCTCCACGATCTTCACCTCGTGCTCCGGAGGCGTGAGACCCGCGATGAGATGCAAAGAAAGCTGCGGAATCATAAGAAACCGCGGTTTCTTCGACTCAGGGCTCTTACATGGAGACAAAAGGAGTATCTTCATTAATCACTCCTATCGCGAATATCTGCAGGTTCCTGTACAGAAAAGCACGCAGGCACCAGCATGAATATGAGTTCCCGGACACCAAAGCGGTACAGGGCGGTTGCCGCCCCCATGCCGCAGAGAGTCCATCCTAAAAAACGGTCCGTATTCAAAGTTTCGGTAGCGGGAATAAAATAGCATTACTTCGCCACATCGAGCAGCTGAATTTCGAAGGTGAGATCCTTTCCCGCCAGCGGATGGTTCGCGTCGAGCGTGACCTTCGTCCCCTCGATGGAAAGTACAGTTACCACGAATTTCGTGCCGTCTGGCTGGCTTACCTGAAACCGCTGTCCGATCTCCGGGTCGATCTCGTCGACGAACTTGTCTTTGTCCACCTCGACGACAAGCTGCTTCTGATAGAGGCCGTACGCCCGTATCGCCGATATTTTCACCGTCTTCTCATCGCCGGGGTTCATCCCGATTATCGCCTGTTCGAATCCGGGAATGACCGTCCCTTCGCCTATGGTGAAGGTCAGCGGTTCCTTGTCGGAAGTCGAATCGAACACCTCACCGTTCCCCAGTTTCCCCGTGTAGTGGACCTTTACCGTGTCGCCGAGCCTTGCATTCGTCATCACCGCTCCTTCGGGTGTTCTCACCATCATACTGTAGACAGGTCTTCGGTCTCTGCTCAAACGACCTATCGAAATTCATCGTCTAATACGCGGCGGTTTCAATAAGAAGGCAGGCAAAAAGGAAGTTACTCTCGACTGTATAGTATTTCACCTACTCATTCATTCAAGACCCATCGTTATTAACTGTAATACCGGGCGCCCGAAAAAACAACATAAATTCCGTCCCACTCTACCCTTCAAGAACGAAGATCCCGCGGAGCACCGCGAGGTTTCTTTCGTTTTCATACCTGCCTCCCTCCGGCGAGTACATGTATTCGATGAGGTCGGCGTAGCGCTCGGTGATCATGTACCTGACCATCTTCATCGTCGAGCCGAGCATGCGGTTCTGTTCCGTAAACGGCTCGGACAGCACCTGAAATGTGGATGGTATCCACTTGCCCGGGAATTTCGACCCGTAGACCTCGTCGTTCTTGAACGAATAGAAAGATTCTGACACGAGCTTTAGGAGCATGCCGGCGTCCGATACCTTCTTTTTTGCGACCGTGTCCTTTACCCGGTCCGTGTCCAGTACCGCGAGCGCGGAGGTGTAGCGGCGCTTGTTGTCTTCGTCGCCGCCTGCAGCAACGTCGGCGATACCGGTACCGGCGGATGCGTTCCCGCAGGACCGCCGATGGAGCTGGATCTAACAAACACGGGGGGCTGGTACAAAAAGACCCCGGATACTAGCTTCTCCGACTACTGTACCGTCACGCTTATCGTGACATTTACTAATATAGCACCTAAAGCCGCCACTTTTTCAGGCTCAACCTTCCAGTTGCGGACGGTTCCCGGCGGGGCCAATCCACCCGTTACCATAAACAGCGAGCCGTCGGGTACCGTTGAGGTCGACGAAACATTCTTCTACGATCTCACGGTCGACGTGTCCGCCCTTGCCTCTTCGGATACCTGTCTTGCGATCAGACCCGATTCAGACACTTTCGGAACAATGGGACCGGACCAGGCAGAACTAGATTCGGAAGCAATCACCATTCAATAAAACAGCACCAACGGTCAGGGCCGCTCTTTTTGCACCTCACGTCATGTTGTACAATGGAAAACCCGGTTTCCGGAACTCGAATATCGGCTTCCGGCCCTTTCTCGTCGCCGCATTCAGACAGACGACCATCTTTGCCGTTTCCCCGCTAATGATCAACAACTTATTCACAGGGGACAGGCGTAAACTTTGTAAACTTTTTAAAAAATCGCGCCGCATGCTCGCTTCGATTGATCCGGGGACCGTCGCCCACTACAACAAAAGGCCGAACGATCGTGAATGGAGGTTGTCCCCTGTATTCTTACCTCCTCCTCTGATTATCACTATCGCCGATTCAACCAAAAACCGTTCCCCTGCGACAGGGCGGACCGTTCGATGAGAACGAGCTTGTGACGATCCCCCGCGACACACAGATCGACGCGAACACACCGAACCAAGCCGCGACGACGATGCCCCGTACCGTTTAGGAAATGTTTATACCGCGTTTATTGTATTTTTTCCCGCCTCCTGTATCTTTTTTAGTGTAGAAAAAGCTCACGACGGGGGTACGGACATGAAGAGGAAAAGATTGATTATACCGGTTGCGGCGGTCGTGGTGCTCGCTTCTTTGTTCTTCATACTGGGTGGAATCAAACGGTCGAACGGCGGCCTCGTATTCCAGGTTTCTGAGTTGGAGCGCCGCGATTTCGAGATCGTCGTCTCTTCGACCGGCACGGTAAACCCGGTGGGATCGGTGGACGTGGGCGCCGAGGTATCTGGAACGGTCGCCTCGGTCCATGCCGATTACAACGATTTCGTAAAGAAAGGACAGCTCCTCGCCCGCATTCGCCCCGACTCCTTCGAAGCTTCCGTAAAGGAGGCCGAGGCCTCGGTTGCAAAGGCCGGGGCGTCGCTTTTAAAAGCGAGGACCGAATACGAAAGAAACAGTGTGCTCTATGAAAAGGGCCATGTCTCCGAGTTAGATATCCTCACTCTCGAAACCGCCGTTACCGCCACACAGGCAGACCTTCTTTCCGCCGAAGCGAAGCTCTCGCAGGCCGAGACCAATCTCGAAAATACGGAAATCCGTTCTCCCATTTCTGGAACCGTGATAGCGCGCTCGGTCGAAGCAGGCCAGACGATCGCGTCGAGCCTGCAGGCACCCGAGCTCTTCATCATCGCAGAGGACCTGCGTACCATGCAGATCGAGGCGGACGTCGACGAAAACGACATCGGCCTGGTCGAGAAGGGCCAGCGGGTACGGTTTATCGTCCAGGCATATCCGGACCTCGTGTTCGACGGAACGGTACGGCAGGTCAGGCTTCAGCCCGAAACCGTCCAGAACGTGGTGATCTATACGGTCGTCATCGATGTGAGAAACGAAAAGAGACTCCTTTTACCGGGCATGACCGCGACGATCGATTTCATCATACTCGATCACCCGGACGCGCTCCTCGTACCGAACAGCGCGCTCTCCTTCAAGCCGCCGGTACCGGACAAGGTCCCCGGAGGCGGCCCTTTTTCCAAATTCACGAATAACGCACAGGGCGGGCAAAAACCGGCCGCTTCATCCATGCAGGCGCCGCAAGTCGATAAAACGAAGGTCTTTGTCATGACCGAGGAGGGATACCCGGCGGTCTCGCTGTTCACTTCCGGTGAATCGGACGGCGTGTATACCGAAGTCCTCGAGTCCATCGATCTTTGTGAAGGAAAGAAGGTCATTACCGGGATAAGGGCCACAGACGGTAAAAAACAGGATGCTTCGAAGAGATCCTTTTTCCCGAGACCCGGCGGGGGAGTGGGAGGCGGGCCGCCGCCTGACATGGGAGGAAGGCCGATGTGAGGAGGAGTACGGTATGGAAATGATCAGAATAGAAAATCTGAGGAAGACATACACTGTGGGCGACATAGAGGTACCCGCCCTTCGAGAGGTCTCGTTTTCCATCGAGCGGGGCGACTTCGTCGCAATCATGGGCCCCTCGGGGTCGGGAAAATCGACACTCATGAATATCATCGGCTGTCTCGACAGACCCTCGGGCGGCCGCTACCTCCTCGACGGCGTCGATGTGAGCGGCATGAGCACGAACGAGCTCGCCGAGATACGAAACCGTAAGATCGGCTTCGTGTTCCAGAGCTTCAACCTCCTGCCGAAGACTTCGGCGCTCGAGAACGTGGAGCTCCCGCTTTTTTACGACCGGTACCAACATATCGACGACCATCGCGGCGCGGCGACAAGGGCCCTCGAAAGGGTCTCGCTCTCCGACCGCCTCGACCATCACCCGAGCCAGCTCTCCGGGGGTCAGAAGCAGCGCGTGGCGATCGCACGGGCGCTCGTAAACGAGCCGTATATTATTCTCGCGGACGAGCCGACGGGAAATCTCGACTCGACGACCTCCATAGATATCATCACCCTTTTTCAAAAGCTCAACGACCATGGCATCACGGTCGTGCTCGTAACGCACGAAACGGAGATCGCACGCTACACGAAACGGATCCTCGAGCTCAGGGACGGTACCGTGGTGCGAGACGAGCGCGTGGAAAAACGAAACCAAAATAAAAATAAGCCCGTCGGCATCGTGGAGGCGGGACGATGAGAATAGGAAACCTTATTAAGGTGGCGTTCAAGAGCATAGGAAAGAACCGGATGAGGAGCGCACTCACCATGCTCGGCATCATCATCGGGGTGGGAGCGGTCATCATCATGGTCTCGATAGGAACGGGGACCCAGGTGGAAATAGAGAACCAGATCACATCGCTCGGTACCAACCTGCTCATGGTACTGCCGGGCTCCGCCGAATCGAGGGGCGTGCGGGGCGGGGCGGGATCGCTATCCACCCTCACCATACGCGATGTGAAAAAACTCGAGAGTGAAGCGACGCTGCTTTCTTACATCTCGCCCGTGATTCGCTCGTCAAGACAGGCGGTCTCTGAGGGAAACAACTGGCAGACCTCGGTCAACGGAGTCTCGCCCGAATACCTCGAGATACGGGACTGGAAGGTGGAAGACGGCGCATTCTTCACCGAACGGGACGTGAAGACGAAAAAGAAGGTCGCCGTGCTCGGACAAACTGTCAAAGAAGAGCTCTTCGGCGACGTGTCTCCGGTAGGGAAAAAGATACGGATCGGCAGCGTTCCCTTCACCGTAATCGGGCTCATGGAAAAAAAAGGCCAGAGCGGCATGGGAAACGACGAGGACGACGTAATTCTCGCCCCCTCCACGACCGTCCTCTACAGGATGAGCGACGGCGAGACGGTGCACATGATTATGGCATCCGCCGCTTCAACGGAAACGATGGACCTTGCCGAGTCGGAGATCGAGACCCTGCTCCGCACTTCGCACCGGCTTCGCAGCGGGGAGGAGAGCGATTTTCATATCAGAAACCAGACAGACATTATCGAGACGGCTTCCACCATTACGGGTTTTCTCACTGTGCTGCTCGGGGCGATTGCGGGCGTTTCTCTCTTCGTCGGCGGCATAGGCATCATGAACATCATGCTCGTCTCCGTCACCGAGCGGACGAGAGAGATCGGAATCCGCCTCGCGGTCGGGGCCCGCTCGAACGACGTGCTCGTACAGTTCCTCATCGAGGCCGTGACGCTCTCTCTGCTCGGAGGGATTATCGGCATACTCTTCGGGATAGGCTTCGGGAAGCTCATCGGCATGGCTGCGGGACTCACCGTGGTTACAAACCCGCTCATCGTGTTCATCTCCTTTCTCTTCTCGGGTGCCGTGGGGATCTTTTTCGGGTTCTACCCGGCGAAAAAGGCGTCGCGTATGAACCCCATCGACGCGCTGCACTATGAATAGGGGCGAAGAGGAAACGGAAGCGGGGAACGGGACTTCGGGATCAGGGTTGCGATATCCGGTTCACAATGTCCACCGCAACGATACAGAAAAGAGTATCAGGAGGCATCAATACGGTCACGGCTTCATACCCGCCGGGGGGCAGACGATGTAGCATCCGCCGACGATTCCCGAACCGAAATGCATCGATTACGGCTGAACCCCGTCAACAGGCAATCGATATCGGTAACGAGAAGTAGAGCGGCATCCACGCCCACCGGCCCGGACCCGGACCTCTCAGTTTGTATATCCGCACCCCCGCCGGATATACGATCGCTCTCTCTTCCATGCGGCCACCCTAAAAGCGCGAAGATTCGATCCCATTAAGATGTGGTATGTCATATATATAAGAAAGACTCTCGCATCTAAATGCAGATGACTGTCTTTTAAGCACAATTGTACCCCA
>JAFGTF010000034.1 GCA_016934265.1 Spirochaetota bacterium
CGACAAGGTGTACGTGCTTACGAACAACCATGTCGTGGGAGAGGCGGACGAGATCAGCGTTATGCTGAACGACGAAAGCCGGTACACTGCCAAGCTCGTAGGACGGGATCCTAAGAAGGACCTCGCACTCGTCGTATTCGAGACTGCGGAGAGCGTCCCCGTGGCGGAGTTCGGAGATTCCGACACCGTCCAGGTCGGCGATATCGTGTTCGCCGTTGGCAACCCCATGGGGTTCAGCTCCACCGTGACGTCCGGCATCGTGAGCGCGATCGGAAGAAAACCGCTGCCGGAGTCCGGCGTCGCGATATTTACGGATTATATCCAGACGGACACGGCAATCAACCAGGGAAACTCTGGTGGTCCTCTGGTCGATATCTACGGCAGGGTGATCGGTATCAATACCTGGATCTCTTCTCCCTCGGGAGGGAGTGTGGGTCTCGGATTCACGATTCCCATCAATAACGCGAAGCAGGCCATCGAGGATTTCATCACAAAGGGGAAGGTCGAGTACGGCTGGCTCGGCGTCAACATTATCGACCTCGCAGACAGCGCGAAAAAAGACCTCGGGATCGGCGACTTGAACGGAAGCTTCGTGCATAACGTCTACAAAGGCTCGCCCGCGTACAAGGCGGGGATACGGCCGGGTGATTACATTGTTTCGGTGGACGGGAAGCCGATTCAGGACACGACGCATTTTCTCTTCGCGGTCGGAAACCTGAAGCCCGGGGAGCGCTATGACTTCGAGCTCGTGCGAGACGGTAAAAAGGAAAAGCTTTCTGTGCGGATCGCGGAACGTAAAGAGGATCAGGACCTGGCTCAGCAGGCGAAGAACCTGTGGCCCGGAATGTTCGTCCTCCGTATTACGGAAGATATAGAGAAGCAGCTCGATCTTCCGAAGAAGAAAGGTGAGCTGGTCGTCGCCAGGGTCGACAATGACACGCCCGCTGCGGTCGCCGGAATCAGACCGGGCGACATAGTCATGGAGGTCAACGGGCAAAAGGTGACGAATCTTCGCGGATTCTACACCGCGCTCAACGAAGCTTCGGGCAGGACGGTGCTGTTCCGTATCTTCCGCCAGGGACAGGAGCTCACCGTCGGGATAGACAGATAGCAGGATAATTGAATAAACCTCACGGCGCGAAGAGGGAGCTTGCTACCCCGTTCGCACCGTGGGGATTTTCTTTCTCGTGCCGGAGCCGGATCTTTATCCTTGAATGGTGCCGTTAATACGATACCGGACCAGGGGATGTTTTAAAAACCGTTTTTCACCTTTCGTCGGCGACAATTCATTCATGCGGGAGGACCGTAAAAAAGGCGGCGATAAAGCGGTAAAAGACGGCTGGGCCGCGTACCCGCCGGTGTTACTCGGTATCCCGTTCCTTCCCGAGATATCGTTCTATTCTCCCCAGAAGCTGGTCGAGAGGGAAAGGCTTGGTTATCACCTCGTCGACCATGATCCATTTCTTCGTCTTGGGGTTGGACACATCGAACGTAAAGCCGGTCTGCTTCGGTGCCGAGGTTTGCATGATGATGGGCACTTCGCGCATTCTTGGTATCTCCTTGATGCGCTTGCAGAACACGAAACCCGTATCGTAATGCTCCATCATGAGATCGGCCAGTATAATGTCCGGTGTAAAGCTCTCGAGCATCTCGAGGCCGCTCTCCATGCTCGTCGCCGTTTCGACCGTATACCCGTGCTCCTCTAAGAAGACCTTCTGACCGTTCAGAAGATCGGTGTCGTCGTCCACTATCAGTACATTGGGCACTATAGTCCTCCAACTATTCGTTATTATTATCGCCTTCCGGGCTGTCGATGACGACGGAGCCGCCGTCCTCGACAGTGTGAGTTTTCTTGATGGTCACGGTAAATCGCGCGCCGCCTTCAGGGTTGTTGTCCGCCTCTATGCTGCCTCCGTGCATCTTAACGATCCCGTAGCACACGGAAAGGCCGAGGCCGGTGCCTTTTCCCACCTGCTTCGTGGTGAAAAAGGGGCTGAAGAGTTTTGATAGGTTCTCCTTCGGTATGCCGCATCCGGTATCCGTAATACACACCGAAAAACTGCCGTCTTTTTCCTTCGTGCTCACACCGAGGGTCCCGCCGCCGGGCATTGCCTCGCATGCATTCTTTATGAGATTGTCGAAGACCTGCTGTATCTGGTTCTTGTCCACGCTCTGCAGTCCGAGCTTTTCGTCGAGCCGGTATTCGACGCCGTACAGACCGTCGGGATGCCCCTTCAGCGCTCCCTCGACCGAGCTTTGTACGAGACGGTTGATGTCGACAAGGCTTCGGTCTATCTTCTCCTCGCGGGCGAAGTTCAGGATGCCCTTGACGATCTTTCTCGTTCGCTCGGCCTCGGTAATGATTCGATCCAGGTCTTCGTTCGCACCGGTGTTTCCCAAAAGCTCGTCTTTCAGGATATATGAGTACATCAGGACCACCCCGAGCGGATTGTTGATCTCATGCGCGATCCCCGCGGCCATCTGTCCCATGGATGCAAGCTTCTCGGCCTGGATGAGACGGGCCTGGTTCGTCTTGAGATCCTCCACCGTCTGCTCTATCTTGCTGATGAGGTAGGGGAGGCACATCTCCACCTCCGCCATGCCGCGGTATACGGCGATCGCCTTGTCCCTGCACGACGAGTATCCGCACGCTCCGCAGTTGAGCTCGTCCTCCGGTTTGAACTTGTTCGTCATCGCCAAAATTTCTTGTATCTTTTCCGCGGGCGGATCTACGAGGGCGCCCTTCTTCGGCGTGTACCGGACCGACAGATCGATATCGAGATAGTCCACGTTTGCTTGGGCCCACTTTTTCAGGTCGGTTATAAGAGGGCGGTTCGTCATATACCGAACGATGAACTTCTTACGCTCGAAGAATGTGAGATTGTTCATCATCACCGGACCGCCGATGCAACCTTCGCAGAAGAGGAGGTCGTAGATCCTGTAGCTCGGGGTTCCGCCTTCTTTGTGAAGCTTCGACAGCACCGAGAGTATGTCACGTACCCGCTCCGGCCCCTCGATTACCGTTACCGGGCTCTCCAGAAGATCCGAGTCGATATCGGCGGCCTTCAGGAGGCCGCCCGTGACCGGATATATCCTTCCGAGATTCGCGTGCGGAGGGTCGAATTCAACGGGTTCGCAGGTTGCTGGATCAATCCGAGCCCCTTCGAGAAGATCCGAGAGCTCCTGATAGGTCAATACGTAATCGACGGTTTCCGACTCCTTCGCCTCGTCCTTCTTCGCAATGCAGGGGCCGATGAACACAAGGGTCGCCTCACGGTCGATTTTTCCTCTGATCGCGCGCGCCGTTGCCTCCATCGGGGATACTATCGGAGCGAGGGAATCGAGCAGCTCGGGGAAATACTTCTCTATATAAAACACCACGGAAGGACAGGGGGAGGTGATGATGAACGTTCCCCTCTCCTGCTTCAGTATGTGCTCGTATGTCTTCTTGTAGCGGTATGAAACGAGATCCGCGCCGAACGCCACTTCGAACACCTTATCGAATCCCAGCCGGTGAAGCGCCGCGACGAGACACCCGGGATCCAGATCGAGAAACGCTCCCGGGAATGAGGGGGCCAAGAGCGCGTACACCCTCCCCGATCCCGCGATTGCGGCCCCGACCTCGTCTTTGTGCGAGACGATCTTCTTCGCGTCCTGGGTGCACATGTTGACGCACAGTCCGCAGGAGATACAATACTCCGGAACGATATGCGCCTCTCCCTCCCGGACCTGTATCGCTTTCGTCGGACAGGAGCGGACACAGGAGTAGCACTTCTTGCACAGATCGCCGACCGTATAGACAGAAACCCCTCTTTCCATCAGTTTCTTTTTTGTTTCCTCTCGTAACAGGTATGTAAAAGCTCGTGGGCCTTAGGCGACCCCGGACGTTCCAAAAACGTCTCGTACAGCCTCGTAATATCGGGATTATTATACGATAAACGCACCACACGCTTTCTGTCAAGGCCGTATATCGCATCGATACGCTTCTTTATTCTCTCCGGGTCGTACCCTTCCATCTGTCCGCCGCCCCCTACGCAGCCTCCGGGACAGGACATCACCTCGACGAAATGGTACTGCTTATTCACGGACCGTATCCTCCTGATGATCTCTTTCGCATTCGAGAGCGTGCTCACGACCGCGACATTCAAGGTGAGGTCGCCTACAGGGACGCTCGCTTCCTTGATGCCCCTTATTCCGCGGACCTCTTCGAACTCGATATTTTCGAGGTCCTTGCCCGTTATGAAATGATAGGCGGTTCGAAGCGCAGACTCCATGACACCACCGGACGCCGCGAATATGTCGCCCGAGCCGGAGGTAAACCCTATCGGGTCGTCGAACCGTTCCGGCGCGATTTCCGGGAAATGCATCCCGTAGATCTTGATCATCTTTGCGAGTTCTCTCGTGGTGAGCACGGTATCGACGTCCGCCATCGATCCCACGCCCATCTCCGATCTCGTGCACTCGTACTTCTTCGCAGTACAGGGCATGATGGAAACGAGATAGATATCCTCGGGCGGGACTTCGAACTCCTTAGATATGTAGCGCTTCACCAGTGCCCCCATCATCTGCTGCGGGGACTTGCAGGTTGAGATATTCGGAAGCAGTTCGGGGTAGTTCTGCTCGGCGAATTTGATCCATGCCGGACAGCAGGAGGTGAACATCGGAAGCGGCCCCCCGGATTCGACCCTTCGTATGAATTCCGACGCTTCCTCCATAATGGTAAGATCCGCGGTGAAGTCGGTATCGAAGACCTTCTGGAAGCCGATCTTTCTGAGCGCGGACGCGACCATGCCGGTGACGTTTTCACCGGGATCTAGGCCGAAGAAATCGCCCAGGGAAACCCTGATCGCGGGAGCGACCTGGGCGACCATGAATTTTCCGTTCTCCTGCAGCACTTCGATGACTTCCTCGACCGAGGAGCGTTCCGAGAGCGCGCCGACGGGACAGGCGAGCACGCACTGTCCGCAGTTCACGCAGGTCGTCTGGCTTATATCCTGCTCGAAGGGAGGAAGCACCATGGTATCGAACCCGCGCTTCGTGAAGTCGATGGCCGAGACACCCTGGACCTCCTCACATACTCTGACGCACCTTCCGCACAGGATGCACTTGTTCGGGTTTCTCACGATCGCCGGCGAGGAGAAGTCTGTGTAGTGATGGCGCGTCTTTCCCTTGAACGGGACGTTCTGTATGTTGTACTCAGAGGCGAGGTCCTGCAGCTCACAGTGCCCGTTCTTAGGGCAGGTGAGGCAATCGAACGGGTGTGATGCGAGCAGAAGCTCGATGATCGTCCTCCGCGCGTTGAGCACGCGCGGGCTCCTCGTGTATATCTCCATTCCCTCTTCCGCCGGGAATGAGCAGGACGGCACGAGGCCTTCTCTCCCCTCGATTTCCACGACGCACATCCTGCACGCGCCGCTCGGGGAAAGGCCCTCGATATAGCAGAGCGTCGGAATCTTCTCACCGGCGGCCTTGGCCGCATCCAGGATCGTACATCCCTTTGGTACCGTTATCTCGTGATCGTTTATCTTCAAGGTGACCATGTGCTCCCCCTCAGCTTACTTTGACGGCGCCGAACCTGCAGACGTCGAGACAGGTCCCGCAGTGTACGCACTTGTCTTCGATGATGTAATGCGCCTTGCCCTTCTCTCCCACGACCGCCCCGGTCGGGCAGCTCTTCGAGCAGAGCGTGCATCCCGTACATATGTCGGTGTCGATCTCGTAGGTGAGAAGGCCCCGGCACGCCTTCGCCGGACACTTCCTTTCATAGATATGCGCCTCGTACTCGTTTCTGAAAAAGCGGAGAGTGGACAAAACGGGATTCGGCGCGGTCTGCCCGAGTCCGCAGAGGGATGTGCGCTTGATTACCTCCGCAAGGTTCTCCAGCTCCATCACCATGTTGAACCGTCTTAGGTTCTCCTCCTCGCTCTTCATCTTCGAGTAGGGCGATACGATATAATCGAGTATCTCGAAGAGACGCTGTGTGCCTTCCCTGCACGGGATGCACTTACCGCACGACTCGTTCGTAATGAAGGACAGAAAGAAGCGTGCGACATCCACCATGCAGGTATCCTCGTCCATGACCACGAGCCCTCCGGAGCCCATGATCGCCCCGACGCCCTTCAGAGACTCGTAGTCTATCTCCGTGTCGATGTAGCTTTTCGGAATACAGCCGCCGGACGGACCCCCTATCTGGACCGCTTTGAAGCTCTTGTCCTGTGCAATACCCCCCCCGATGTCGTAGATGATCTCCTTCAGGGTTATTCCCATAGGAACTTCCACGAGCCCGGTGTTTCTTATCTTGCCGGTGAGCGCGAACACCTTCGTTCCCTTGGAGTTTTTTGTACCCATAGAAGAGAAGAATTCGGCTCCCTCTCTCATGATGCCGGTCACGTTCGCGAGGGTTTCGACGTTGTTGACCACCGTGGGCCGTTCGAAGAGCCCGGAGTCCGACGGGTAGGGGGGTCTCGGCCTGGGCATGCCCCTTCTGCCCTCTATCGAGGCGATGAGCGCGGTCTCCTCGCCGCATACGAACGCGCCCGCACCCTTTTTGACCCTGAGGTCGAAATGAAAGCCGTTCTTGTCGAGCGAATGGCCGAGCAGCTTCTCTTTTTTCAGGGTATCGATTGCGGATTCGAGCCGTTCGATGGCGAGCGGGTATTCGGCCCTGCAGTAGATGATTCCCTGCGACGCCCCGATCGCGAATCCCGCGATGATCATACCCTCTATGAGTGCGAAGGGATCGCCCTCGAGAATCGCACGGTCCATGAAGGCTCCCGGGTCTCCCTCATCCGCGTTGCATATGATGTATTTCTGCGCCGCGTCGTTGGATTGGGCGAGACGCCATTTCTTACCGGTGGGAAATCCGCCGCCGCCCCTTCCCCTGAGACCGGATTCGTGAATTTCTTCCACGACGCCCTTCGGTCCGGCCTTGAGCGCCCGTTCGAGCCCGGTCAAGCCTCCTCTCTCTTTGTATTCCGAAAGGGAGGCGGGGTTTATGATCCCGCAGTTTTTAAGAACGAACTTCACCTGTTTTTTGAAGAAGGGGTGCTCCTCTATGAACGGTATGTCGGAAAGAAAAGAGGCGCCGTTTTTATACTGACCGATGATCTTCCCCCGGCTGTAGTCCCCGTCGGCGAGCGCCCCCTGCAGGATACCCGCCACCTCAGCAGGCTCGACCGCGCCGTAGGAGATCCGTATGCCGTTTTCGGCGACGACGTCCATGATCGGCTCCATCTGGCAGAATCCCACACACCCCGTCGGTGTTATCTGGCCACAGACGCCTTTTTTTAAGAACCACTCTTCCGCCGCGGCCTTCACGAGATCGGCCCCGGTTGCGAGCCCGCACGTGCCCATGCCTATGTAGACCCTGCTTTTGTTCGTCATGTGCCGTCTCCCTGTCTTTTCAGCTTCTTCACAAGCGACTGGACCTTCTTGTTGTCGAGCCTGCCGTAGAACTTTCCGTTTATCGTAATGACCGGTGCTATCGAGCATGCGCCGAGACACGCCACGGTGTCCAATGAGAAGAGGCCGTCCTTGGAGGTACCGCCCACCTCGATACCGAGCTCCCTCCCTATGGTGTCCAGGATGCCGGCGGAGCCCTTTACGTGGCACGCGGTGCCTCTACAGACATGTATCTGGAATTTCCCGGGTGGTTTCAGCCTGAACTGGTTGTAGAATGTGGCGACGCCGTAGATCTTGGACTCAGGAAGATCGAGATAGTCGGAGATCCGGTAGATGCTCTCCCGGGAGAGATAGCCGTAACGGTCCTGCACCGCCTGAAGAATCGAGATGAGGTAGTCTCGAGAATGAGGGCAGCCTCTGATAATATCGTCCAGCATGAACTCTTCGGTGGATTGCGTCATTACGTTTCCTCAAATATTGTTAAAATATTAACAATCATACTAAAAAAAATAATTTCCCTCCCCTTTTTTCGAGTCCAATGTAGCAGCACATGCACCCCGCCGTCAATATAAAAAGAATAATCCGCCGCTCTTTTTTATACTTTTATTCCTTTTCCCGTTATACAAATAATAGTTACCGTGGGAAGTCCGTCGAATTGACGGGCTTCGAAGCCTCCGGTACCAAAGATGCGGGCGATCCGTGAAGTCGGTAGAAACTGCAGTGAGGGAATGCCTCGACCTCTTCAGGAAAGTGGGTGACTATGATGACGGGTACCGGGTAAAGGGCAAGAAGCGAGAAGAATTTCTTCCATAAAAACTGCCGAGCTTCCCTGTGGAGACCCGTCATCGGCTCGTCGAATAGGATGAGCTCAGGTAGACTTGCAAAGCAGCGGGCCAGCGCCGCCCGCTTCCGCATTCCGCCCGAAAGCTCCTCCGGAAGATCGTCTCCCTTGCCCGAAAGACCGGCCTCGAAAAGGAGCTGGCGGGCATACGACTCCGATTCCCGTGCGGAATAGCCACGATACCTCAGGGGCAAGGCGACGTTTTTCGCGATGTTCCTCCAGGGGATAAGTCGGTCGTCCTGGAACACGAATCCGATCCTCGCCGGTCCCGAGATCCGCCCGGAATCAGGCCTGAGGATGGAAGCGACCAGTTTTAAGAGCGTCGTTTTTCCCACACCGGACTCTCCCGATATCACGGCCGTCTCCCGGATGCCGACTTTGAGGTTCACCTTTTTGATCAGGGTTTTCGCGTCCGGATACCCGAATGTCAGCCCGCTGATCGCAAGAGGCCGTTCGTGCCGGGACAGAAGAAAGAGCCGGGTTAACGCCTCCCGGCCGCAGCCGTGTTGCCCCTCCGCTTTCCTGCGTCCGCCGGACGAACCGTTTTCCGACCGCGTAACGGCTCTCGAGACCAGGACGATGAGCAGTACCAGTATGATCCCCCACGCAAACAGACGTTTTATCTGGAGAGACTGGAACGCCGACTGTATCTCAAACCCGATACCGTTGTTCGCGCCGAAGTATTCCGCAACCACCGAAGCCTTTATCCCGAGCGTCACTCCGAGCTTGAGCGATGAGGCAAGAAACGGCCGCAGGTGCGGGAGCACGACCTCACGCATACGGGGAACGATTCCCGGCGCGAATACACCGACCATCTCTTCGAGCTCGGCCGGGATGGTTCCGATACCCTCCGAAATGTTTACCGCTACCAGCGGGAAGCAGATCAGCGCGATTACGGTGATGGGAGATAGAGAGCCGATACCGAATACGAGTATGAGCGGAATGGCCCACAGTATCGGCGGAATTCCCTGGAACAGGAGAATGAGGGGCCTGAAAAAGTGCTCCCACCGCTTCGACCTGCCGGCTGCGATCCCGACGGCGAATCCGGAGAAAAACCCTGCCGCGAACCCCAAACAGACCCTGAGAAGGGTGACGAGGATGTTCTCCCACGTGTTCCCGAATCGAAGAAGACGGGCGGCCTCCGCCAGCACGGACCACGGACGGGGAATGATATACCGTCCCATGATAAAAGAGAGCCCGGTCCAGCAGGCGACGATCATAAGCGACCCGGCGAGGGTGAAAAGCTTTTTGCCTTTCAATGTGACCTCACTTATGGGGTGAAGAAGAACGAATCCCCGAGCGTTTTTCTTTCCCCGGGAAGGTACCGTTTGACCGTATTGTAGTAGTCCTCGACGAGCATCCTGTTCTGCTCGAACGACGGCACCAAAAAGAGGGTGTTGATGATCGCCGTTTTTAGAAGCGGCTCGGTGAATCCGAGCAGGGCCTCAGAGCGTGCGGCGGATTCCGCTGCGTGGCCCAAGACCCAGTCGGATACCCTGCTCCATTCCTCGGTGACACGCAGAACGAGCGGATCGGCCCCCGTACCGGCGGAGCGTTCGACGGTGAACAGACTGACCTGCGGAGAGTACTCGGCGAATGCCCCCCTCATACCGGCCCCGGCGTCCGCCCACGCTTTTTTATAGTCTATCATTCGCACGAGGTTCTTGTTTATGACGACGTTCGTGGCGAGAGGCTCCGGGAGCGGTGCGGCGTCTATCTTCGCGGCGATGAGGAGAGGAACGCTCTGTGTGAACGGCGCGTACTGTATCACGAGGTCTTTCTCTGGATCGAGCCCGCTTGCGGATAACAGATACCGTGTCTGAAAATCGAGAGGAGATCCGGGAAAGGGGAGCGCGATCCGTTTGCCCTTGAGATCGGCGAACGTTTTTACTGTATCGTCTCTGCCGATGAGATAGGAAACGCCCCAAACTCCGGTGTTGACCATCACGACCGGACCGCCGTCCAGGTGGTTTTCCCATCCCGCGCTCGTGCCGGTGAACAAAAGGTCGACTTCGCCCTTGATAAGACGGCTCATCGCAACAGGATGGTTGATGAAGAACTCGACCGAGATGTCCACGCCCTCGATCGGATCGGTCTGGTCGAGTATGATGAAAGGGACGGATGAGGTGGACTTGGGAACGAGTATGCGGATGGACCGTGTGGCGGCGGTGTCTTTCGCATGCGCAAACGGTGTGCAGAAACATAGCAGTATAAAAATGAGCAGCACGGCCTTTCGGAACATGGTCTTTCCCCCTCTTCGATTTTTTAATTTTCCATTCTAATATAGTTTTCATATCGGCGGGATGTCAAACTTTCCGGCCGCCTGAGAGGACACTGCTTCTATTTATTTTTTCTTTCATACTCAGGCGGCTTTACTTTTTCCTTGACATAATGATCCTTAGTGCAATATTCTCTCATAGAATCCTGCCCGGGGGTATTCGTTTCGATATCGTGCATAACTCTGTTCACTGAAAATCCCCTTAAATCCCGTGTGAGGCTGTTTCACACTGATCCGGAACGTACAGGCCTATGAAGCTCGTTCAAACGGAAGAAGAAAGAAAGGCATACCCTGTACTCGGATACCAGGTCGCCGTGGTCCTTTCGCTTATCGTCCTGTCGGGGGGTGTCGGCTTTTTCTTTCACTCGGTGCTCAAGACCGATATCATATACACTCATTTCATCTATATACCGATAGTAGTTGCTGGCATGTGGTGGGGTAGAAAGGGGATTTATGTCGCTTTTGCCCTCGCCGCGATGATAATAACCTATCATCTTCTCGGAATAGCCAAATGCCCCGTCTGGCACGACCTGATACGGATGCTGTTCTTTATCATCGTATCACTCTGCATCAGCCGTCTCAGGAGGCTGGCCGTACACGGGCAGCACGCCCTTGCGCTTTCCGAAAGGAAGTATCAGCTGCTCGTGGAGGACTCGCTTACCGGTGTGATCGTCTATACGTCGGACAGGGTCGTCTTTGCAAACAGGCGGATAAAAGATATCCTCGGGTACGATGAGGATGAAATCGTTCACAAGTCGGTATGGGAGCTCTTTCATCACGAAGATGCGAAAAAGGTTCTTGCACTGCTTCAAGAAAAAAAGGGCGGCGGAGACCTTCACTACCAGTGCAGATTCCTTAAAAAAAACGGGGGTGTGGTCTGGGCGGACGTATCCCGGAATGAGACGATCTACGAGGGGAAGCCTGCGGTTTTAATGAACATCTACGACATCACAAGGCGAAAGGAGATCGAGAAGAAAAAGAAAGAGCTCTCCGTTCTCGCGAAGCGCCAGGAGGAGCAGCTCGTCCACTCATACCGACTGATAGAGCTCGGCGAGATGGCGGCGGCGATATCGCACGAGCTGAACCAGCCGCTTACGGGGATCCAGAACTACGCGAAGAACGCGATATATATGCTGGACCACAACATCGAGGGACCCGAAAAGGTACGACGAAACCTCATGCTCATATCCGATCAGGTGACCCGCGCATCGAAGATAATCCATCAGATGCGTGAGCTCGCGCGACGGTCGGAGTTGCATTTCACTACCGTCGATATCAACGAGCTCGTCATGGAGAGTGTGGAATTTCTGCTTCCGCAGCTGCGCCTCGCGGATGTGCACGTGCACCTCGTGTTGGCCGAAGGCCTTCCGACCGTCATCGGCGACTGGGTGAGGCTCGAACAGGTGTTGCTGAACCTCCTTACGAATGCGAAGCAGGCGATGGATGAGAACAAATCGAAACACATACACGTGCGGACGGGCCGAGATGAGGCGGCGGACTCCATTGTCTTCATAGAGATCAGAGACACGGGGAGAGGGTTCCCGACGGAGGAGTCTGAGAACCTCTTTAAACCCTTCTATACGACAAAGCGGCCCGGCGAGGGAACGGGCCTGGGTCTCTCCATCTCGTTACGGATCATCCGCGAGCATGGAGGAACGATAGAGGCGGTCTCCGAACAGAAGAAGGGCTCGACGTTCAGAATCCGGTTGCCGCTTAAGCCGCCGGAGGGAGGGAAAGGCAAGAATGTACCGGGATAGTGCAGGAAGCGGGGGAGAAGTAGTAATAATCGACGACGACGAGGCGGCACGGGAGTCGGTGGGGCAGATGCTCGACCTTCGGGGATACAATGTCAAGCTCTTCTCTTCAGCGGAGGCGGCGCTCGCGTGGGCTGGTATCGAGGAGGCGGGGTGCGTGATTACGGACGTGAAGATGCCCGGCATGGACGGCGAACAGCTGCTCGTCGAAACGAAACGCCGCAGGTTCTGCGCACCCGTCATAATGATCACCGGCCACGGCGACGTGGCGATGGCGGTACGATGTCTCAAGACCGGTGCCTTCGATTTCGTCGAGAAGCCGTTCGAGGAAGACATATTGATCGCTTCCGTCATGAGGGCAGTAGAGACATCGAAGCTCAGAAGGGAGAGCTCGGATCTCAAAAAGCGGCTCAAGATGCTCGAGCCGGGCACGGACGGCAGGCACGACATGGTCGGCAGGAGCCGCATCATGCAGGACCTCTACGAACAGATCGATATAGTCGCCCGATCCGACGCAACCGTTCTCATATGCGGTGAGACGGGAGTCGGAAAGGAACTCGTCGCCCGTGCGATTCATCAGGCGAGCGGCCGAAAAGAAGGCCCATTTATTCCCCTCAATGCAGGCGCTCTTCCCGAGACCATGCTCGAAAGCGAGCTCTTCGGGCATGCGAAAGGGGCCTTTACCGGCGCGGTGTCGGAGAGGGAGGGGGCGCTCATCACCGCGACGGGCGGGACCCTTCTGCTCGACGAGATAGAGAGCATATCGCACGCGGCGCAGGTGCGGCTTCTACGGGTGCTCGAGGACGGTATAGTGCATCCGCTCGGAAGGGATACGCCGAGGAAGATCGACGCCCGCCTGCTCGTAACATCTAAGGCAAACCTCTCTGACGAAGTGAAAAAGGGGAGAATGAGGGATGATTTCTATCACAGGATCATGGTACTCACCATCAACGTTCCTCCCTTGAGAGAGCGGGTAGACGATATCCCCCTGCTTACGCTCCACTTCCTGCGGATCGTGGCGCAGAAGAACGGCATGCCGGTTGTGGAGATACCGGAGCAGACGATGTCGCGGATGATGGCACATCCCTGGCCGGGAAACGTCCGCGAGCTGAAGAATACGGTGGAACGGATGGTAATAACCTCTCATGGCGGGGTGACGGGACCCTTCATGCCGGACGAGGGGCTTATAAGCCCCCTGCTTCTTTCTTTGCCGAGCACGCAGGGGAGGCTCCGGGACGAGATGGAAAAAACCGAGCGGGAGGTCATCGACCGGACTCTGCATGATAGCGAGGGAGAGATCAATGCGACCTACAAGGCGCTCGGGATATCCAGACGGGCACTGTACGAGCGTATGAAGAAATACGGGATGGAAAAAGAGGATTACAAGACATAGATCGCTTGTTGGTTTCGCCGCACCGTCCGCTCACGACTCTCTCAGGAAAGAGAACAGTAAAGTTCGCGGCTTGAGTGTATGTAATTTTTCACGAAAAAATATTGAGTTAGCTCTAAAAACTAAGGTTTTCAAACACAAAGATCTTACGTTGACTCGTATAATTCAATGATCTTTGTTTGAATACCA
>JAFGTF010000035.1 GCA_016934265.1 Spirochaetota bacterium
CGACCCCCCGAAATGGTGCGCCTTCCCGTATGAAAACATCTCGATGAGCTTCCTCCGTATCGTCCACGCGGTCCGCTCTAGATCTTCCATCGTCGCTTTCCTTTCCATAACTACCAACCCATGGTGTCAATTACGGCAACTAAAACGATTTAGTATTTCGTGTACATATATAACAAGTATCCCGCCGCCCATGAACAACTGTATTGAATATTTCCTGGCCTATACCGTCAATCTGCGCCTTATCATTCACTCTTTTTCGTCGAAATATCCGCGCATACAACAAAGATCAGTATCAATCCCTTCGCCACGTACTGCCAATAATATTCCATATTCATCAGGCTCATACCGTTGTCGATACTCGCCATGACAAGCGCCCCGCATATTGCCCCGGGTATCGAGCCGATGCCTCCCATCAAGCTCGCACCCCCCAGCACACACGCCGCTATTGTATCCATCTCCATCATGTTTCCCGCGCTGCTCGTTGCAGCATTAAGACGCGCGGTCAGTATTATTCCCACAATGGAACACAAAAATCCTACCAGGACGAATACAAAGAGGGTTACCTTCCTTGTATTGATACCGGAAAGCCGGGTCGCCTCTCTGTTGCCGCCGACTGCATACACTGAACGTCCGAACTTCGTCTTCGTTGAGATGAAATGCACGACAACCGCCAGTCCGATCAGGATAAGGACAGGAGTCGGAACACCGCCGTACAGGTTCATTATGGTTACAAACCCGACAAAAAGAATACTAATTAAGATGACTTTAAGTAGATCAACATACGCCGCGGCAAGCTTGAGATTATACTTCTTTCTCGATCCCCTGCCTGCAATGGTTCTGTATATTATGAAAATAATCGCCAAAGCCGCAATAACCCATCCGACTGTATGGGAAAGATAGGATTGGCCGATGAGCTTGAACTCATCGATCATCGGACCGATCATTACGCTCTTCGTCATCCCGAGAATAACTCCCCGGAAGATCATCAACCCCGCAAGCGTTACGATAAATGAAGGTACCCGCATATATGCAATCCAAAACCCCTGCCAGAAACCTATTACGATCCCAATAAGGATGGTGACGATTAGTGTTGGAAGAAACGCCCACTTATACCACACCTGTAAAATTCCTGCAACCGTTCCACATAATCCGAGCACGGATCCGACGGAAAGGTCGATGTTCCCGGAAATAATCACAAGTACCATGCCGAGCGAAAGTATGGCGATCATCGATGTCTGCCTGAAGAGCATGGCGAGGTTACGCGGTGTGAGAAATGTACCGCCTGTAAGAATAAAAAGAATAACCCAAATCCCTATAAGTGCGAAGACCATGGTATACGCCATGATGTTCGACCTGAACGCTGCAGGCAACATTCCCCTCTTCTTTTCCTGTACGTCGCTGTTGTCTACAGGCATACTATTCTCCTCCAGTCGCATAGTACATAATCTTCTCCTGCGTCGCCTCTCCATACAGAAACTCGCCTGAAAACCTGCCCGCATGCATCACGAGTATCCTGTCGCTCATTCCGAGTATCTCCGGCAGTTCGGAAGAAATCATCATTATTGCAACCCCCTGATCCACCAATTTGTTCATGAGGTTGTAGATCTCGTATTTCGCGCCGACGTCTATTCCCCTGGTGGGCTCGTCCAGGAACAGTATATCGGGTGAGGTCATCAGCCATTTTCCGAGAACGACCTTTTGCTGGTTGCCGCCGCTCAAGCTGCTTACCTTTGAATCGAGGCTTCTCACCTTGATGTCCAGATCCTTGACGTATTCTCCGGTTAAATAAAATTCTTTGCTGCTGTTGATTCTTCCAAAATCGCAAATTCTGTCCAGGCTCGCAAGCGTCATATTCGAGGAGACGGATTGATTGATAATCAATCCGTACCGCTTCCTGTCCTCGGAGAGAAGCCCCATCCCGCTCACGATTGCGTCGCGCGGCTCATGTATTTCGACCGCTTTTCCATGTACGAGTACGCTGCCGTTTTTCTTTCCCCCGAACGCGCCGAAGATACTTGAAACGAGCTCTGTACGCCCCGCGCCCATAAGTCCGAATACACCCACAATCTCACCCTTTCTGAGCGAGAGGGAGACATTTTCAATGATCGCTATATCCTGATACTCGGTGTCATATACGGTAAAGTTACGTAGCTCGAACACCACCTCTTTCGGTGAATGCTCTTTCTTCGGGAATCGCTCCTCCAGCTCCCGTCCCACCATCAGGGAGACGACCTTCGGTTCATCCACCTCATTCAACTTGTGAGTCGCGATCGATTTCCCGTCCCTAAGTACGGTGATACTGTCAGCTATCCGGAACATCTCGTTCAGTTTATGAGAGATATAGATACAGGTGATACCCTTGTTCTTCAAATCATGTAGTATCTTCATCAACAACTCGATCTCGTGCTCGGTTAGTGCCGCCGTGGGTTCGTCTAGTACCAGGATATCCGTCTTCTTGCGAAGCGCCTTCGCGATCTCCACGAGCTGCTGCTGTCCCACACCGAGGTCCTTTATCTTGATACCGGGATCGATGTCCAGACCCACATCCTGTAAGAGCTTCCGGGTATCGAAATACAACCTGTTCCAGTCTATCGTACCCATTTTCAGGGGTTGTATTCCAAGGAAAATGTTTTCTCCGACATCGAGCTCCTTGATGAGCTCAAGCTCCTGGTATATGATCGAGACCCCCGCCTTCTCTGATTCCCTGATACCACCGAATCGCTGTTCCTCTCCGTTTATTACTATCTCGCCTTCATACGATCCATGCGGATATACCCCGCTCAGTATCTTCATGAGGGTGGACTTTCCCGCGCCGTTTTCACCGCACAGGGCGTGTATTTCACCTCGCTTGACGTTCAGGTTCACATCGTTGAGCGCAATAACTCCCGGAAACCGTTTGGTAATATTCCGCATTTCAAGAATAAAATCGGCCATCACTAAACCAGTTTTTGATTCAATTTGATAAAACGTTTTACCATTTTAAGAGGTCTCCAAATAGATGTCAAGATTTTTCTTGCATCGATAAAGAAAAAATCGTTATAATTGCATTTTATATATCATTTTTAGATTCTCATATTATTTGCTAATTATAATTCTCCTTATAAAACGGTATGAACATCGATTTTTCAAACGCGACGTGGCGCAACCGACCGAAGTCATCTGAAATAATCGGCAGGTCGGTGAAGATCACCACCGAACCCGATACCGATCTATGGCAGCGCAGCTACTACGGTTTCAGAAACGATACTGCCCCGGCGCTTCTACTCGACAGTGAGATTAACTTTACATTTACGACAAGAGCGTCGTTTCATTATCGAGCCAGGTTCGACCAATGTGGGGTGCTCGTATATCTCGACAACGAAAACTGGTTCAAAGCATCCATGGAGTATGAAGATGAGACGATATCACGTTTGGGAAGCGTTGTGACCAATTACGGCTACTCGGATTGGGCGACTGTTGATGTACATACCACGACCGTTATGTGGTACCGCCTCAGCCGCCGGGGGCCCGACTTTCTCGTAGAGTCGTCGCCAGACGGGACGTCGTTCACGCAGATGCGAATATTCCACGTTTTTTTACTCGGTGAAACATCGGCGGAGATGGGCATGCTCGATCCGCCGGCGCCGCCCGATCGGCCGGTACGATTCGGCCTGTATGCGTGCAGCCCGTCGAACTCGTCTTTCGAAGCGGTATTCGATAATTTTTCATTCGCTGCGTGTGAATGGAAGGCCCACGGCACCGCGTAAGAACACGAAAAAAGAGCGCCGCCGAAGCCCTGATGTGGGATCGTACTAGCGAGATAGCGCCATATTTCCCGCAATCAACATCGGCATACAACATCCGTACCATCGACGGCTCGTCAATA
The DNA here is from genome assembly GCA_016934265.1 of Spirochaetota bacterium. Taxonomy (GTDB): domain Bacteria; phylum Spirochaetota; class B62-G9; order B62-G9; family DRHN01; genus JAFGTF01. The sequence goes on from JAFGTF010000035.1 coordinate 3,866, forward strand.
GAACGGGTGTCGTATTACAACTATCGCTATGGATGAATACACACTCCGGTCAAACACCCTATTTGACGATTATCGGGATATCCATCAGGCGGGCGAACTCCTTCAGCTCATCCGTGATATCGCCGTACACGAGCCCGTTGTGATGCGGTATCCCGTTTTGCAGCATCGATTCGATAAATTCCATATTACCGCATCTCATTTTTATGAGTAGATTGCTTCCTTTCAACAGCGGTTTTGTCTCTATCACCTCACCGACCCCTGCATGTATAACGAACATTCCCCGCATCGAGTGCAACCGGCATACCGTCGCCGTCCCTTTTTTCAGGACGGCGGTTTGAGAGAGGCCGCCGAAATCGAACACATTTTCCAACACCGGCTTCTTTTCGGACAGACTGTACGGCGCGTTTCCACAATGCCACCACAGAATGGCATCGCGCGCCTTGATTATATTCACGAAATCGGCCCACCACGGCGGACTTTCCGTCAATACATATTGAAGCATGAGCGTCAACGAACCGTCGACATCGCATTCGCAGGAAGCCATGACGCCTTCGACATTCATTCGCCCGTTGACGGGACAGATCGGCGTCTTGTCGATATCTCTGAGCTCCGGCCAGCAATCGGGGGCGTAGGACTGAACGTTGTTTTCGCGTACGTATTTCTTCAATGCGAGATACAGCCTGGAAATTCCCCCTGCTTCTTCGATTCTTTCATCCCGTATATCGAATATCTTTTTCTGGATCTCCATGTCCTTTTCTACTTCTTTTACATCGACTTCCTTCATACGCTTACTGAGCGTATATAACGAGAGCTTGGTTATTTCCGTACCGAAAAGTTTCTTGATTGCAAGCTCGTCAAAATCGCTGACCTCGAAACCGTCCGGGCGCATGCCTATAACCGCTATGGTCGCCTCTCTCAGATAGGAGATCGCCCTCACCGCTTTGATGAATGTATCAAGCTTCCTCTTCGTCTTCTCGTCATCGATTGTGTCATAAATAAAGGAAAACCGTTTATCGAGGTTGAAAAACAGCGTTCCCGCCGCCATCAGGCCGATCATGGAGCCCGATACGTTCCTGCTATCCAAGGCCAGCTCGCCTATGCCCCATAATGCAAACGGGCAGTCGAGGTTCCGTATGATTTCCGCGGTCAGCTCTCCCGTGCTGAACGTGCCGTTGAACAGGATGACCGCATCGACGCCTTCCGCCCTGAACTTCTTCCACGCCTCCACCGCCTGAGACCTTTCGAGAACGAATTTACCGCCGTCTACCACGTCGCTTCCGAGGTTTTTCTTTAAATACTCTTTTACATCATCCGCATGTTTCAGCGCAGCCTCCCTGCCCGAAAGTACGGGGGACACGAGGGTGACGAATCCGATCTTCAGTCTTCGATAGTGTAAAGCCATATGCGATACTCCTTTGAAAAAAATCGGTTGCCGTATAAACCGATAAGATCCTCTATAATGTCCTTCCGTGATATACTTATATGCATTCCTCCTTTTTACAAAATCGAATTCAGAAGTTACTTTGCAGCAAATATACACTGCCTGCCGGCCTCTATACTACCTCCATTTACATCCTCGTATTCAGGTTCTACTGAAACGACACCACCGTACTTGTCACTGATAAGACTTTTAAGAGTTCCGCCGTAGTCTATTATGCCCTCGCCGAACGGCACGGGATGATCGGAGCTTGCATGAGCAAAATCCTTCGTATGAATGTGTGAACCAAAACCTCTAATGGAATTAAAATCGTCTGGATATGGTTGTACCCCTCTTCTTAAAACATTACCCGGGTCCCAGAGAGCGCCGAGGTTTTTCGAATTGACGATGGATAGTATCTTTTTTATCAGTTATCCACTTTCAATATACGTATGCGGGCAATTTTCGAGTATCAGTATTATCCCCGCTTTCTCGGCCCGTTTTACCGGCTCACTAAGCTTTTCTGCTATCAGTTCGACCACCGGATCATCTTCAAATATTTTCTCTCTTTTAGATCCAAATATCCTGATTTTATCGGTATTAAAACGTCACACAACCGGATACATTTATCCAAGGCTTTTAGAAGGGAGCTTTTTACTGAAATGCCTGAGCGGGTGTATCGCTTGGAGAATGCACAAGAAATAGGGGTACCGGTAAAATCGGAGATTGCCGTTCCGGCTGATTTTACGTTTTATTCATCCCTCGGTGATCGCGGGCACCTGCGGCGACCGCATTCCTACGCGCACCGTGCCGTATATCTAGACTGCATCAACCTCCAGTCAGCCTGCGGGAAAACCCGTTTTCTTCTCGTTGTTTCACGGACAGTTGATGAAGCCTTGTGCCCAGAGGCACCCCCCACATGTCGGAAGCGTATTACCGAAGCAGTCCTCTTCATTACCGTCCGCCAGTTCGCAGCTGTTGCACAGTGTACACGGTGAAAATTCGAACGATTCCAGCTTCGCCCTCATTTCCATGTATCCGGGATCGTTCCAGATATCACGCAGGCTTCTTGTCCGAATATTCCCGAATGAATAGGCGCTGATTTTCCTGACCCTGTCTTCGAGATAGCTTTCATGCGTGTACATCAGGGGAATACAGGGACTGACCTCCCCGTCCCAGCGGACACTGACGCTCGCCTTCGCGATAAACGGGCATTTGTCCGGAGGCCACAGCAGTTCGAACCCCTGCAGGCAGGACCCGTAGTATCCGCGCACGAGCTTCCCTACGGCCTCCATAGTGTCGGCGGTACCGTCCATACGCGGTATAGTGACCGAGATCAGGCCTCTGAAAACATCGTACATCGATCGGCCGTACAGAATTTCATCCTTGCAATCGGAGGTGTACGGAAGCACGTTGCTGACGGATATTTTTTTAACTCCCATGCCAAAGGCCATCTCGACCACGCGCGGGAGCTGAGAGATGTTCCTTTTCATTGCGACGAACGATATCCCGAGCTCCGGAACGTCACGACGGCTTTCGTATTTCATCAACCGTATCATCTCGAGGTTTTTCACGATGTTCTCGAACTCGTTTCCAAGCCGTACATCCGCATAACTCTCTTTAGACGCCCCGTCTATTGAAACCCACAGCATGTCGAGACCGGTATCTATCAGACTTCTGGAACGGTCTTCGGAGAGCATGGTGCCGTTCGTTATGAGCTCAACCCGTGCACCGAGTGCTTTCGCTCTTTGTATCATCCCGTCAAGGTCCGGGTGCAACAGAGGCTCGCCGAGCCCTCCGAAGAAAAGCACCGGCCGCGGGCCGTCAGGCCGCAGGCATTCCTCGCCGATGCCCTCCAAAACACGCGCATACGTATCGGTTGCCATCATTCCCTCCGGCTCCTCCCAGGCGTTTCGCATGCACGTGCCGCACTGCATATTGCACCCGTTCGTGGGTTCGACATATACCTTCCTTAGGCAGGATACCGGCCTGTACAGTACCGCCCTGTCTGGCAGCTCGTCTATTTTCACCCTCTCGCCGGGATTTAGCCCGTATTTTTGTCTGAACTCTTCAGGGACAGCAATATGCCCCTCGTCTGTAACGTAGCCGAACGTCGACATCGGTATGTTCTCTCCTCCCCTCTCACGCCGCCTGCGCTTTTACCGTATACGACCGTTTTCGTCGCCCCGGCGCCGGTCATCACGGTTTCGCGCCGTGGTTATGTTACAAAGAATAGTGCAGTCCGAACGTATCCTCTATCCAATCCTTTATCTCGTCCCGTACCCGTTGAAACACGGAAAGGACCTGCTCTCGGCTTCCCTCGGCACTCGAAGGATCATCGAAGCTTGTATGAATGACCTTTTTCCCCGGGAAAAAGGGGCATGTTTCGCGCGCGGCATCGCAAACCGTCACCACGTAGTCGAACATCATCCCCTCGAACTCCTCCACCGTTTTCGACCGGTGTCCCGAGATATCGATCCCTATCCACCGCATTACCTCGATCGCGTTCGGATTTACCGAAGTCTTTTCGGTCCCTGCGCTGTATGCAGCATACCTGTCGCCGAAAAGGCTGTTTACGAGCCCCTCAGCCATCTGTGAGCGCGCCGAATTATGCGTGCATATAAAGAGTATCTTCTTCATATCGATTTTTCCTCGGGGGTATCCCTCCTCATCTTCCAGCAGCTGGGAAGATCGAGGTTGCACTCCCGAAAGAAACGGCAAAGGGCGGCTTCTTCACGGTCTCCCTTTGCGGCCAGCAAGAATGTTTTCCCGTATTCATCAGAAGCAATCGCGAAAAACTCCCAGTACGTTTCTTCCCCTGTTAAAAATTTCCCCATCAATGGTTACATTATGTGCCGATGATCTCCTTGATCTTCTCCACAGAAAGCACCTTGCCCGACGCTTTTAGTTCTTCGTCGACCACGAGTCCCGGGGTGATCGTAACGTTGTACCGCATAATATCGTTAAGATCCGTCACCTTCTCGACTCCCGCCGGGATTCCAAGCTCTTTTACCGCTTCTTTAACGTTCTCCTCAAGCTTTTCGCACTTCGGGCACCCGGTTCCGAGTATTTTGATTACCATTCTTTGTCTCCTTGTTCTTCTTAACCGAAATAATGTCCAAAAAATATTCCGCTTGCGGTCGCCATAACAATCACGAGCGCGATGTATACGATTGTCTTTCTTACCCCGAGCACGCTCTTGATCACGAACATATTGGGCAAAGACAATGCTGGCCCGGAAAGAAGCAGCGCCAGCGCAGGCCCCTTTCCCATGCCAGCGCCTAAGAGGCCTTGCAAAATCGGCACCTCGGTAAGGGTCGCGAAATACATGAACGCGCCGATTACGGAAGCGAAGAGGTTCGACCTCAGGCTGTTGCCGCCTACAAGACGCGCGACCCATCGAGAGGGAATGATACCTTCATGAGCAGGCCTGCCGAGCAAAAATCCTGCGGCTAGCACTCCTGCAAAAAGGAGCGGAAGTATCTGCTTTGCGAAACCCCATGTGGAAAAGACCCAGGCACCCCGCTCCTCCTTATTGAACCAGTCGATGATCATGTATACGAGAAACAGAAGAAATGCCCCGGTGATGAAGTACTTGTAACTGAATATCGTATTCCAAATGGGCATACCTTCGTCTTTTTGCCAGTTGACGAATACGATAATAGCAATCATGGTCAAAAAATAGAGGGCCGTCTTCCAGAGGGGTCTCGAAGTATCTTTCTCGATCGTCTGACCGAACTGTTCATCAGGGGCCCTCGTTTTCTCCTCCTTGAGGAAGATGAGGTGCATGAGAAGGCCGATTACCACCGAGAGAACTATCGCACCGACGGCACGGGCGATTCCGATTTCGAGGCCGAGAACACGGGCAGTAAGAATAACGGCAAGCACATTGATCGCCGGACCCGAGTAGAGAAACGCGGTTGCAGGGCCTATACCGGCGCCTTTCTTGTAGATACCGGCGAAGAGCGGCAGCACGGTGCAGGAACAGACGGCCAGGATCGTGCCGGACACTGATGCGATGGCATACGAGACGACCTTTTTCGCGCCCGCCCCGAAATATTTTATTACCGCGCCCTGGCTCAGGAAATTCGCAATCGCTCCCGCGATAAAAAAGGCGGGAACGAGACAAAGAAGCACATGCGCTCTTGCATACTCTTGAAGCATGAAGAACGCCTCGAGCAGAGAGCGCGACACAGCTCTGTTTCCGAACGGAATGAAATAGACCGCAGCGAATGCGATCAACAGTAGAATAAATCGTGTCTTTTCCTTCATAACAAACCCGGTATTTGATTAGTATATTTCTATATTTCGAATAATATAGAAATATATTGCTTCGGTCAAGCAAAACCCGTATACTTGTTTCGAACAGTGGAAAAAAGATGAAAAAGTATATTGATATGTTTAAAGCCTTAGGTGACAGGAACAGGCTTCGGATTCTCCTCATGCTGCGGGTGAGACCGCTCTGTGTATGTGAAATATCTGAAGTGTTGAACATAGCGCTTTCGACCGTTTCTTCACACCTAAAAATTTTAAGAAATACGGGACTGATAGAAGACAATAAAGACGGGAGGTGGGTGATCTACAGATTGGCTGGAGGGAATGAGTTCTTCGATGAGATAATGGGGGCTGCTGCAGCGCATTTCGAAAAAGACACACAGGTTATTCGCGACAGAAGGATAATACAGAAGATCAGCCGGGAAGTGTGTGCGTCGAAGTTGAATGAAAAAACAAACGGCGATCTGGGGTGAAGACTTTTCGGGGTCCAAGATTATTTTGTTTCATTCGTGTTTGCGAACGGTGAAAGCAGTTCCCTCCCCTGAGAACCGGCATATCCCATAGTATACACGCAGCAGGGTACTTTTAGGATACAGAGGTACCGAGGGAAATGCCTCCGGAAAATTAATTCATTACCCTCTTCACATTATAACAAAAACAGCAGTGGTGAGGGGCCTCGCCTTTATTAAAACGGTCTCGTCCCATAAGATATGCGCGTCGAGTTCAAATTTGATCTCTTTCACACCCTGCCCCTTGCCCTTATTCGGATGTACGGAAAGTACTACCGGTGCTAAGAACAAACTTCTTATTGTAAAAAGCTTTTGAATTTACGTTTTGCGCACTATTTTCTAGATACTACAATATCCGGCATTACAACAGCCATAAGGAAAAATATCGGAGGCTTTGCATGCACTCCCGCTATGTTATTGGCGCGGACATCGGGACCATGGGCACGAAGACGGCGGTTTTCGACGAGCTGGGAACCCTTGTCGCCGAGGCCTACGAAGAGTCCGCTCTGCACTACCCCCGTCCGGGCTGGGTCGAGCAGAACCCGGCCGATTTTTACGCTTCAGTGTTACGGGGAATCCGCTTGTGCCTGGAGAAGGGAAAAGTGGACCCGCGTAGAGTGGTTTCGCTTTCGATAGACGGGCAGATGGCCGGCGTCTGCTCGGTTGATAAAGACTGGGGTACTCCTACCGTCTACGACTCGTGGCTGGATACACGGTGTGGGCCGTATATCGATGTCATGAAAGCGCATGAGCCCCTTATTATAGCCAAAACAGGAGGACCGGTATCGTTCGCTCACGGACCGAAGATCCTGTGGTGGCAGCGGGAGCGGCCCGATGTATTCGAACGGATCGTAAAGTTCGTATCGCCTGCAGGGTATGTGGCAGGACGGCTGGCAGGACTGAAGGGGGAGGAGGCTTTCATCGATTACACCTATCTCCATTTCTCCGGCTTCAGCGAGACAGCCGAGCATAGATGGTCGGACGAGCTGTGCGGGCTGTTCGGGGTGCCGATGACGAAACTACCTAAAATAGTACGGCCGTGGGATATAGTGGGAAAGCTGACGAGTGAGGCGGCACGGGAGAGCGGACTAGTCGAAGGGACGCCCATAGCCGCGGGAACGGGCGACCAGCCGGCGGGAGCGCTCGGGGCGGGAATCGTCGAGGCGGGGATGCTCTATGACGTTGCAGGCACTGCATCCGTACTGGGGCTCTGCGTCGACCGGTTCACACCGGATGTTGAGTACAAGACGCTGTTCGCGATGCCCTCGGTGGTGGAGGGGCTTTGGTATCCCCTCGCGTATATCAACGGAGGAGGGCTGAACCTCCGTTGGTTCCGTGACGAGATGTCACAAGCGGAAAAAGAAGCGTTCGAGAAGGAAGGGGCCGATTTCTACGAAGCGTACGACCGGAAAGCCTCTTTCACAAAGGCGGGAAGCGAAGGGCTTTTATTTTTGCCTCATCTAGCAGGACGGGTATGTCCGAACGACCCCTCCATTCGAGGACTCTGGGCGGGTTTCAGTTGGGCTCACACTAAAGCGCATTTCTATCGATCCCTTCTTGAAGGTGTCGCGTATGAGTACGGCTACTATCTGAAGATCGTAAGGGAACTGGCGCCTGACGTCGAATTCACCCAGGTACGGGTGTTGGGGGGAGGGTCGAAGAGCTCCCTATGGAACCGGATTAAGGCTGACGTGCTGGGGCTGCCGTATGTGCGGCTCAACCGTGATGAGTTCGCGGTACTCGGCTCGGCGATAGTGGCGGGACACGCGGTGGGGCTCTTTCCGGATATCAAGAGCACGGCGCAGGCCTTCATACAACCCGGGGATCGGATCGAGCCTTGCGGTATGCAGCACGAATACTACCAGAAACTGCTGAAACTGTATATCCCGCTTTTCGATGTTCTGCGGGAAACCTTCGAAGGCCTGGCACAGCTGCCTGATTCTCCATAGGAGCACATGCGAATAAAAAAGCATACTAAAAAAGCCTGATTCGCAACGCCGCCGTTTCTGAAGCATGGTGCGGCAGGTATCTCTTTTTGCCTTACATATATGGAGGCTATTCTCCATATAGAAGCCGAAAAAAGGCGTTTAATTCCAACCTGTCGGTCATGCCGCACGACGCATATCGCAAAAAATCTACGTTCTCCATCACATTCAACCTCAGGGCGCTGAATTTTCCCCGAATACAGTAAAATCACAACCGGTATGAACATGCCTGAACCGTTCACAACTATCCGTACCCTCCAGAGGCGACGATCGATTCGCGGTAATGTATCCGGCATTGTCAGATGAGAGGTACACGGCAAGACCTGCGATCTCTTCCGGCATGTCCAATCTTCCTACAGGTATTTTCTCGAGCAACCCGTTCCTGCTCTTTATATCGAGGGTCACCCCCAACATATCCGTTTCCATCTTATTCGGTACGATAGCAATTACGGTTATCGTATACCGGGCAAATTCACCGCTTAGGGCTTTTGTAAATGCTATTACTCCGCCCATTGCAGCGGTGTAATGCTCGCAGGAAGTCCCGTCGATCATTCCGAATGTCGAGTAAATAGTAATTATCCTGTCTCATGCGTTTTTCAGCATATGTCGAACGGCGATGCGTGTACACAGAAAGACGATCGTAAGATTGCTATTGAAGATCCGCTCCCATTCGCTCAGTGGCATATCGAGAAACCCGCATCTATGAAAAACTCTGGCGTTTCTCACCGGTATGTGCAGCTTTCCAAACGCAGCTACTGTTTAATCCACCATCCTTTCTACTTCGTCTTTAGAGACATATCGGCCTGGATAAAGATACTTCCGCCCGGGTTGGTTCTTTCGATCCGTTCTGAAACTTCTATCCCCCGTAGTTTGTTCTACTTCAAGAGTTATTCTCCCTCGCGTCAGTGCGAGGTGGATGTGTATACAATCTTCCATATGTCACATAGAGAATTTAGAAAAAAATCTCTTGTTTACATCTCTTAATAACAGTATATTGCTGTATAGACAGTTAAACAATCTGCCGTGGGGTTTCACTTTTGCCAAGGGAAAATATCCATTCTTAATTTGACTATTAATGTATAGACAGGTATACTTCTATAAAAATATAATCAGAAGGAGGAAACTCAATGAACGAGCAAGAGACATTTATAAAAATGTCTGATGCAGTCCTGGAAGGTGATTCCGAGGCTCTCACTGTAATAATTAAGAAGGTAATTGGGGAAGTGGATCCTCTTATATTGGTTCAGAAGGGTATGATGCCGGGACTGAAAAAGATCGGCGAGTTATTTGAATCCGGTGAGGTTTTTCTGCCTGAGATGCTCATGGCTGCAGAAGCATTTCAGGAAGGCATGAAGATCATCGAACCGAAGCTACAAGAATCCGGAAAGAAGGTTGAGAGTCCGGGGACAGTCGTTTTCGGAACCGTCTTTTCCGACATTCATGAAATTGGCAAGAATATCGTCATCACATTAATGAGAACCTACGGATTTAAAGTTATTGATCTCGGGGCGAACGTATCACCGATAACATTTGTTGATGAGTCTGAAAAAGCAAACGCCGATATCATAGCCATATCCTCACTTATGACCACTACTATGACCTACCAGAAGGATGTTATTGATTACCTCAAGGAGAGGGGATTAAGGGATAAATACATAGTGCTCGTGGGTGGTGGTCCTGTGAATGAAGAATGGGCGGAACAGATTGGTGCTGACGGAACGAGTGATTCAGCTGCTGGTGCTGTAAGAATCGCAGAAAAGCTCATTACCGATAAGAAGGGAGGTGTTGCGTGATGGTTAATTTCATCGATGTTATTGATAGGGCCACAACCGGTCCCATGATGACCCAGAAGGATTTTGATGTAAAAGTAGTCATACCCACTTTACGGAGAACTCTGAAAAAGTATGAAATTAAATACGATAGAAAAGAGTTCGTGAATACTGATGATGCTCTCGCTGATAGGATCTTTGAGGCGGCAGTGGACTTTTACTCTGAGGTTGGGACCTATATTCTCGATACTGAAAGGATAATTAAGTTTACAAAGGGTGAGATACTTGAAGCTGTTGAAGATGCGCCAAAACAGGCGTACTTTGGAGAAGGCCCCGATCGCTGTGTGATGAAGGGGAGGATGCCTGATGACAATGAGCTGCCACACTGCCATGTTGGGTCGGGCACCAATACCTCGGAAGAAAACGCACTGCGGCTGGTAGAATCCTACGCACGGATCTCGAAAGCAAAAACCATCAGTATACCGATCATCAATACACTGGGCCATATTCGCACTGCAGCGGGCGCCCCGACCGAAATACTAGCAGCTATTCGTGCAATGCAGTACGGGCGTGAGGGATGCCGAAGGGCGGGAAGGCCGGGGCTGGGGATCATCGACCACGTTTCATCGGCATCTACCGGTGTCTCCACCATAGCCTCTTCAGCACCCCAGTTCGGTGCCAGACCTTCAGACGGCTGGCTCATCGCTCCATTCGCTGAGCTGAAAACTGATTATTCTTCCCTTAATCAGACGGCGTACCTCACTGCATGGGGTGCCAATATTGGGCAGGAAGCCGGCCCGCTCCTTGGCGGATATGCAGGAGGTCCTGAAGGGCTTGCCGTAATGAACACCGCGTACAGCCTTCACGGCATTCTCGTCATGAGGGCAACCTATCATCTCATTTATCCTATACATATGACCTATGTCTGCTCATCCCAGCCCGATGTCATCTGGGCCACATCAGCTTCAACTCAGGCTATTGCAGGGAATTTGAGGGTACCGTACTACACGCTCATGTACGCTGCCGCCGGTGCGGCAACGAAGATGTATTTCGATGAGGCCCTTGCCTGTTTGATTATGCTGATCGCCTCGGGGTCGGGAATAGAGGATGTTCATCCGGGGAAGGCAAAAATCACCGATGGCTGTACACCGGTGGATATGGAATTTACCTGCCAGGTCGGCCATGCCTTTCGAGGTGTGACGAGAAAGGAGGCAAACAAACTCCTGGAAAAGATATGCCCTAAATATGTAGATAAATTGGCCGATGCTCCTCTTGGTGAGAAGGTAAACCAGTGCTATGACCTCGATTGCTTCAAGCCCAAGTCCCACTTTCAAAAGCTCTACGATGAAGTTATTAGAGAGATAAAGGGCGAGTACGGGATAGATCTTTATAAGTATTAATGCGGTTCTCTCAAAGATTGCAAAGCAATCAGATTGCATTGCAAGGGGTTTAAATGATCGGTTTGCAAGCAACGGGCCCTGTGAACAGCGGCTTGAACCGATTATAAATTATGTAAAATGGTGACTGACACGTTGATATTGAATATAACAGTTATTCATAAGACTCTGTTATATTAATTTTTGTCTGTAGTGTTAAGAATATAACAATATAAAGGGAAGGATAGTATATATCTGGCATGTTTGAAATAAGAGAAGAAAAGGGCTCTCTCCCAAAATACCTTCAGCTGAGAGAGTGGTTACGAGAAATGATAAAAAAGGGAAGATATTCGATCGGAGAGCGTCTTCCCTCAGAAGTGGCGCTCTCACGGATGTTCGGTGTAAACCGCAATACAGTAAGGCATGCGCTGCTTCAGCTGCTCGATGATGGACTCATCGTTAAGAAAAACGGTGTCGGAACGTTTGTTAGCGCAAACACCACGAAAAAGGTATTGTATTCCCTCCAGAATATCATCTCTCTCTCATCTGAGTTATCAAAGCTCGGATTCAAGTCAAGGGCCGAGACGTTGTCGAAAAACGTTGTTACCGCGACCGATGATATTGCGGAAAAGCTGATGCTCGGAAGCGACAGGCAAACCATTGAGATAATAAGGGTGAGATATGGAAATGACATCCCCCTCGTCCTGGAACGATGCTACTATTCATATAAGGAATACAAAGAGATCCTCGAAATGGACATTCCGGATTCGCTCAACAAAGTTCTTATTGATAAATTTGGAGTAGTGCTTGAACATTCTGTTCAAACGCTAAGCTCCATTTCACTTCCAGAGAAAGATGCTGAACTTCTCGAAGTTGAATCCGGGTTTCCGGCAACTCTACAAGAATCAATAATCTATGATAATAATAATATAGCTGTCGAGTTGCTGCATTCAAGTTACCGGGGAGACAAGTTTGTATTCAAAGTCGAATCTGGCAGGTTTAGCACCATAAATATACCCTGATCCGTCCTCTTTAAAAAACGATTTTCTGTCTTTCTGATAACTCGTTCACAGCGAGAGTGATACTCATATTCGTGCAATTAGTCCGATTTTCTCAAAAAGTGTATAACAAAATAGCTAATTGATTCTCACGTGGTATTTTATAATTAAAACGTACGATGAGATACGTGCTAAAATGTGCACTTCTAACTATTTATTTTGATTAGTGAGAGTCCATCAAGACCAAAGTGCTAAAAGAGGCGAAAATGACAGAGAATGAGGTCATTGATAGTCTAGAAGAGGTATTTTGAGCTTTACTGAAAAATTGGCTCTGGAAGTGAACAAAAACGATTATTATCCGGTAAAAACGGTTGATGAAGAGCTTGTAAAGGACTGGACATAGTGGGTGAGAAATGTTGACAGGGTCAGGGATGAGCTAAAAAACTTAGGATTACCTGTGAAGAAGAGCGCATAGTGAGCAGTAATCCACCAAACCTCCTCTAACCAACGCTAAAAAGCGAGCTGTTTCGGAGGAGGAGCGGATGAGAAACTGGCCCGTTTCAAGTTATGAGGATCCGGTACGGGCAGTAGTGATGAAGAAAAAGTTTGTTCATTATTCGCGAATGCTTTAATCGCTTGAAGCAAACCGAATCATGTGTCGACTTAAATCTACCGCTATTGTGGAGGCAGGGTATAATGGAATCAATTGTTCGTGAGCTTCAGATAAAGCATAATATAATAGGAAGGCGGGAGGAATTAACCTCCGCCCTAATTGCTGCACAGGCAGGGAAACATATTCTGTTTGAGGGAGCGGTGGGAGTCGGTAAAACCACCATGGCCCTTGCCGTGGCAGCCCACCTGAAGAGAAAAATCGTGAGAATCGACGGTGATGAGCGCTATACTGAGCAAAAACTCGCCGGATGGTATGATCCTCCCCTCGTTCTTGCAAAGGGCTATACTAAAGAATCCTTTATCCTTGGCCCTCTTTCCAAAGCGATGCTTGAAGGAGCAATACTCCTCATAAACGAGCTGAATAGGATGCCAGAAGGCACCCAGAACGTCATGCTCTCAGCAATGGACGAAAAAACAATTCACATTCCGAAATACGGTCAGGTTAATGCAGAGGAAGGGTTCATGATCATCGCAACCCAAAACCCTGATGAATACATAGGTACCTCTCAGCTAAGTGAAGCCCTGAAAGACCGCTTCATCTGCATCAATCTCGACTATCAGTCCGAAGAAGGAGAGAGGCAGATCGTCAAATTGCGCTCTTCATGCAGGGATGATGACATCATAGAAGTCTCAGTCGCCATTGCTCGTATGACGCGTGAAGAAAAGGAGATAAGGAGAGGGTCCTCCGTGCGGGGCGCCATAGATCTCTCCGATATGTTCTGGACTATCTATGGTTCCTTCAATGATGATCTCGATAAATGGGTGAGGTGCGCCACGCCCGCCTTACTTACCAAAATCGAGCTCCAGGATTTCTCTCATGAGAAGTTCAACGAACTACTGAAAAGAATTATTGATAAAACGCTTGAATTACAAAGAGCAGGAAAGACTTCCTCAAAAGCGTGGCATAAAAACGCAAAACCGGAAATCGATCAGATTAAATCTGCATTAATCGAAAAAAAAAAGTAGCGATTGATGTTAGTGATCTTCTGAATAAACTTGAAATCGCAATAGAAGGAGGGCAATTACAGGACCTCCTTGCCCTCCTCTATAGAATTCCTCCTTCGCTCAACGAAATACTTAACGATGCATATCTCGACGAAATCATCACTAGGGTTATCAGGCTTGAGACAGGGTTTCTCCAGGTGAAGCTTTTGTCTATGGTGATGGAGCGCGCTGATGAGGCAAAGAGCCTCGCAATTCGGAAAATACTGCTGCAGAAGATAGTCTATCTGTCGCGAAAGATTGCCGCAGGAGCTTCGGGAATTAAAAAGACCGTGGTGACGCAGTATCGTCCGGGCCTCGACGAGATCGAAGTTGATAGAACCCTTGAAGCTCAGATCGGCTCACCTGTTCTCGATTATGAAAACATCTACTGCCATGAAAAAATAAAGCAGAAGAACTCCTATGTGCTTATGCTCGATGTTTCAAACTCAATGCATCAGGAAAAGATCATGGTCGGCGCGATCGCAACGGGGGTCTTTGCGAGCAAACTGCGTCACGATTTCTATGGTGTGCTCACTTTTTCCCGTGAAGCTTCATTCCTAAAGCATGTGAGGGAGCCTAACGATCTCGTAACTCTCATGGACAAAATGCTCGATATAAAAAGTGGCGGCGCGACGAATATCCGTGAGGCACTACTCAAAGGACTTGTAGAGCTGAACGAATCCAAAACCATGTCCAAAACCGGCATCATTGTTACCGATGGCTGGTCAACTGTGGGCGGGGATCCTGTGGAGGTTGCCGTTAAATACGATAGGTTGCATGTACTGGGTATCTCCTTCGGAATCGGAGGTTCGGACCCCAAAACTAACTCCCAAATGGCAAAAAAGGGGAAAGGAAAGTACATGTATATCAGGAAGTATGATGATCTTCCCTTAGCCATTACAAAGATACTTACAAATAAATAGAATCCGCTAAGAGATCGCCCCTTATCATCGATCATATTGGCTGGAGCTAACCCCCATTTCTCACAAATCACCTTAAATAATACATAATGGGGGTTTTAGCGCTTAACTTACCATAAATATTATTTTTTACATCTACCGAGTCATCATTTAAATCCATTGCTATGCAATTTTTTAGAAAACCGCACTAAGCTTAAAAATGGATTGACTTTTATCTGGTTTCTATTAAAGATGTCAATTTTGCGCTCTCGCCAGAAGGGGAGGCGCGCCAATTATTATTTTTATAAATTTCCTGGAGACTTCACATTTTCTATATTCTTGACAGAATGTCTTGTTATTGTCGGCATATTTGCAAGAAGGTTATCGTTTTTCAATGGGAAAAGCATTCGTGAATATTTCATGGGAAGATTGGGAGCTTTTCGCGGCTTTTTTGCGTATAGTGGCGAATCTCGAATTATAAAAAACCCTAATTAATTAAAATTAATTAAAATTTTTCCTTGACAGATATTAAAATTCTATGATAAAATGTGTACCTGTCTATACAGCATCGATCTTGGCAGAACGTTTTGTTACGGGTGGCATGGGTATTCTATAGGAAAACATAAGGCTTTTCGGAGTCTGGTTTTATGTGTATATGAGCGAATCTCCAATTATTAAAAAGATCTATTTTTAGATAAGTTACTAAAGTAAACAGATGTAGTCTATTAACGGCTTACTATGATAGAGTACTAGATATTTGAAAGATGGGTTAAGGCTAAATAGCCCAAAAAAATTTTAAAGGAGGAAATACATGAGGAGGAAACGATTTCGAAAACTAGTTGTTCCCATCTCGCTAATCGCGGTTATGGTTCTAGCTGTACCCTGGGTAGCCAGTGCCCGCAAGAAAAAGGCACCCACGGCAGAAGCACCCTCACAAGTGTCAGAAGCGGTATCTGGACTCCCCGCCGGGCTTACACTAGACGAAGTGGTTATATTAAGCCACCTGCCTGACCAGCAGATCGGAGTAGAGTACCCCATAGGGGAGACGATTAACGTCGGTTTCCTCTGCGCGCTATCAGGACCTGATGCCGGGTGGGGACTCCCTGGACTTACCGGAAATACCATCTGGATCGATGCAGTGAATAAGACCGGTGGTCTTCTAGTCGGTGGGGTAAGATACCCGATGGCTATATACCCATTTGACGATGAGGCTGTCGCATCGAAGGCTCTCCAAGGTGCCAGAGAATTGGTATTGGAGCATGATGTTAAATTCATCAGTGCCATTGGCGGCGATGCTGCGAAGGCCACAGCTCCCTTCCTCACCGAGCACAAGGTGATCTACGCTTCCCTGGTTCCCACCGACTGCGATCCAAAAAGGCCATACGTCGTCGCCGGCGGCGATATAACGCCCCAGTGTAACATGTTCAACGCGCTAATAGCTAAGATGAATTTGCCTAGTGAAGAAGAACTGGGGAGACCCCTGACATATGCGTTAACCACTCAGGACTGCATCATGTCCCGCCAAGTTGGGGCATGGGAGATCGGCGCCGCTAAGGCCATGGGGTTCAAGATAGTCTACGAGGAGTTTTTCGCAGTCGACACAACCGACTTCGCCCCGATAATTACCGCCGTGATGGCGACCAAACCCGACGTTATCAGTCTCTGTGAGGCCTGGCCCGAATACCAGACCATGATGTGGGAGCAGTTGTTCCTGCAGGGATACGAGGGAGTGGTTGTCCAGAACTACGCCGACTGGGAAACCAACCTCACGAAGATCCCACCGGAGTACGCTGCCGCTCAAAAGGGTATAGACAGCTTCCCCTTGATGGATGACCCGTGGTGGGGTGAAACTTCATGGCAGGCTTCTTTCACCAACGTGTGGAACGCAAGATATGGCCCGGGGGCTCCTGAGGACGTCAAGCGCACCATGACCGGCATCGACTGGGACCACATGATATGGCTCATACCGTGGTGCATCGGCGCCCAGATTGCCGGAAAGGAAACACCGGGAGAGTGGCCTTCCAACGATGCCGTACTGGCTGCTTTGAGGGCACAGCCTTCTTTTCCCACCATCCTCGGCCCGGGGCACATGAGCGGCAAGGAGATGTTTGGGATAGATAACATGATTGAAGAGCCTGTTCCCATGTGCATGTTTGATCTCAAGGCTAAAGATAAGCGCATCGTTGCTCATCTGAATTTCGAGCCCTGGTACGAATCCATCAAGCCCGTAGTACTTAAAGCAGTAGAAGAGCGCGGACAGATGTATTACCAGCGCTAATACCCAATCCACGGGGGCGGTTTTGAACACCTCCCCCGTGGAAACTAGTAATTCGGATAAGTAAGATCTATCAGAGGTTAAGATAAAGTATGAACAGTCAACTTTTACTTCAAACCATAGCTAATGCGGGAGCAGTGAGCGCTATGTATGCTATGATAGCCGTGGGGCTCACTTTGGCCTTTGGCGTGATGCAGATGGCAAATCTGGCCCATGGTCACTTCTTCATGGCAGGCGCCTATACCGTATACGCACTTTATGCTTTGCATGACTGGCCATTCTGGTTTGCAGTGGCAGGAGCCGTAGGGATAGGGGCTGTCATCGGTCTAGCAGTTGAGCGAGGCATTTTCAGGCCATTGCGGGGAGATGTGGTCGGAGGTTTTATAGCTACCGCGGGGTTGATGTTTGTTTTCGAGGTTTTTATGGGTGAGGTGTGGGGGTGGGGCCATATGAGGCAAGTCCCCAGCCCTTATATGCGTGCCGTTAAATTTTTTGGTGCATCGGTGTCCTTCCAGAGGGTCATAGTAATACCATTTGCCATTGCGTGCATTGGGGGACTCCTGGTTTTTATGCGCTGGTTCAGGTTGGGGCGTGCACTGCGTGCAGTTGCTCAGGACCCGGAAGCAGCCTCTTTACAGGGGATAAACATCAACAGGATGACGGCGCTGGCCATGGCCATTGCCGGTGCCTTAGCAGGTATATCCGGGGGGATCATGTCAACGATATATGCGGTAACCCCTGCGCTGGGAGGCCATATAATCCTGCCTGCCCTCATCGTAGTGGTTGTAGGAGGGATGGGAAGCGTTGGGGGTGTCACTCTCGCTTCGATTCTCTTGGGCTTTATCATAACCTTCGTTACCACGCTCGTTGACGGCGTTACAGCAATGATGGTTTCTGTTGCCGTTATGGCTCTCGTATTAGCAATAAGACCACAGGGGTTAATGGGACATGTCGTTACCTAACATAAGAAGTTACAGGATTGGGGCTCTGGTATTCGCAATTATACTGCTGTGTATTTTGCCCTTTTTTGCCAGGCCATATCTGGTTGAGGTTGCCATGATTTACTTTATATGGATGATCCTCGCCCAAAGTTACCGCTTGATAGTCACGATACATGACTGGCAACTGTACCATGTTGTGCTGTACGGCGTTGGCGCCTACACCAGCGGCATGTTGGCAAAGAATCTCGGTGTTCCGGTCTTTGCGGCCATTCCACTGGGAGGGGCGGTGGCAAGCCTGGCTGGAGTGGCTATTACATCGGTCCTTCTGAGGACAAAGGGGTGGGGATTTTATATCGCAACCTATGGGCTGGCTGAATTGATCAGGTTGAGCTGGATGAAATTTCGTAACCCGTTTGGGGGATCCACGGGGATAATAGACATCCCTTACCCTCCGGTAGTGGCAGGAATAGATTTCAGTGCACGTATTCCCTACTACTTCTTCAGCCTGGGGGTGATGCTCATCATAATGTATATGCTGTATCGCTTGGAGAGATCGCGGATAGGTGATTCCTTTAAAGCTGTCTCCATGGACCCGCTGCTGGCGGCGTCTACCGGGATAAGCATCCCGAGACAGAGACTCCTGGCATGTGCCATCGGTGGGTTCTTTGCCGGTATTGCCGGTGGCCTTCTTGTTCACCGGCTGGGCGCAGTGGACCCGAAGCTATTCAACATAACCACCATGCTGTACCTTCTCATTTGGATAGTGGTCGGCGGTACCAATAGCTTCTGGGGTCCTGTACTAGGGGTATCTGTGATGTACTCCCTTTTCGAGCTCTCACGCCCGTTAATACAGATAAGGCCCATGTTCTTCGGCATTGCCATGATATTGGTCCTGCTCTTTATGCCCGGGGGATTAGAGGGTATGGTCGCGAAGGCTGCCGTTCGGTTGCGAAGGCTGCGGGGCGTGCAAACAGCGGAAGCAGAATGAGGTTGCCTCCGATAGTCTGATTGGTAATGAAATGAGAAGCAGTATAATGAGTAAAAGTCGCATGGTGAGGGCGATAATAAAATAGCACTTGAGGAGGTTGATTTTCTCTGAAATATAATTTTTAAAAAATCGACTATTGCAATTTCTATTGACCTCATACCGACGTAAAGGAGAGGGGGCATATGTCAATACTTGAAGTGAAGGGAGTAAGCAAGTATTTCGGCGGTCTTGCCGCGATAGACAATCTTAATCTCACTATCCGGGAAGGCGAAATAAGAGGAATAATCGGTCCGAACGGTGCGGGTAAGACCACCCTCTTCAATGTCATCAGCGGAGTGTACAGACCCAGCTCAGGACAGATATTCTATAAGGCGGGCAAGCGTATCGACGGCCTTGCCGCAAGCAAGATAGCTGAAATGGGACTGGTCCGCACTTTTCAGCGCACTGCCCTCTACCCTAATTTTTCAGTCCTAAAAAATGTCACCGCAGCCCGCCATCTTCATGCCAGAGAAAATATCTTCAGCGTGTTTGCCGGCGCGGTTAAAAAAATAGAAGAGGTTAATATTAAAAAGGCTTTAGAAATAGTGGAGTTCATGGGGCTGGGACACCTAAAAAATGAGCTGGCAACAAACCTGCCTCACGGTCACCAGAGAGCTTTGGGTGTTGCCATTGCACTAGCATGTGAACCCAAGGTACTGCTGCTGGATGAGCCTTTGACCGGCATGACCCCCACTGAAAAAGCACAAATGATAGATCTAATAAGAAAAGTGCACCAGCAGGGCATTACCATCCTGATAGTGGAGCATGATATGAGATCTGTTATGGAACTTTGTAAGTATATCAGCGTGCTCGATTTCGGAAAACTGCTCGTCGAAGGAACTCCCGCTGAAATACAGAACGATGAATCTGTAATTACTGCGTATCTGGGGACTGAAGATATCACATCTCTGGGAGGTGAAAAAGTTGCTACTTGAGATTAAAGATATCACGGTTCACTACTATAAGGTGCCTGCCGTCAGAAACATCTCGATAACTGTCGAAGATGGTGAAATCGTTACCCTTATTGGGTCGAACGGAGCCGGTAAATCTACCACACTACGCGCCGTCAGCGGCTTGAAGCACCCCACTACTGGAGAAATCCGCTATAAAGGACAGAGAATAGACAAGCTGCCTCCGCATGCGATAAATGCATTGGGGATTGCCATGGTTCCCGAGGGGCGACGGGTCTTTCCTCAAATGACTGTTCTAGAAAACCTCCTAATGGGTGCATTTCTGCGTAGGGATAAGAACGAGATTCAAAAAAACCTGGAGGGAGTAGTCTACAGGCATTTCCCGTGCCTTAAAGAAAGAAGGCGGCAGGCAGCCGGAACCTTAAGCGGGGGTGAGCAGCAGATGCTAGCCATGGGACGCGCGCTCATGTCGGCACCCAAACTAATCCTCATGGATGAACCTTCGCTGGGACTTTCACCCATCATGTGTGGGGAAATTGGAAAAATCATAAAAGACATTCAGACAGAGGGCAAGACGGTAATTCTCGTTGAGCAGAACGCACGACTTGCTCTGGCTCTCGCCCAGCATGCCTATGTTATCGAGAGCGGTGATATAACTCTATCCGGCCCGGCAAAGGAGCTAAGTAAAAACGATGACGTGAAAAAAGCCTACCTAGGAGGCTGAAAGGCTAACCGCACAGAGATCAAAAAGACCCGGCTAGCTTCTAGACTATCCGGGTCTTTTTAATTACCGATATACTGCTTCAATCCAATTTCTATAATCTGAATCGCACGCGTTTTTCCGCAGTCTGTTAAAGCGGGCAGTTCCATACTGTAAGAAATCAAAGTCGATTTTTGATATTTTCGACTGGATCATCGCCCATATACTCCACCACAGATCGGCTATGATCTTATAAAGTTGCATTCTGGAAAGCCTATCATAACGTATATCTCCGCAGTACTCCCTGATTATCAATTCTTCCTGCTCCCTGCTGAACGGGTGCTCTACAGCGAAATCTCCCAGGTCAAAATAGCGGTCTCCCATCCCGCCGTACTCCCAGTCGATGATCCATATATTCTTTCCATCATCAATGAAGTTTTCCGAAAGGTAGTCGTTGTGGCATGCCACATCTGCGGATTTATTCCTGTTCATAGCCTTCTCGATTTCATCCGACAGGTCGTACATCCAATTTATGTCTTCAGGAAGCGGCGCATCATATTTTTCAACAAAACCCCTGTATTTCCTAATTGTATCAAACGGATTGAAGGTGCTTTTAAAAACAGCATTTTCATGAATGATCTTTACCGCTTTGATGATCCGTACGATAAGATCATCATCTCCCTTTATCTGCCTCGTAGTTAATGTTTTTCCTTTAATAAAAGAAACCACCGATATGTTCTCAGGTTTTAAATGATGAATGACTTCAGGACTAACTCCGGTTTTTCCCGCCTGTATCGAACAATCGAGTTCATTGTCGCGGTCAATAAATATTTCCGTTCCCGCCCCCGGGATACGAATCACATAAGGTTTATCGTCAACATACACCGTAAAATTGTGATTAGTAATACCGCCTCCAAGAGGCTCGTGCCGTATCTTTTTGCCTCTCCAGGAATCGATCCTTTTGATAACCTCATCCACTATTGGATGCATCTATTACCCCCAAACCTGCCCCATAGTAACAAAATCCCGACCTAAAAACCCATCATTGAATCCACATTCTTTTATCGTAACAGCGAACCTGTAATAGCATCTAAAAACTCAGGCAGCCCGGGCGTGGTTCGGCCGGATACATGGTTTCCGTCCGAAGAGGCCGTCATCAGCCTCACCAAATCCACTATACGGCAGCTCGGACCGTTCGGAATCACGGTGATCGCCCTTGCGCCCTTTGCGGGGATAACCTCTTTGATGCGCCGTTGGGATGAGAAGAAGAAGCGGAAAACGGCAAAACAGATACCGGGTAGACGACAAACATCAACGGCGGGTACTACAATGATAGACACAGAAGAAATACGGCACCGTTTCGCGCCTGAGTCCGGTTCGACTAACAAAACCGGCCGTGCAGTATCTTGCGACTGTTCCCTCCGGTTCTACGCAATTACCGACCCTGTATGCTCCTCTTCTGATCGAAAAACTGTTATTGTCACCTGCTATTCGGTATATGGCTTCTCCCACTTGAAAGATCGTTCGACGGCCCTCTTCCAGTCCGCATAGAGCTCCTCGCGCCTGCTCTTATCCATAGCCGGCCGGAAGATCTTTTCTATCTTCCACTGCCGCGCGATCTCATCCCGGCTTTTCCAGAACCCGACGCCGAGCCCCGCCAGGTAGCACGCCCCGAGCGCGGCCATTTCGGTGATCGCAGGACGAACTACCTCGATGCCGAGTATGTCCGCCTGAAACTGCATGAGAAAATCGCTCTTGGTTGCACCGCCGTCCACCCGCAGCGACCGGGCTTTTTCTTTCGAATCGGCCTCCATCGCTTCCAGAACGTCCCTCGTCTGATACGCGATGGATTCCATCGCACTCCGGGCTATATGTTCCTTCGTCGTACCCCTGGTAATACCGACGATGGTGCCCCGGGCGTACATATCCCAGTACGGCGCGCACAAACCCGTGAACGCCGGCACCAGGTATACGCCGCCGTTGTCCGGCACCTTCCGTGCGAGGTCGCTGCATTCGGCGGAGCTCTTGATAATACCCAGGCCGTCTTTCAGCCACTGGATCGCGGCCCCGCCGATGAATATGACCCCTTCCAGCGCATACTCCACCCTGTCGCCTATCTTCCATGCGAGATCCGTGGTAAGCCCGTGCCTGGACGGAATCGGCTTTTCTCCGATATTCATCATGAGCGCAAGCGCGGTTCCGTACGAGTTCTTCGCCATTCCCGGTTTGAAGCAGGCCTGTCCGAAGGTCGCCGCCTGCTGGTCCCCCGCCGCACCGGCTATGGGAACGGTCGCCCCGAAAAAAATATCCGGATCGGTCTGGGCCATGACCCCGCTGGACGGTAACGGTTTCGGGAGAATGTGGGGGGGGATCCCCGTCCATTTCAGGATCTCCTCGTCCCAGGAAAGGGTGTGGATGTTTAAAAGCAGCGTGCGCGACGCATTGGAATAGTCGGTGACGTGGTATGCTCCTTTGCTCAGGTTCCATATGATCCAGGAATCGATATTCCCCATGCAGATGTTCCCGCTTTCGATCTTTTTCCGTGCTCCTTCGACGTTGTCCATGATCCACATGATCTTCGTCGCAGAGAAATACGCATCGATGAGAAGCCCCGTTTTTTCCGATATTTTCCGCCCGTATCCCTTCTCTTTCAGTTCGTCGCAAATGCCCGCAGACCTTCTACACTGCCAGCAGATCGAGTTATGTATCGGCCGGCCCGTATCTCTTTCCCAGAGGATGGTGCTCTCCCGCTGATTGGTAATTCCGATCGCGGCAATCTCCGATGGATTCGTCCCTCCCTTCTTGCACGCTTCCTCCGCACACGAGAGAACGGTACCCCAGATTTCAACCGGATCGTGCTCCACCCACCCGGGGTTCGGGTAGAACTGCCTTATTTCACGATAGGCCATTGCGTGGATATCACCGTCTCTGTTGAACAGGATGACCCTGGTTCCCGTTGTTCCCTGATCAATGGCCATAACATACTTCTTGTTCATGTTTCCTCCCCTACGGACCTTGCTGTCCTTTCATTTCTCTTTTGGGTCTCGCTCTCGCACACGGGGCTCCGCGGTTTCATCACGTGCCGTTTTTCAAACCTCCATTCCGTATCTTTTTATCTTATGCGTCGGATATAATGCGATCTGTGGAATCGTCACACTACTGTTTCTGGTAGCGAGGAATAGTACGATTTCAGCGACATTCTCCACGTCGATACAGCTTTCATAAATTCCCTCCCTTTTTTCTTTTTCATCGAGCCACCCTTCAAGATACGCCGGTATGTCTTCGTCGTATAAGCCCCTGTCTATGATTTCCGTCATCGGCGTTTTCACATGGGAGGGGTTCACTACCGTAACATTGATGTTCTTCTCCATCCCCTCTAACAGCAGGTTCTTGCTCAAGCCCATCATGCCGTGTTTCGAAGCCCTGTACGGGCTGTGGCCGGGGCCTGAGGCCATCTTGGCGGAAGTCGATCCCATGTTGATGATCTTACCCCCTCCCTGTCTCTCCATAATTCTGAAAGCTTCCCTGCAGCACAGGAACACGGCCTTGAGGTTTGCATCGATTGTCTTTTCCCACTCCGCAAGGGTAACCTCCGCAACGGGAGGTGAAAGAGAGTCCCGGCCCGCGCTGTTTACGAGAATATCCACTCGGCCGTGTTCCTTCATCACATCCGAAAAAAGTTTTACAACCTGCGGCTCGTCGGAAACATCGGCATGCATGCCCCTGCAACCGCCTCCTGACGCCGTTATCTCCTCGACGACCTTCTTCAACCGCTCCCGGTTTATATCGACCAGAACCACCCTGCAGGAGTTCAGCGCTAATATTTTTCCGACAGCTTCTCCTATCCCGGACGCCCCTCCCGTCACCACAGAAACCTTACCTTCCAGCTCGCCGCCTTTCATAAGCCCGCTCCTTTCTCTTTCCTAGCGTTACACCATTCACACGGCGCTTCTAATGAGCCCCCCGTCGACTCTCAGGCACGCGCCGTTGATGGCTGATGCGAGAGGGCTGCACACGAACGTCACAAAGACGGCGATCTCCTCGGGACGTATCAGACGTGCAATTAATGAAGTCGGGCGGTTTTCTTTCATGAAACGTTTCTCCGCGGTTTCATATTCCACACCCGGAAAAACATCCTGAATAAATTTTTCAACTCCGGCTGTTTTCGTGGAGCCGGGCATAATGGTATTTACCGTTACGCCTGTTCCTTTTGTCAGCTCGGCCATGCTCCGAGAAGCGGAAAGCTGCATGAGCTTGGTCGCACTGTAATGCGCCATTTCCGGAGCAGGATTTATCGCGGATTCAGATGATATGAATAGAATTCGCCCGCTGTTTTTCGACAGCATTTTTTTTAGATAATGCCTTCCCAAACGAACACCGCTTAAAACATTCACCTCAAAGAGGTGCCGCCATTGAGTGTCTTTTGTGTCGAAGAAGTCAACGGATTCATAAATTCCGAGATTATTGATCAAAATATCAACTTCAGGATACGCGGTGATAGTTTTTTTGTACCCTTCTTCACAGCCGTTGTCTGCAACCAATTGTAATAGTTTCACATCAGGGTATTCCGAATAGATTTTTTCACACGCACGGTCGACTGTCTCCTGAGTCCTGCCGTTGATAATAACGGTTACCCCTTCATGGGCTAAAAAGCGGGCAATCTCCAGGCCGATTCCACCCGTGGAAGCGGTAACCAGGGCGACCTTTTTATCGAGTTTCAAATCCATATACGTTTCTCCTTTTTAGGCTTTTATTTCCACCATATCCCAAAAGACAAATATTGTGTTCCGCACACACGGCGATTTACTTTCAAACGGAGGTGCTCATTGCATCAGTTGCCGATACTGTTCGGAAAAAAAGCTAGTCCCGACGTAAACAGACGGGTGGTCTCGACAATGGACTATACCATGGAATACCCGCCGTCCACTATGAGTGTCTGTCCGGTACAGTAATCGGAATCCGAAGATGCGAAGAACAGAACCGCTCCCAAAAGGTCTTTTGTTTCACCGAGCCTCTTCATGGGAATTCCCGCGGTGATCTGGCGGGTCCATTCCGGATCGGCCATGGCAGCCTTGGCCATGCCGGTATCGGTCGTTCCGGGCAGTATCGCATTGACCTGCACGTTGTACCCCGCGAGCTCTAGTGCGAATACGAGGGTAACCGGCAGCACTGCCCCTTTCGTGGAGCTGTACGCGCAGAGCCCGGCCTGAGCCCCGATAGCGGCAATGGAAGATATATTAATGATCTTTCCGCTCCTCTTTTTTTTCATCTCCCGTGCGACCGCCTGCGAGCAGAAGAACAGCCCCTTCACATTCACCGCAAAGAGCTTGTCCCACATATCTTCCGTCGTTTCTTCAAACGGGGCGGTGAACAGTATGCCCGCGTTATTGACCAGTATATCGATCGAACCGAACTCTCGTATCGCCGACTGGACCATCTTCTCCGCATCACTTTTTTTGCTCACATCCGTTCGGACGAACATCGCCTTTCCGCCCGACTTTTTGATCTCATCGGCGATCGTTTTTCCTCTTTTCTCATCAAGATCGGCTATAACGACCGCCGCACCTTCTTTCGCGATACCCGTCGTATACGCTTCACCTATCCCGTTTGCCCCCCCGGTAACGACGGCAACCTTGTTTTTTAACCTCATAACACGTTCCCCCTTTTCAGTATAGTAACCCTTCTATGAAAAAAATCACCGGCAATCACAGCAAAACCAATACTTTCATTGCACGGCCGGGAAGCAGCTTCATGCATTACGGTTCTCTGTTCCATGGAGATTGGATCTTCTTCGATACGGATGTATTCTCTCGATTGTGCACCGGAGAGTAACGATAAAGCTGGACCTTGTGCTTTGCTGTTTATGGGCAAGCGGGTACAATTTACTTAACGATCTTTATCCTCTTTCTATCTATAGTGGCTATGCTCATTCCGATTGCGATCAAGCCGAACGTAAGCATCTGAATATCATTGCCGATTGCAAGCATCGACATCCCGGCTTGAATCCATGTGATAATGATCACTCCCAGCAGGGTTCGGTGCGGGCCACCCACTCCTCCCGTGAGTGCTGTGCCACCCGCGACCACGCTTGCAAAAAGCGGTATAGCCATATCGGCCCCAATGTTCACCGAACCGCCGCCCATCTGTGACATGTATAAAACACCCGCAAGCCCGGAGAGAAACCCGCTGAGCATGAAGACATAAATTCTTTGCCGTGCAACATTTATGTCAGAGAGCCCGGCCCCTTCGAGGTTTCCCCCGACCGCGTATGTGCGTCTCCCGAACGCCGTGGCCAAGGCTAAAAAAGTACAAATAATCCAAATACCTATACCCCAGTACAGTATAGAAGGAAACCCTGCAATGAAGGTTGTTGTAAGGCTTCTGAATTTCACATCCTGCATAATCTGGAGATGGCCTTTTGAGAGATACCATGCTATTCCGTCCAGGACAATTGAAATGCCGAGTGTTGCTAAAAAAGACGGAACCCTGAACCTTGCGAGAAGCAGGCCGTTGATGAAACCGAACACAAGGCATACGAGCAGGGCCACTGGAATTACCAGTAATCCGATCTTCTCGATATACAGGACGCATATGAGGGCTGAAAGCTTCAGCATATTCGGCACTGAGAAGTCGAAGGACCCGGTCATTATGACGAAGGTCAATCCGCAGGCGGCTATGAGGAAATATGACATCGCATAGACGAGCGTTATTATTCCCTGATAGCTGAGAAAGGATGGGTTTATGACCTGGAAAATAGCCACAACCGCAATCACAAAAATTATCGGCCCGATTGTGGTCGTATTATTTCGAAACCATTCCACAGAAAGGTTTGGTCTAGTCAATATTTTTTCTCGCGTCATGTGACCGTCACTCCCTTTAATCCTCTTGCGCTTATTATAATAGCAACAATCAACACTATTCCCACCAGCAGCGTTATCATAGTGGGGTGCAGCGGCGTAAGATACAAACCGCGGTAAAAAATGGTAAACGTAATCGCACCGAGCAGTGTTCTTTGTGGTCCGCCGCTTCCCCCTGTAAGCGGCGTTCCACCAAGGACAATCGCCACCAGAGGCCAAACAATATTATTAAGCTTGAGCTCTACCTGTGCCGAGCCGCCGAGATGCTGGAAAAGGATGATCGCTCCTATTCCTGTAAAAATTCCACTCAGCAGGAAAGCCAGTATTTTGTACTTATCAACGTTTATTCCGGCCAATCGAGCCCCTTCTTCGTTCGATCCGATAGCGTTCAGATATACACACATCCTCGTACATTTCATGAGAAACACGGCGGCTACGATTAGGGGGACGGACCACAGGAAGGTGGAGGGAATTGCGCGTATCAGGGGGGCGGTTATGAACCCGTACCCGTCGACGGCCCGCGGATATCCCCCTGCGATCAGGGCCGCCAATCCCGTGTAGGTCACAAGTAAACTCAACGTCAGTATAAAGGACGGTATTTTCGCCTTAGTTTGTATCACGCCGATGAAAAGTCCCGTCAAAACTCCCGTAACAGGGATCATAATGATTGCGAATATCCCCAATATCGGCTTTAACAGCCATACAAGAGTGCCTCCCAGCATCCAGACCCCGACATATGACAGGTCCAGGCGTCCGGTCAATACCACAAATGAGGGGCCGAGCGCAAACAGCGTAAGTGTTACAAACTGTCTGAGAATAGCCTTGAAGTTAATGGGGCTGAAAAAACTTCCCGGATATATGCTCCCGAAAATCACTAAAAGGGCCAGAAAAACGATAATAACAGGGTGCATCTTCAACGTTTTCTTTATGACTCCGAGTACCGTCTTTTGATTGTTTTGTTTATTCACGTTGACATCACCTTTCTGAACTCCTCGGGCCCGAGAACTTTCTGAATCCTTCCCTCCCTCACGAACATTATCCTGTCGCAGAGTACGGAGTATTCTTTGGGCTCGTCGCTAACCAGGATCATTGATATGCCCTTCTTTTTCATCTCCAGCAATACCTCGTAGATGTCCTCTCTGGCCCCTACATCTATCCCTATCGTTGGATCGTCTAAAAGAAGTATATCCGGGTTTCTCTCAAGCCACTTCCCCACGGAAACCTTCTGTTTATTACCGCCGCTCAACGAGTAGCAATCGGTTCCTACTCCCGGGGCTTTTATTTCCAGCTTCTTTACGATGTTCTCAGCCATTTTCCTCTCGGCGTTGAAGTGAATTACCGGAATGATCTTTCCCAGTATTTTCTCCATGTTGATTATCGAGATGTTCTTTGCAATAGACCAGTTGAGGAACAGCTCTTTACCTGTTTCACCGGAGAAATACCCGATACCCCTTGCAAGCCTTACGTGGGGGAGCTCGTCGGCCTTGAGTTCTTGATCTTTGACTTTAAGCTCCCCTTCATCAAAATTTAAAAGACCGGCAATTGTCCGTATTATCTGGCTTTTGCCTGACCCCGCCGGGCCAAAAAATCCCATGCACGTTCCTTTATAGAGATCGAATGAGACGTCATAAAAATGTCCGCTTTTCGTAAGATTCTTAGCTGACAGGACTACTTTCCTGCCTGCAACCTTCTTTTCTTCCGTTCTTGAGATATATTCCGATGATTTTCTACCCACTATGGCTCTGAAAAGGTCTTCCTCCGTCATCTTCTGTTTGGAAAAGTCATACTGTGCAACTAGGTTCCCGTCTCGCAATACGTGCACTCTGTCCGTGAATTCCATCACCTCAGGGATTATGTGCGAAATGAAGATGAAGGAAGCATTTTTTTTCATTTTTAAAAGATCCCTGAACAACTCCTTGCTTTCATCGTCGGTCAGAGGCGAAGTCGGTTCATCGAGTATGATGATCGGTGTCGTGTCTGTGTCCTCGCTCTCCAATCGCACTCCCAGTATAGCTCGTGCAATCTCAACCATCTTCTGGGTGGAAAGCGGCAGTTCATGCATAAATGACTCAACATTGCACGCAACATGAAACTCTTCCAGAATACTACAGGCCTGCTCCCTCATTTTATCCATCTGCAATTTCATAAGCTTTATATACTTGTCCTCATGGCCTAGAAAGAGGAACTGATATACCTTCAGCCAGGGTATCACACCGTTTTCCTGGTACACTATCGATATCCCCCGCCTTGCCGCCTCTTTTGGATTCCTTGGGAACGGGACCTTTTTCCCCTTGTGATACATTTCCCCCTTGTCTGGAGAATACACGCCTACCAGTATCTTCATGAGTGTGGATTTTCCCGCTCCGTTTTCTCCGACAACGCCTACTATTTCATTTTCACGGGCCTCTATACTGACATCATTCAGGGCATGTACCACCCTGTCGAAGGTTTTGGAGACCTCTCTTACTTCCAATAATCCGTCATCCATCGGCATCACCATAGGTATTCATAGTTCCTGACAACCTCCCATCCTTTTAACGAGACTCACGTAAGGTTTAAAAAGAGGGGAGTATAAGGGGGGAGCAAGAGCCGTTCAAGTAGCAGAATACACCGAAATCAAACTCATAAATAAACACGCGTTAATTTCAATATACCACTACTTGGTCGCTTTTAATACTCGATCAGCTCTTTTTTCGTTACTCATTCCCCTACATACTCCCCTCACTCACTGCGTACTCACGTAATACCTGCCTTTACTGCCAGTCGGTTGCCGTCTTCAGCTCTGGCGGGAACTGCTTGGCATATTCCTCCGCTTCCTTCCACGTGTCAATATGGAAGTCCAAAAAATATTTGTGGAGCGCACCGACATGTTTCCTGACAGCATCGAGGCTTCCGAACTTCTTGAGCTTTGCCGGAAAGTAGTAGTTATGCGAGAGGGGGGCCAGTACGGTTCCTCCCCCTGCGTGGCGGTCATATTTCAGACCAAGCTCTTCGCACTTTGAAAGGGACAACAGCCTGAAGTCGTACGGATACTGAGGCTTATCCTCTTTGAAATGTATCAATATCTTGTCTATGTTATCCTTGGTCGGGCCTATAGAGAAGCTCGGGTTTTTATTTATGCCCGAAGCCTCGGCCAGCTTTTCGATTTCACCCGGTCTGCCGTAACAGTCCAGCCTCCCTGCTTGAATCATCTCATCCCGCAGCGGGTACCACGCACCGACACACATATCGTACAGCATGGAGACCGTTCTTCCGCCGAAGTATGGTATGGCGAATCCGGAGGTGACCAGGAAATTTCCCTTTAGTATTTCCTGCGCTGTGGTCAATTCCATGTCTCTTGACGCCGTGAACGGACCGATGTTAACGCCGGCGTCTTTCAGTGCACTCAACGCACCTGTGGTCTGCGAGTCGTTGGCACCCCAGAACCCTTCATAATCCTTTCGCTCAGCAAGACATGCCTCGCCTGCTTTCCTACCTCCCTCATAACCCCACTCACCGTACTGGTGGCCAAGCAGCTTCATCTCCGGATAGTTTTTCCATGCCATGAAGACTCCCAGGTTAATGTAGACGGTAGAGACGGTTGCCGCGGTCTTGGAAGCCTGGTGGTGTAAAAGCTTCGTTTTACCGTTCTGCCTCATCTTCTCCATCAGCAGCGTCAATGGCGGATACGTCTGCTCGGCTGACAGGGGCGTATTATCAATGACCCAACGCGGCCCATAATCTCCGGGGAACACGTCACCTGTGTACCCGAAGTTTGTGGAAAGGAACACCTTGTTCTCATCGCAGATTCTACACAGCTCGGGCATAATAGACATGGGAGGAACGTTCAAGTGTAACCCCTTTGCCCCTTTCGCTATCATGCTCTCTGCCGTCTCGAGCCATTCCGAATCGGTGGTGGCCACCGCGCCCATGAAATTCAGACCGAGCTGTTCGGCTGCTTCCTGCTGGGACTGGTAGTTCATGATCGCATATTCTTGCGCGAGATGCCAGGTGATATGACCAAACCCGAACTTTTCCCCGGGCTTGGCATTCTTGTATTTCTGTGCAAGCTCTTTCCTCCCCGCCTCAGTAGTAGCGAATTCGGGGGCAGCCTCCTTGGACTTCGGCTTACTTTCTGCGAAAGCTTTAGAGGGACCGCCGAGACGCCTTACCACACTGCTCGCTGCTATACCCGCGGCCGCCGCTCCCGCCATTTTCAACACCTGCCGTCTAGTGAACTTTTTTGATTTTTCCTCTTTCTTCATCCTCTCCTCCCTTTTATTACCATGAAATGTTAATATTTGTTATCTCATTTTTGTAAATGAGAAACCTCCTTTAATACTAACAATTCTAAGAGATGATATATTAGGGCCGCTTTAATCAGAGAATTGTTTTCCTCCACACAAAAGACAACTTGCCGCAGGATACATCATCGATAATCACGATAAACAGTTTCTCGAAAAATGACCACCGTATGTATTGCGTTACTATCGCTTTCTTTTGTTTCTACTCTGCTTGCACTCTGTACTAGGATGATACGTCAAGAGGGACTGACTTCACTATTTGCTGGTTCACATACAAGAGGTGCAGAACGTTCAAAGATCGATCTGCTCTCTAAAATCGCAAGATTCGCCTGGTGAGTTCAATTCATACCGCATTACACGCTAATAGAAATATTTTAATTATCCTTGCCACTCTACACTTTCGAAGATTGTTTGTCAAGTTTAATTTATTGAATATAAATAAAATTGAATTTTATTAGCCCCCAAATACCCCGTTCCGATACGCCGCTTTTCAGAAAGCCGTTCGGCCGAGAAGATGTAAAACGAAGACGGGTACAAACCTCGAAAAAAAGGGTGGTAGAAGGCCGCTTCTTTCTTAAAAAAGGAATACTCTCACGTTTACTGCCTGCGGGTCCGATACGAACAGCACGGGAAAGACCGAGAAATCGGATACGAGTCGTCGTATAAAACGACGGTCGCAAAAACCGAATGAAGAGACAAAGCGGGTGCGCCCGTACGCATCGTCAAATCGTAAAACCGGCCCCGGTTCTCATTGTTTGAGCACCTCCTTTACGGCGTGAAGCAGATCGGCCAGGTTATACGGCTTGTTCATGAATCGATACCCCCTCTTTTTTATGACAGGCCATTGTGATTTCTCATCGAGGTATCCGCTGCTCAAAATCACCTTGAGCCCGGGATTTTTTTCACGCAGAGCCTCGACCAGCTCTATACCCGACTTTCCCGGAAGCACCACATCGCTGAAAAGGAGCCCGACCTCCTCTTTATGCTCTTCGTAGATCTTCAACGCTTCATCTGCGTTCTTTGCCACGAACACCGCATACCCGTATTCCTCCAACGCTTTCGTTGCGAAGTTTCGAAGCAGCGCATCGTCCTCGACGAGCAGCACCCATTCACCCTCTCCCTTTAGTCCCTTCAAGGAAACCTTCGCTTCCGGGGCCTTATCGCCCTTCATCCCGATTGCAGGCAGATACGTTCTGAACGACGATCCCCGACCCGGCTCGCTGTGGACATTTATCCAGCCGTTGTGCTGCTTCACGATTCCGTAGATGACCGACAACCCGAGGCCCGTACCGGTTTCTTTCGTGGTAAAAAACGGATCAAATACACTGGCGACTGTTTCCTCGTTCATGCCGACTCCCGTATCTTCTACCGTCACGCACACGAATCTGCCCGGCCGTGCGTAGGAATAAACTTTTACATACCTGGGATCTATTATCACATTTTCCGTCTTTATGGAAAGATTTCCGCCGCCGGGCATTGCGTCACGGGCGTTTATCACAAGATTCATCACTATCTGCTCGAACTGCCCCTTGTCCGCCTCGACCGGGGCGAGCGAAGGATCGAACGATGTGGAAAATGTGATGTCCTCCCCAATGAGCCTTTTCAGCATTTTCTCCATGTCCTTGATAACGTCGTTCAGGTCCAGCACCGTTTTCTCGAGCACCTGCTTCCTGCTGAAGGCGAGCAGCTGGTTGGTCAAAGACGCGGCCCTGTTCCCGGCCTTTTTTATCTCTTCGATGATGCCTCTGTACTGGTCATTATCGTCCATTTTCATAAGAAGGAAGTCGCTGTAGCCTATGATCGCGCTGAGCATATTGTTGAAATCGTGCGCCACGCCGCCCGCGAGTGTGCCGATCGCTTCCATCTTCTGAGACTGAATGAGCTGGGCCTCGAGGTTCTTCTTCTCCGTGACGTCTTCCTTTATACATATAAAATGAGTGATGGTTCCCTCGTTGTCCCTCACCGGTGAGATCAACGCAGACTCCCAGTACAGCTCCCCTCCTTTTTTCTTGTTATGGAGCTCTCCATTCCACTCTTTTCCCGAGGTGATGGTGTCCCACATCTCTTTGTAAAACGCCTGCGTGTGCTCTCCCGATTTCAAAAAACGCGGGTTCTTTCCGATAGCCTCCTTGTAGCCGTATCCTGTTACCTCGGTGAACTTCGGGTTGACGTATTCTATATCACCCTCCTTGTCCGTTATCACGATGCTCACCGGGCTCTGTTCGACCGCAGCGGATAGCTGGCGAACTGCCTCTTCCGAGAGCTCCTTTTCGGTCACGTCCTGTTCAATTCCCACCAGGCGAACCTGGTTTCCCGCCTCATCGTACTCTATCTCTCCCTGTGCATTGACGATACGCACTTCACCGTTCGGCAGGAGGATTCTGTGGGTAATGGCGTACGGTTTCTTCGCGGCCAAGGCCTCATGAACCGTTTTATCCACCTTCTCCCGGTCATCCGGATGCACCGCCTTGATGAATCCCTCGTACGTCGCTTTGAATGCACCCGGCTCCACCCCGAAAATTTTATACATCTCATCCGACCAGATCAGCTCGTCAGATACGATATTCCACTCCCAGTTTCCCATGCGAGAGATTTGCTGCGCCTTACGAAGGCCTGACTCGCTTTTACGCAGCGCCCGTTCTGCCTGCTTACGTTCCGAGACGTCTACGCCCAGGGAGACGGACCCAACCGATTTCCCATGCTCGTCTATGAGATTTTTAGAGTACCATGATATGATCCGCTCTTCTCCGTCTTTGCTTCGAATGGTGGTTTCGTAGTCTTCCAGTACTTTCTCCTGTTTGATGACATCCAAAGCGGCACTCGTCATCTGGGCACGATACTTTTCATCCGGGTAAAGCCATTCCCATATTTTTTCGTTGCCCATTACTTCTTCCTTTGTATAGCCGCTTATCCGTTCGGCCGCCTTGTTCCAAATCGTTACCCGTCTTTTTTCGTCCAGCACGTTGAACCAGACGTTCACGTTGTCGATGACGCTCTCAAGATAACGGTTGAGCCTTCTAACCTTTTCTTCAGCCTTGTTCCGTTCGGCCACTTCTTCTTGCAGTTCCACCACCTTTTTTTCCAGCTTTGTGGACAAGCGCTGGCTGTACCGTCTCAGGGTTTCTTCGTCTTCGAGCGTCGCTACTTTTGGCTGCATCGTCTTATCCTTCACCTCCCGCAGCATGTCGCCGACTTCGGCGAGAAAACTTTCAGGCTCTATCGGCTTCCTGATGAACCGGTCCGCCCCGAGGCTCAGGGCGAACTCCTCATCTTCTTTCTCGGTATATGTCGCGGTATAGAAAATGAACGGTATTCGTCTAAGCTCCCTGTCGCTCTTGCACTCCATGCAGAGCTGAAACCCGTCCATGACCGGCATGAAGATATCCGAGATGATGAGATCGACCTTCTTTTGCCGGAGCGTTTGGAGGGCGCTCTTTCCGTTCGTTTCGAAAAGCACCGTATACCCTTCCGGCTCGAGCATGGCTTTTATGAGCTCATAGTTGAACACCTGATCGTCGACAATGAGAATATTCATGGCTGTGTGCCCTTCTTGTTTAATTTTATATATTTTTTTACATGTTTAATAAATTTATCCGGCTCTATGGGTTTTTCTATATAGGCTGTACAGCCGGCATCGAATGCCCTCGTTTTGTCTCCCGTCATGGCATAGGAGGTTACGGCTATAATGGGAACATCGCCGTCCCCGGAAGACTGCCGGATCCTTCGCGTTGCCTCGAGACCGTTGATGTCGGGCAGCTGGATGTCCATGATAATGAGGTCGAACCGTTCGCGAGCGGCCGCTTCGACTCCACCTTCCCCTGTAACCGCCTCGACGATTTCGAACCCGTTCTGCTCCAGCAGGCATCTGATCATATATCTGTTGCTTTCGTTGTCCTCGATTACCAGCACCCTTTTCATGTTCTTATTCTCATCCACTATGGAGATAATACAATTAATATTTCAATACGCCTGTATGCGACCTCCTCGTTCACTTTCCACTCCCTTTCTTACCGGCGGGTACGGAGACCGGGAGGACCACGGTAAACGTGCTTCCCTTTCCCACCGTGCTTTCGGCCGTTATCTCCCCTCCCAAAAGGGCGGTGAGTTTCTTGCTGAGGTACAGGCCGAGTCCTGTCCCCTCGAACCGTTTCGTCAGGCTCATGTCCACCTGCTGGAACGGCTGGAAGAGCCGTATCATGTTTTCATCCGAAATACCGATACCGGTATCCGTCACCTTGATTTCGATATCGCCGCCGAGCCGCCTGGCATGTATCCCGACATGCCCCTCCTCGGTGTACTTGACCGCGTTGCTCATGAGGTTCAATAGCACCTGTTTCACCCTACGCCGGTCGCTTTGCATCGTGGTTCCCGCGGGAATGCCCGCGGCCAGCACGAGGCCCTTTTCATCCATCGTCGTTTTCACGCTTTCGGTCACCTCTTCGGCAACCTCTGTGAAATCGAACGATTCGACGGAAAGGTCCACCTTTTCCGCCTCGATCTTCGAAATATCCAGAATATCGTTGATCATGTCCAAAAGATGCCGGCTGTTGTCTTGCACGATCGAAAGCTGTTTCTTCTGCTCAGCGTTCAGGTCTCCGGCCAAGCCCATAAGCATGATGCCGGTAAAGCCGATGATCGCGTTCAGCGGTGTACGAAGCTCGTGGCTCATACTCGCAAGGAACACGGATTTCAAACGCTCGGCTTCCTGCGCCTTTTCGAGCGCACCGGACAGCTCTTCGGTCCTTTCTTGCACCCGCCGCTCCAATTCCTCGGCATATCTTCGTAACTCCTCGTTGAGCTTTCTGACTTGGTCCTCCGCCCGCTTACGATCGGTTATATCCTGGAATATCCCCCTCACCTTTACCACCTTGCCTCCTTCAGTGACGGGCTGTGCGATGGTCCTCACCCATTTTTTTACCCCCCGCGTGTCGGTCATCAAAAGCTCCAGGTCGTACGGCTTGCCTTTTGAGACCGCTTCATCTACCGCGGCCTCGATTGTCTTCCTGTATTTCCCCTTGTAGAAGCTCAATCCCAGCTCAACCCCGGTCGCCTGAGAGGGATCCAATCCATGTATCCTCGCCGTCTCTTCCGTCCATGTCCCTTTCCGGGTCGCTACGTCGAACTCCCACGCCCCGATTTTCGCCATCCTGCTCGTTTCATTCAGGAGCATATCTCTTTTTCGAAGCTCTTTCTCGATCCTGCGCGTGGCGGTAATATCCACATGCGATCCGATCATGCGCACCGGTTTCCCCTCCCCGTCTTTCAGCAGTTTCGCCTGGGTAAGGATATTGCGGTAGCCCCCGTCCCTGTGCCTGAATCGAAACTCCTGCTCATAGCGATGCGTGGGGTTTTTTAAATACGCGTCGATAGCTGAAAGCATACGGCCCAGGTCCTCCGGATGGACCCGGCTCTTCCACTCTTCGAAATCGTCCGAAATCTCGTCTTCCTCGTAGCCGATCTGCTTTTTCCATACCGGCGAATAGTAAACCCTGTTCGATTCGAGGTCCCAATCCCAAAGACCTACATTGGCCGCACTGACCGCGAGCTCGAGCCGTGCTCTTGCTTCCCCGATCTCTTCTTCCGCGCGCCTGAGGTCCGTAATATCCAGTGATACTACACCGACCTCAGAAGCGCTTTCCGGAAGCAGGATCGGAAACTTCTCCGAAAGGTAGGTACGAAATCCCCCTTCCCGTGGGAACTGTTCGATCACCCTGACGTTTTTACCCTCACAAAGGGCCTCTTCCTCCTCCCTTCTGATTTTCTCCGCCACCTCCCCCGGCCAGAACTCGTCATTCATCCCGCCGACCAGGACGTCGGATTTGCCACCGAAGTATTCCCTGCACTGCTCGTTCAGGTAGGTAACGTGCCCGCTTTGATCCTTGATAAACGCGCATCCTGGAAAATGGCGCATAAAGAGCCTGAACCGCTCTTCAGCCTCCCGCATCGCCTTCTGGGCCGCGATACCGGCATCCACGTTGGAGAGCAGCGTGCCGAGCAACAGCGTGCCGAGGGGGAATATGGCCATTACCGGAATCGTGATCGCTTTCAGCACGTCGACCGCCGCAGGACGCGGCAGTGCGAGCATACAGAGGAGCATTACAATATGGACGACGAAGCCGAAAAAGTAATAAAAAAGCGCTTCCTTAATGCGGGGGAGCCTCCTTTTGAGGTAAAGGCCCGCGACACCGATGACTGCCGAGGATACAATCACGAGCACCCCGGGTATCACCCCCGCACCTCCCAGATAGAAGCGGAAGGAACATGCCATTACAGCGGAAATAGCGGCGGCAACGGGGCCGCCGAAAAGACCCGCAAGACCGATGACGATTGACCTCCCGTCGAAAAAAATTCCCGGACTGAACTGCATGGGGTTGAGCATTCCTGCTATCGCAACGGCGCCGAAAAGAAGACCGCTGCCGATCCGTTTCTTGAGGGATTCGCCCTTCCATATCCGCATGAGGAAGCTGTAGAGGATGCCGAGGGCAAAAAGCCAGGCGATATTGTTAATCAGATCGATCAGCGACATTCCCACACCTCCAGAAAGGGCTGCATCTCGCTGAAAGCAGTCTTCAGTATATCACCGCACATGAAGAGTGCCATCGTTAATATACTATAACAGGGTATAGGTTGTTTTAACAGCACGATACGATTTCGTGCTCGCACTACGGTTCTTCGTCCTGTGCCGGGAAATAATCAATACGACACCGTATCCTATTCTTGATAATTTCCGATATATCAATATTAAAATCAAGGTCTTGCCCGTATTATATCTTCCGGCAGGTACAAACCGGTCTGAATACTATTCCCCCCCCGGTGTATATACCCGCCGGTATAGGGTGCGGAGCCTCGATCACAAAAGTATGAAAGCTGTTGCGGGCGGAAAACCTGGAAGCCTGATCGTTGTTACAGACGTGCATCGAGATCATATATCGGACTACGAACCGAATTCATACAAATAACACCGGCAAACGACGGTATCCATCTGATGCAGACACCGATTGTGCGGCAGGGATACCCAAACGGGTTTTAATAGGGCGGCTACATTCGTTCCAAATCCTCTTAGAGCTCTCAGTACCGGTTTGAAAGACGACTATACCGGGCAAAACCGATCCAGGGGGAATCATTCTTTTACTTTATATGTACGGACCAACTTGGTGTAGATGCGTTTTAAAGACCGGTGCGTGTGACCGGTGATGCTGCAGTCTGAGAGCACATCGCTTCTCTCACGGGAAAACCAGGCGAAAAGCCGGCGTGCGGCATCGATCTCGTCTTCCGAGGCGTGACAAATCCTCACCATGCACCGCATCTCCTCGCGGGTGAAAAACAGCCGTATTCCCCCTACCGATACGGTAAAATTCTCACCGCCCGTCTTCTCTTCTATCTCCACCTCATCTATTTCGTCATACTGCTTTATATCTTCCGGGACCCCTTTTTTTTTCTGGGCCTCGATGCCACTCAATTTTTTATTCAAAGATTCGACATTCTGGTTGTATATGAGGATATTCGCCTGCTTCATGAGAAACAGAATCCCTTTCGTGTCGATTCGCGTTATCATTTCCGAAAGCTCTTCAAGGATTTTCTGCCGGCTTGCTTCTTCTTTGTCAGGCTCTCGCATACCATTCTACTCCTCGCATCGAAGGCCATACGACCTGCGAGCCGTTACCGCTTCGCGCGTATCCACCCCGTTTGATTAGGCCCTCATCCGGCATCCGCAACGGCGGAACATTCCGGTATCGTCCCGCCCGCACCGTACTCGAAACACTACCCGTCCATCTTCTCGACCTCGTGCCACCTGCCGTCTTCCATCGATCGGCCCATCGCCTCCAGAACGGCTTGGTTCTTCAATCCGTCATATATGCTCGGCTCGGGCATCCGGTCGGCTGCGATGGATTCGAGGAGGTGGTAGACCTGGTTTATCTGGGAGTGTTCCCACCCTATCATATGTCCGGGCGGCCACCATGCGGCCATGAACGGATGCGTCGATTCCGTCACCAGAATCGTTTTAAAGCCCTGCTCGTCTCCGTCCTCCGCTGAAAGAAGCTCCAGCTCGTTCATACGCTCCAGGTTGAAACGGAGGCTTCCCTTGCTCCCGTTTATCTCGAACGCGCCGCCGTTCTTATGGCCGATGGCGAAGCGCGTTACTTCGAATGTGCCGAGGGCGCCGTTTTCGAACCTCGCAAGCGAGATCACCGCGTCGTCCACAGTCACTTCCCCCGTCTTCTCGCCCGCTTTTGCGCTCAAGCCCCCTTCCTGTGAGGGAAGCTTCCTCTTTTTGATGAAGGTCTCCGCGGTAGCCGAAACGGATTTTATATCACCGACGAGCCAGAGCGCCATGTCGACAATATGGGCACAGAGGTCTCCAAGCGCACCGGATCCCGCCGTCTTTTTATCGAGCCGCCATACAAGCGGGAAATCCGGATCCACGATCCAATCCTGAAGATATAAGGCCCTGAAATGGAAAATCTTTCCGAGTCTTCCCTCGTTCATAATCTGCTTCGCAAATGTGAGGGCTGGAAACCTTCTGTAGTTGAAGCTTACCATATGCTTCACTCCCGCTTTCCGAACCGCATCCGCAATCCGCTTCGCTTCCTCGATGTTCATCGCCAGCGGCTTCTCGATAAAGACGTGCTTGCCGTGCTCCGCTGCGGCGATTGCAATCTCCGCGTGCGACGAATTCGGCGTATTTATATCCACGATGTCGATATCGTCGCGCTCCACGAGCTTCTTCCATGAAGTCTCGTAGCTCTCCCATCCGTATTTCTCCGCGGCGGCCTTCACTCCCTCCTCGTCTCTTCCGCATATCGCCTTCAGCTCGGGAACAAGCGGCGAATCGAAAAAAACAGGCACCTGCCTCCATGCATTGCTATGAGCCTTCCCCATGAATTTATACCCCACCATCCCGACTCGTATCTTTTTACTCATACATACCTCCCTTATTCTGTTCGTCGAGTTACTGCGGTCTTCGTTCGCGTAATTCGTTACTGAGTACCCTTCTAATCGTAACAGTACGGCGTTTTACTGTCAATCCGAATGTCGAAGAACGCTGCACCGTAAAAAGGGTCACGCACCGGTCCCACGCTGAACGTACGGTTTTTTCTCTTTCAAAGGCCTGTGTCTTCAGCGATCCGGGATGCCTCCTCGCGACGACCTCAAAACCGTCTCGTAACACGGCCCGAATCGGCAAAGACGGCATACGCGATTCGTATGTCGTTTCCATGATACTCACGTTTTCGTAATTCGATAAGGGATGCCGACGATTTCAAAAAATCAAACATCGTTAAACGTTCTTTCATCTTCATAAAACAGACAGAAAAAAATATTGAGGTTTAATAAAATGCCTTTTTGGGATTTGTCTACCGTACATTACTACTCAGAATACGGCGCTAGCGTACCGTATACGCACAGATGTCCGATTCCACGTCCATTCTGGTATAGGCAAGCGTCGGAAAGTGGAAGGTGTTTGAGACGATTCTCGTTCCGGGCTTGAGCTCCCGTACAAGCTTTTCCTCAAGCCTGTCGTTTGTCCTCTGCAGCAGGTAGCAGACCACCACATCCGCATCGTCGAGTTCTACCGCAAACAGGTCTTGACGGATCACTCGAACTTTCTTCCGTAATCCAAGTACCGTGATCAACAGCTGACACCAGAGGAAGCGGAACGGCTCTATTTCCACGCCCACCGCGCGCGCGCCGAAGCGGCGCGCGGCCGCTACTATGATGCGCCCGTCGCCGCATCCGAGGTCATACACCACTTCACCTCGTTTTATCTCCGCCATGGCCAGCATCCTGCGCACCTTCTGCTTGCTGCTGGGCCAGTAGGGCGCCCCCCTCTTCTGAGGCCATCGGAAAGAAACGGCGGCGCATATTCCTAAACCAATTATCGAAAGTGCAATATAGTGGGCGGTCTGGAACATCCGCATATCCCCGTTTCATTGACA
Source organism: Spirochaetota bacterium (assembly GCA_016934265.1). Lineage (GTDB taxonomy): Bacteria > Spirochaetota > B62-G9 > B62-G9 > DRHN01 > JAFGTF01. The sequence goes on from JAFGTF010000035.1 coordinate 45,679, forward strand.
TTGTGCGCCCTCGTTTCGAGAATGCACGTCATTTCATCCGCTCTTATGATACTCGCTATCCGCTGTAACGAAAAGAGGAATAGTGCTCTGTGAGTTCTTTAATGATGGCGACATGATATACCCCTCATCGCCCGTATATACCGCCGCCGTATTCATATATCAGAGAGTCACCTTCAGCTCGTCTATACCGAGGTCTTTCAGGTCCTTTATCTGCGTCTCTTCCCAGAGCGTTCCCTTTCGTACTAAGACGAGC